>NZ_CP085530.1:2517500-2600000 GCF_020616155.1 Vogesella sp. XCS3 | reverse complement strand
CATCTAAGTACCCCGAGGAAAAGAAATCAACCGAGATTCCGTAAGTAGTGGCGAGCGAACGCGGAAGAGCCTGTATGTGTTATGGATTGAGTTAGTGGAACGCTCTGGAAAGTGCGGCCATAGTGGGTGATAGCCCCGTACACGAAAACCCATTCCAAGAACTAAGCATACGACAAGTAGGGCGGGACACGCGAAATCCTGTCTGAATATGGGGGGACCATCCTCCAAGGCTAAATACTCGTGATCGACCGATAGTGAACCAGTACCGTGAGGGAAAGGCGAAAAGAACCCCGGGAGGGGAGTGAAATAGAACCTGAAACCGGATGCATACAAACAGTGGGAGCCTGGAAACGGGTGACTGCGTACCTTTTGTATAATGGGTCAGCGACTTACATTCAGTGGCAAGCTTAACCGCATAGGGGAGGCGTAGGGAAACCGAGTCCGAATAGGGCGATTCAGTCGCTGGGTGTAGACCCGAAACCGAGTGATCTATCCATGGCCAGGATGAAGGTGCGGTAACACGCACTGGAGGTCCGAACCCACTAGTGTTGCAAAACTAGGGGATGAGCTGTGGATAGGGGTGAAAGGCTAAACAAACTCGGAGATAGCTGGTTCTCCCCGAAAACTATTTAGGTAGTGCCTCATGTATCACTTCCGGGGGTAAAGCACTGTTATGGCTAGGGGGTCATTGCGATTTACCAAACCATGGCAAACTCTGAATACCGGAAAGTGCAAGCATGGGAGACAGACGGTGGGTGCTAACGTCCATCGTCAAGAGGGAAACAACCCAGACCGCCAGCTAAGGTCCCAAATGATCAGTTAAGTGGTAAACGAGGTGGGAAGGCCTAGACAGCCAGGATGTTGGCTTAGAAGCAGCCATCATTTAAAGAAAGCGTAATAGCTCACTGGTCGAGTCGTCCTGCGCGGAAGATGTAACGGGGCTCAAACTGATAACCGAAGCTGCGGATGGGCACATTAATGTGTCCGTGGTAGGGGAGCGTTCTGTAGGTCTGTGAAGGTGGTGGTGTAAACCCTGCTGGAGATATCAGAAGTGCGAATGCTGACATGAGTAGCGATAAAGCGGGTGAAAAGCCCGCTCGCCGAAAGCCCAAGGTTTCCTACGCAACGTTCATCGGCGTAGGGTGAGTCGGCCCCTAAGGCGAGGCTGAAAAGCGTAGTCGATGGGAAACGGGTTAATATTCCCGTACTTTTATGCAGTGCGATGTGGGGACGGAGAAGGTTAGGTTAGCGGCCTGTTGGAATAGGTCGTTTAAGCCGGTAGGCTGGTGCGGTAGGCAAATCCGCTGCACCTTAAGGCCGAGAGGTGATGACGAGGATCTACGGATCTGAAGTAACTGATACCACGCTTCCAGGAAAAGCCACTAAGCTTCAGCTGCATAAGAACCGTACCGCAAACCGACACAGGTGGGCAGGATGAGAATTCTAAGGCGCTTGAGAGAACTCAGGAGAAGGAACTCGGCAAATTGACACCGTAACTTCGGGAGAAGGTGTGCCTCTGTTGGTGTAGGACTTCGCGTCCGAAGCTAGTAGAGGTCGCAGAGAATAGGTGGCTGCGACTGTTTAACAAAAACACAGCTCTGTGCCAACACGAAAGTGGACGTATACGGAGTGACGCCTGCCCGGTGCTGGAAGATTAAATGATGGGGTGCAAGCTCTTGATTGAAGTCCCAGTAAACGGCGGCCGTAACTATAACGGTCCTAAGGTAGCGAAATTCCTTGTCGGGTAAGTTCCGACCCGCACGAATGGCGTAACGATGGCCACACTGTCTCCTCCTGAGACTCAGCGAAGTTGAAATGTTTGTGAAGATGCAATCTACCCGCTGCTAGACGGAAAGACCCCGTGAACCTTTACTGTAGCTTTGCATTGGACTTTGAACAGACTTGTGTAGGATAGGTGGGAGGCTATGAAGCTGGAACGCTAGTTTCAGTGGAGCCGTCCTTGAAATACCACCCTGGTGTGTTTGAGGTTCTAACCTTGGTCCGTGATCCGGATCGGGGACAGTGCATGGTAGGCAGTTTGACTGGGGCGGTCTCCTCCCAAAGTGTAACGGAGGAGTTCGAAGGTTACCTAGGTACGGTCGGAAATCGTGCTGATAGTGCAATGGCAAAAGGTAGCTTAACTGCGAGACCGACAAGTCGAGCAGGTGCGAAAGCAGGACATAGTGATCCGGTGGTTCTGAATGGAAGGGCCATCGCTCAACGGATAAAAGGTACTCCGGGGATAACAGGCTGATTCCGCCCAAGAGTTCACATCGACGGCGGAGTTTGGCACCTCGATGTCGGCTCATCACATCCTGGGGCTGTAGCCGGTCCCAAGGGTATGGCTGTTCGCCATTTAAAGTGGTACGTGAGCTGGGTTCAAAACGTCGTGAGACAGTTTGGTCCCTATCTGCAGTGGGCGTTGGAAGTTTGACGGGGGCTGCTCCTAGTACGAGAGGACCGGAGTGGACGAACCTCTGGTGTACCGGTTGTGACGCCAGTCGCATCGCCGGGTAGCTAAGTTCGGAAGAGATAACCGCTGAAAGCATCTAAGCGGGAAACTTGCCTGAAGATGAGACTTCCCTGGAGGCTTGACCTCCCTGAAGAGTCGTTCGAGACCAGGACGTTGATAGGTCGGGTGTGGAAGCGCTGTGAGGCGTTAAGCTAACCGATACTAATTGCTCGTGAGGCTTGATCCTATCATTTGAGTTGCTTTGTTGATGATGAAGCGCTGGTTGATACAAGAAAATTCTACCGGCTGGAGATTTCCAGCCTGGCTTCTTCAAGTTTGTGACAGTTTATGTCTGGTGGCCATAGCGAGGTGGTCCCACGCCTTCCCATTCCGAACAGGACCGTGAAACGCCTCAGCGCCGATGATAGTGCAGATTCCTGTGTGAAAGTAGGACACCGCCAGACGCCCCATACCGAAGCCCAGCTCAAACGAGCTGGGCTTTGTGCTTTGGTGCGGCGAAAACACCGCACGCACCCCGCGGCCAACCTTGGCCGCCATCATGCAGCCGCTGCCACTCACCGAACGGCCCCGGTCACGTCGCCACCTACCCCAAGCCGGCCTGCGGCCGGCTCCCGGATGCGTCTGCGGCTTATGCCGGGCTACCACTACCGCTATGCTGCGGCCAACGTTGGCCGCAAGGTACCTCCCCCAACAAAAAGCCCGCTTATGCGGGCTTTTGCTTTTAACATCGCAGATCAGGCACGCTTCAGGCGTGGTTTGAACAGCGCTAGCGGTGTGGGTAGCAGCTGATCCGGTGTGCTGAGGCCTAGTGCATAACGGATGACTTCTTTCTTCACCGGGCCGCTGTGGTTGGCCAGCTTCAGGCCCAGGTTACGCACGAAGCGTAGCGGGCCGCTGTCGTTGCTGAAGCCGTAGCAGAAGGCGTCCATCAGGCGTTGCATGCCGTGATTGGGCAGCATGCGCTGGCGCTGGTAGCGCTGCAGTACGGCCAGGCTGGCGATGTCTTCGCCTTGCTGCACGGCCTGCTCCAGTACCTGGCACAGCGCCTCGGCGTCCTGGAAGCCCAGGTTGACGCCCTGACCGGCTAGCGGGTGGATGGTGTGGGCGGCGTCGCCGGCCAGCACCACGCCGGCGCGCACGTAGTCTTGCGCGTGGCGGCGGATCAGCGCAAAGCTGCCACGGCTGACGACATGGGTGAGGGTGGGCAGTGCGTCGGGGAATTCGCGGCTAAATGCGGCGATTAGCGCGGTATCGTCCAGCTGCAGCAGTTGTTGTACCTGCTGCGGCTGGTGGTACCACACCAGGGAAGCGTAATCACCCGGTAGCGGCAGCAGCGATTGCGGGCCGTTGGGGGTGAAGCGCTGCCAGGTGATGTCGCGCTCGCCGCCCTGGATACCGACGGTGGCCACGAAGGCGTGCATCGGGTACTCGTGGCTGTTGAGGCCGATGCTTGCGGCGTCGCGTACTTGCGATTTGGCACCGTCGGCGCCGATGACCAGGCGTGCGACAAAGCTGCGGCCGCTGGCCAGCTCGATACGGCTGCCACCGGCCTGGATGTCCAGACGCTGGATGCTGTCCGGGCAGATCAGCTGGATGTTGGCGTGCTGTTGCAGTGCCTGGGTGCAGGCCAGCTGCACGATGCGGTTTTCGATGATGTGGCCCAGGTTGGCCGCGTCTACTTCGCCGGCGTCGAATAGCGTGCCGGCGCTGCGGTCGGTTTCCCATACCTGCATGCGCTGGTAGGGGGCGCTACGCATGGCTTCGATGTGTTGCCAGGCGCCGATGCGCTCCAGCAGCGCGCGCGAGGCCGGGCTGATGGCGGATACGCGCAGGTCAGGCGGGCTGTCGGGGTCGAAGGCCGGTGGTGCCTGCTGTTCCAGCACGGCGATGTTCAGGCCGCTGTGGCCCAGCCGGGCAGCGATGGCGGTGCCCACCATGCCGCCGCCCACGATGAAGATATCTACATGTTCGACCATAAAACCCCCGATAGCACGCCGGCGCGGCCGGCAGGAAAGCGGCTACTGTAGCAGCGCACCTTGCGGCCAACCTTGGCCTGCATCAATCATGGGCTGCCGAGTTTGTCCTGCAGGCGCGGGATGATGAAGCTCATGAAGGCCTGGTATTTGCGCGGTAGCGGCTGCTGGTAGGCAAATACCAGGAACACCGGCCAGCCGGCAGCGCGCCAGTCGGGCAGTACTTCGGCCAGAATGCCTTTTTCCACCAGCGGCTGGCCCATATAGCTGGGTAGCAGGCCGATGCCGTGGTGCTGTTTGAGTACCGAAGCCACCACGCTGTACTGGTCTACCGTGAGCGCCGGGCGCAGCTTGATGGTGGTTTGCTGGTCATCGCGCTCCAGCCGCCATTCTTCGCCCTGTTCGCTGTAGTAGGCGTTGCTGATCAGGCGATGCAGCTGCAGGTCGTCCAGCGCATGCGGGCTGCCGTGCTCGGCCAGGTACTCGGGTGAGGCGTACAGCTTTTCCCACACCAGGCCGACCGGGCGCGCTACCAGGCGGTCGTCGTGCACATTACGGGTGCGCAGGCAGAAATCCAGCCCCTCTACTACCGGGTCCACCACGCGGTTTTCTACCTGCAGGCGGACTTGCAGGTCGGGAAACTCGTGCGCCAGCTCGGCCAGCAAGGGGCCCAGCAGTTGCTGCGCCAGGCCGGCGGAACAGCCGATACGCAGCGGGCCTTCTACCTTGTCTTTGCTTTCATCGATATCGGTGCGGATACCGGCCAGCAACAGGCGCAGCTTTTCGGCGTGCCGTGCCAGGCGTTGGCCGCTTTCGGTCAGTACCACGCGGCGGGTATTGCGCAGCACCAGCACGGTGCCCAGCTCTTGCTCCAGCTCTTTGATGAGCTGGCTGACGCGGCTTTTGGCACAGCCCAGATCGTTGGCCGCTGCGGTAAAACTGAGGCAGCGGGCGAGGGCGTCAAAAGCCAGGAGGGCGTCTGGCGGCAGGCTGGGCGTGGCTTTCATGTCAGGGCATAAGCGCGGTATCGGGTCTGCCAGTGTATCACCGCGCTTGCAATAATTGCGTAGCAAGGCGCTGGCCGAGCGTGGCGATGGCGGCCTCCAGCGCCGGAGTGAAAGGTTGGCCGCAATTGATGCGCAGGCAGTGGCCAAAGCGTGGCTCGGCCGAGAATGCCATGCCGGGGGCAAAGCTGATGCCGTCGGCCAGTGCGCCTTGCAGCAGCGCGGTGGTGTCGCTCTGCGGCGGGCATTCTACCCACAACAGCATGCCGCCTTGCGGCTTGCGGATGCGCGTGCCCTTGGGAAAGTGGCGCAGTACGGCGTCGGCGGTGGCGTGCATCTGGCTGGCCAGCTGCTGGCGGATGCGGGCGCTGGTGCGCTGGTAGTCGCCGCTATCCAGCACGTCGGCCAGCACGGCCTGCAATAGTGGCGACACCGTCAGCGTGCTGCTGGCCTGCAGCTGCGCCAGTGCGGCGTGGTGGCGGCCGGCTGCCACCCAGCCCAGCCGCAGCGATGGCGCGTAGCTCTTGGTGAACGAGGCGCAGTAGATCACCTGGTCGTGGCGGTCCCAGGCCTTCATGGGGGTAGGGCGTTCGCTGCCGTAGTACAGGTCGCCGAACACGTCGTCCTCGATCAGCGTCAGGCTGTACTGGCTGGCCAGCTGCAGCAGGCGCTTCTTGTGTTCGTCCGGCATCAGCGCGCCGGTGGGGTTCTGGAAGTGCGGTACGCATACCAGGCATTTCACTGCAGGACCGTGGCGCAGGGCGAACTCCAGCGCCTCCAGCGATAGCCCGCTGTCTGGCGTACAGGGGATCTCCAGCGCCTTCAGCCCCAGGCCCTGCAGGGTTTGCAGCAGGCCGAAGTACACCGGGGTTTCTACCGCCACCGTGTCGCCGGGGCGGGTGAGGTAGCGCAGCGCCAGGCTGATACCCTCGGTAATGCCGTGGCAGGGCAGGATGCCGTCTGCCTGCAGCGACAGGCCACGTTCGCTGGCGATGCGCTGCAGGCCATGGCACAGGCGGCGCTGGATGTCGCCTGGCAGGTGGGCGCCAATCAGCCCGGGCTGGCGGGTGAGCGTGCTTTGTAGCCGCCGCGCCAGCTCGGCCGACGGGTACAGCGTGGGCGAGGCTTCGGCCATGTGCAGCTGCCAGTGGATGCGCTCGTCACCCAGCTGCAGCAGGGTGGACATGCGGCTTTTCAGGTCAACCAGCGCCGCCGCGGCCGGTAGCGGCGAAGCCTGGCCGCTACCCGGTGCCGGGTGGGGCTGCAGGGCGGCAAAGTAGCCGGCGCGCGGGCGCGCCACCACGCGCTGTTGCTGTTCCAGGTGGCGGTAGGCGGCCAGCGCAGTGAGTACGTTCACGCCGTGCTCGGCGGCCAGCGCACGCACAGATGGCAGACGGCTGCCGGGCGGGTAGTGACCGCTATCTAGCTGCTGCAGCAAGTTGGCCGCAATGCGCTGGTAGACGGCGGGGAGGGCGGTATCGGTCATGGCTCTGTTATATAGAACAGACACGCCGTGCGCCAGTGTGTTGTAGCCCGCTGTGGCAGGCGGGCCACGCGGCTACCGCGTACAGTTCGCTTACCGGTGCTGTTCTGCCTGCCCCTTGCGGCGGGCCATACAGCAAGCGGCTGCCCAGACGGCAGCGCAGCCTGCGGGGGTGCTTGACCCGTGGCGGCCTACCCGGAAGCCTTTTGTATGAAAGAACAGCATGCTTAAACATTTACCCCCGTCTACCCTGATCGCCGGTGTGCTAACGATTGCCGTTGGCTATACCGGCCCCTTTCTCATCATCGTGCACGCCGCGCAGCAGGCCGGCCTGAGCGCCGCCGAGCTGGCCAGCTGGCTGTGGGCGGTGTCCATCGGCTCCGGCGTGGTGGGCCTGTGGCTGTCGTGGCGCTGGAAAATGCCCATCATTACCGCCTGGTCCACGCCTGGCGCTGCGCTGCTGTTGGCCGCGCTGCCTACGGTGAGCTACCCCGAGGCGGTGGGCGGTTATGTGATCGCCGGCCTGCTGGTCTGGCTGATCGGCATCAGCGGCGCGTTTGATGCGCTGATGAAGCGCTTCCCGCCTGCCTTAGCCGCCGGCCTGCTGGCGGGCATCCTGTTCCGTTTTGTGGCCGAGCTGGTACCGGCGGTGCGCGAGCACGCGGCGCTGGTGCTGCCGATGGCGCTGATGTTCTTTGTCGGCCGCCGGCTGTGGCCGCGCTACGCGCTGATGGGCGCGCTGGCGCTGGGCGGCGTGTTTCTGGCAGCGACCGGTGGCTTTGCCGCCGCACCCAGCCTGGCCAGCGCCGCCAGCGGCCCGCTGTGGACCACGCCGGTATTCAGCCTGGCCGGCCTCAGCAATATTGCGCTGCCGTTAGCGCTGATTGCGCTCACCGGCCAGTTTCTGCCCGGCATGGCGGTGCTGAAGAATGATGGTTACGAGATTCCGGCACGGGTACCGGTGAGTGCGCTGGGCGGTGCCTCGCTGCTGCTGGCGCCGTTTGGTTGCCACGGTGTGGTGCTGGCGGCGATCACCGCGGCCATGTGTACCGGCCCCGAAGCCCACCCGGACCGCGCCCAGCGCTGGAAAGCCGGCGTGGTGGCCGCCTGCTGCTACATCCTGGTGGCGCTGTTTGGTGGCGCGCTGGTGGCACTGCTGCTGGTACTGCCCAAGGCGCTGGTGATGGCGGCGGCGGCGCTGGCACTGTTCGGCACGCTGGCCAGCTCGCTATCGGCCGCGCTGGCCAGCGACACCCAGCGCGAGGCGGCTTTGCTGACCTTTGTGGTGGCGGCTTCCGGCGTGAGTTTTGCCGGTATCGGCGCACCGCTGTGGGCGCTGCTGGCCGGCGTGGCGGTAAGCCTGCTGTTGCGCTGGCAGCTGCCCAAGGCGGCCAAGGGCGCTACTTCCTGCCGCGAAAGCACGGCTAAACGCTGAAAAGTGGCAATGCTGCCACTGCACAGGCCACATCCGGCGGATGGTGGCCTGTTTTTCTATACAAATAGGCGATTGTATACAAAAATGCTGGCTTCACCGCTCACCACCGGAAGCCACCATGTTCCAGCCCGCCATCTACCAGCAGCGTCGCGACAAGCTTGCTGCCCTGCTGCCCGATAGCCTGATCCTGTTCCTGGGTAATGTCGATTCGCCGATGAACTACCGCGACAACATTTTCCCCTTTGTGCAGGACAGCTCGTTCCGCTACTTCTTCGGCCTGAACGAGCCCGGCCTGGCGGGCGTGATGGACACCGCCAACGGCGACACCACGCTGTTCGGCAACGACCCGGACGTAGCCGACATCGTGTGGACCGGCGAGCTGCCCACGCTGGCCGAACGCGCCGCGCGTGCCCAGGTTGGCCGCAGCCAGCCCTACGCCGCGCTGGCTGGCGTGCTGGCCGCTGCCCGCGCTGCCGGCCGTACCGTGCACTACCTGCAGCCCTACCGTGGCGAAACCGTGCTGGCGCTGGCCGGCCTGCTGGATGCTGCCCCGCAAGCCGCGCAGCAAGGCTATAGCGAGGCGCTGACCCGCGCCGTGGTGAGCCTGCGCGAAATCAAGGGCGAGGAGGAAATCGCCGAGATGGAAGCCGCGCTGGCCGTAACCCGCGACGCCCATCTGGCCGCCATGCGCGCCGCCCGTCCCGGCGTGGTAGAACACGCCATCGTCGGCGAAATGGAAGGCATCGTGCGCCGTCACGACTGGCAGCTGGCCTACCCCAGCATCTTCTCGCGCCGCGGCGAAGTGCTGCACAACCATCACCACGACCAGGTGCTGCAAGCCGGCGACCTGGTGGTCAACGACACCGGCGCCGCCAGCGGTGGCGGCTACGCCAGCGACATCACCCGCACCATTCCGGTGGGCGGCAAATTCAGCCCGCGCCAGCGCGAACTGTACGACACCGTGCTGGCCATGCAGCTGGCCGCCATCGACGCCATTCGCCCCGGCGTGCGCTACCTGGATATCCACAAGCTGTCCGCCCGCGTGATGGTGGAGCGCATGAGCGCGCTGGGCTTCTTCCACGGTGACGCCGACGCCATCGTGGAAAGCGGCGCCTACGCTATTGCCTTCCCGCACGGCCTGGGCCACCAGATCGGCATGGACGTACACGATATGGAAGGCCTGGGCGAAGACCTGGTGGGCTACGGCGACGGCACCGAGCGCAGCCCGCTGTTCGGCCTGGGCTACCTGCGCCTGGGCAAACCGCTCTTGGCCGGCATGGTGATTACCGTGGAGCCGGGCATTTACTTTATTCCGGCGCTGATCGACGCCTGGCAGGCCGAAGGCCGCCACGCGCAGTACATCAACTACGCCCGTTTCAACGAATACCGCGACTTCGGCGGCATCCGCATCGAGGACGACGTGCTGGTCACCGCCGACGGCAGCCGCGTGCTGGGCGAGCCTATTGCCAAAACCGCCGACGAAGTCGAGGCCGTCATGGCCGGTTAACCGCGTTTCATCGTGCAATACTCCATCACTGATACCGCCCTCCGGGGCGGTTTTTTTGTTTTATGCTGTGGTATGCACCGGTTGATATCGAACAAACCGTTACCAATACTTGCATAAAAAAGCTGTGCATTTGCCCGCCGTGTGCTTAGATGAAAGTACCGGCAAGCAAAGGGGAGTGCAAAAGCTTGCCCGGCCCCCCGCCGCCCAGGCGGCAAGACAATCCCGGGGTGTGGCCATCCAGCCCGATGGCGGCACCCGCGAAGAGGAGAATCATCATGGAATACCACGCCCTGCAAACGCTGAGCCTGCCTGCCCAGACCGACCTGATCCACGTTGAGCAGCGCCCGCAGCGCCAGGTCACGCTGAAAAGCCCCGCTACCGAAGTGATGACCGACCTGCGCGTGATCGACCCGATCAGCATCAACGAAGACGCGCTGCTGGATGACGCCCACGCGCGCATGGTGAGCCACGGTATCCGCCTGCTGTTCGTGACCGACGCCGACGGCAGCTTTGCCGGCCTGCTAACCGCCACCGACGTGCTGGGCGAGCGCCCGCTCAAGCAGATCCACGAGCACGGCAAGCGCCATAAAGAAATCGTGGTGGGCGACGTGATGACGCCGCGCAAGCAGCTGGAAGCGCTGAACCTGGCCGATATCAGCCGCTCCACCGTGGGCCACGTGGTGGCCACCATGAAAGACCTGGGTCGCCAGCATTCGCTGGTGGTCGAGCGTAACGAGTCCAGTGGCCACTACGAAGTGTGCGGGCTGTTCTCCACCTCCACCATCGCCCGCCGCCTGGGCACCTCGCTGAACTTTGTACGCGTGCCCAAGGCGTTTTCCGAGATCGAACACGCGCTGATGCACGAAGAGTAAGCGGCAGCCTGCACCGCCACAGCAACCCGGCCCCGCGCCGGGTTTTGTTTTGCCTGCGGCCAACCTTAGTCCGTGTCGGCGTCCTGCGGTACGGCGGTGGTGTATTTGCAGGTGTTGATCACCACCAGCGATTCGAACTCGCGCACGTGCGGGTTGTTCATCAGGTGGGCGCGGGCAAAGCGCTCGTAGTCGGCCATGTCGCGTACCAGCACCATCAGCACAAAATCCGGGCGGCCGGTCACGTTGTAGCACTCCATTACCTCGGGCGCGGCCAGCATGCTGGCCTTGAAGGCGTCCACCAGCGGCGTTTGCGCGCGCTGCAGCATCACGTTTACCACCAGGCGCAGGCTGCGGCCGAACAGCGCCGGGTCCACCAGCGCCACCTCGCGGCGGATGTGGCCGTCGGCGCGCAGCCGCTTCAGGCGGCGGGTGACGGCGGTAGGCGACAGGTTCACCGCCTCGGCCAGCGCGTCGTGGGTCTGGCGCGCGTCTTCTTGCAGCAGTGCCAGCAGCTTGCGGTCGTAGTTATCCAGCATGTCAGTTTTCCTGCGTTGAACCGGCTAAAGTCGCAGCGTGGCTGCGCTGCTGTGCATGATAACGCAGCAGGCGTGGCCGGGGGCTTACCTACACTGGCGCTATTGTCCTTGCCCAGGAATGCCTGCCATGACCAGCGCCAGCCTCAGCCGCCGCCTTGCGGCCAACCTTGCCGATTTGTCCGCCAGCCGCTGGCTGCCCTACGCGTTGTTTGCCGGGCTGGTAACAATGTGGGCTTACAACTACGTGGTGATGAAGGTGACGCTGCAGGCGACTACGCCGCTGACGCACCTGATCCTGCGCACCACCATCGGCAGCCTGACGCTGTTCGGTGTATTGCTGGCACGCGGGCGGGCGCTGAAACCGCAGCGCTTGGGCGACGCCGCCAAGGTGGGGCTGACCACCACGTTTGCCTACGGCCTGACGGTGACGCTGGCGCTGGTGGCCGGCGCTGCCGGCCGCACCTCGGTGCTGGTGTTCACCATGCCGTTCTGGGTGGCGCTGCTGTCGCACTGGCTGCTGGGCGAGCCGTTTACCGCCAATGCCCGCCGCGCGCTGGTGGCCGGCTTTGCCGGGCTGATGCTGATTGTGGCGCCGTGGCAGCTGCACGGCGGCGTGCTGCCCATGCTGCTGGCGGTGCTGGCCGGCTTGCTGTGGGCACTGGGCTCGGTGCTAACCAAGCGGGCGGCGCAGAACGGCCCGCTGGACAGCCTGAATTTCTCCGGCTGGCAGGCGCTGATTGGCCTGGCGCCGTTGCCGCTGCTGCTGCCGTTTGCCGACTTTGCCGGTATCCAGTGGTCGGCGCAGTTTGTGCTGGGGCTGGTGTATTCGGGGGTGTTTTCCAGTGCCGTGGGTTGGCTGGCCTGGCTGTGGCTGCTGCGCCGCCTGCCGGCGTCCACTCTCAGTTTCAATGCGCTGGTGATTCCGGTGCTGGCGGTGGGCATGGCCGCCAGTAGCCTGGGCGAGTGGCCGGCTACGCGCGAGCTGGCGGGCATGCTGCTGATCGGCGCCGGCATCCTGCTGATCTCGCGCCGTTAAGCCGGCAAGGCCCTGTGCGGGGCAGGGTCTTGTCGCCGGGCGGGGGCAGATGCTGGCCTCTATAATGCCGGCAACTGCCACTGATGCGGCCAACCCCTGCCGCCCCGCGCCCCGATGCTCGATCTCTTCTTTATCCGCGATGGCGTGCCCACCGCGCTGTTGCTACAAGGCAGCTACCGTTTAGATCTGCTGGCACTGTCGGTGCTGGTGGCGGTGCTGTCGTCCATCATGGCGCTACAGGTAGCCGGCATGGCGCGGCTGGCCAACGGCGCCATACTGCGGCAGACGGCGTTCCTCACCGGCTCGTTCTCGCTGGGGGTGGGCATCTGGTCGATGCACTTCATCGGCATGCTGGCCTTCGACCTGTGTACCACGGTCAGCTACGACTACCGGCTGACGCTGCTGTCGATGCTGCCGGCCATTTTTGCCTCCTGGGTGACGCTGAACCTGTTGTGGCAGCGCCAGATCACCAGCCTGCAGCTGTTGCTGGGCGGCGTGCTGGTGGGCAGCGGCATCGGCACCATGCACTACAGCGGCATGGCCGCCATGGTGATGGCGCCGCAGCTGCGCTACGACCCGCTGTGGTTTGCCGCGTCCATTGTGGTGGCGGTAGTGCTGGCCATGCTGGCGCTGTGGATACGCTTCGGCCTGCGCCGGCGCGGCGCCTTTAGTGCCATGCAATCCATCGTGCTGGGCGGGCTGGTGATGGGCCTGGCCATCGCCGGCATGCACTACACCGGCATGGCAGCGGCGCGTTTCATCGGCTACCCCGACCCGCAGGGTACGCCGCTGCAGGGCGACAATACCTACCTGGCGCTGGCCATTGCACTGTTTACGCTCACCGCGGGCGTATTCGTGCTGGCCGGTAACGCCATGCTGCGCTACCGCCAGCTGTTTGCGCAGATGCAGCAGAACGAGGCCGAGCTGCGCGCGGTGGTGGATACCGCCGTGGACGGCATCATCACCATCGATAGCCGCGGCCACATCCTGGGGCTGAACCAGGCCGCCGAGCAGATGTTCGGCTGGGTCGCCAGCGAGCTGATCGGCCACAACATCAACCAGCTGATGCCCGACCCTTATCGCTCTGGCCACGACGGCTACCTGGCGCACTACCTGGCTACCGGCGACGCCCGCGTGATCGGGGTGGGCCGCGAGGTAATGGCGCAGCGCCGCGACGGTAGCGTGTTCCCCATCCGGCTGGCGGTGGGCCGCGCCCAGTCCGGCAAGCAGGTGCGCTTTATCGGCTTTGTCACCGACATCAGCGAGCGCACCCGGCTGGCGCGCGAGCTGCAGGCGCGCGAAACGCAGTACCGTACGCTGATCGCCAATATGCCGGGCGTCGCATTTCGCAGCCGGGTAGACGCCGACTGGAGCAAGCTGTTCATCAGCCACGCCATCACCGCGCTGACCGGCTGGGATCGCGAGCTGTTTCTCAATGGCGGCCTCAGCATGGTGAGCATCATTCACCCCGATGACCTAGCCCGCGTGCGTGGCGCAGTAGACAGTGCGCTGCGCGAGCACCGTTCCTACGTGGTGGAATACCGCATCTTCCACCGTGACGGCGGCGAGCGCTGGGTGTCGGAAAGCGCTGGTGGTGTCTATGACGTGGACGATACCGCGCAGTGGATAGACGGCGTGATCGTCGATATCACCGATAGCAAGACCCGCGCAGCAGAGCACGAAGGCGTGGTGGCCGCCATTCGCCACGCCATGGCGGTGGTGGAGTTCGACCTGCAAGGCTGCATTCTGGACGCCAACGACAACTTCCTGCAGCTGGTGGGCTACCGGCTGGATGCGCTGCGCGGCCAACATCACCGCCTGCTGTGCCGGCCGGACGAGGCCGCCAGCCAGGCCTACCGCGACTTCTGGGCCACGCTGCAACGCGGCGAGTTCCACAGCGGCGAGTTCTGCCGCTTGCGCGCCGACGGCAGCGAGGTGTGGATCCAGGCCACCTACAACCCCATTCTGGACGCCGACGGCAAGCCGTGGAAGATCGTCAAGCTGGCCAGCGACCTGACCCCGCGCAAGCGCATGGAGCGCGAGCTGGTGGAAGCGCGCGACCGCGCCGAGCACGCCGCGCAGGCCAAAGGCATGTTCCTGGCCAATATGAGCCACGAAATCCGCACGCCGATGAACGCCATCATCGGTTTTACCGAGCTGTTGCTGGGTACGGCGCTGGACGCGCAGCAGGCGCGCCACCTGCGTACGGTGCACGACGCCGCCCGCTCGCTGCTGCGCCTGCTCAACGACATCCTCGACACCGCCAAGCTGGAGCGCGGCGCGCTGGAGCTGGAGCAGCACGACTTTTCGCTATACACGCTGTGCGAGCAGTTGGTGGGCACCTTCGCGCTGCAGGCTGCCAGCAAGGGCCTACAACTGCAGCTGGACTACGCCGATGATTGCCCGCACGCCTTCCACGGCGACGCGCTGCGCGTGCGGCAGATCCTCACCAACCTGCTGGGCAACGCCGTCAAGTTTACCGAGCGCGGCAGCGTCACCTTGTCGGTGCGCCAGCTTGGTGGCCAACTGCAGCTGGCGGTGCGCGACACCGGTATCGGTATTGCCGCCGACCGCCTGGACAGCATCTTCGCGCCGTTTACCCAGGCCGACGCCAGCATGGCGCGCCGCTTTGGTGGCACCGGCCTGGGCACCGCCATCGCCCGCCAGCTGGTAGCGCTGATGCAAGGGCAGATCCAGGTAGAAAGCCGGCTGGGCGAAGGCAGCTGCTTTAGCGTGGTGCTGCCCTTGCCGCCGGCGCAGGCGGTGTTGCCGATGTTGGCCGCAGGCGCCGACGAAACCGTCAGCCTGCCGCCGCTGCGCATCCTGGCGGTGGACGACGTGGCCGAAAACCTGGAGCTGTTGCAGTTGGTGCTGGCGCGGCACGGCCACCAGGTGGTTACCGCCGCCGGCGGCGCCGACGCCGTGGCTACCTACCGCAGCCAGCCTGTCGACCTGGTGTTGATGGACGTGCAGATGGCCGGCGTGGACGGCCTGGAAGCCACCCGTCGCATCCGGCAGTGGGAAGCGGCGCGCCAACTGGCGGCAGTACCGGTGATTGCGCTCACAGCCAGCGTGCTCAGCCAGGACCGGCAAGACGCCGAGGCCGCCGGCATGAACGGTTTTGCCACCAAGCCGGTAGACCCGCCAGCGCTGCTGGCCGAAATGGCACGCGTACTGGGCCACACTCAGGCCATAGCGACAGAGGGCGAGGCGCCCGAGCAGGATATCGACCTGGACGCTGCCATCGCGCTATGGGGCAACCAGGACAAGGTACAGGCGCGCTGGCGCCGGCTGCTGGCCGACTACCACAACGTGGCGGCGCAGTTGGCCGCACAGCCGGCCGACGCCCGTGCCGCGCTGGCGCACCGCCTGCGCGGGGCGGCGGCCAACCTTGGCCTGCGCCGGGTTGCCGAGCTGGCGGCCCAGCTGGAGCACGGTGACGGCGACATCGCCCGTGCTGCCGCCAGCCTGGCGGCGGCCTTGCAGGCGGTTGCCGCCGCACTGCCCGCCGACCGCGGCGACGCCCCGGTAGTAGCCAGGCCAGTGCTGGCGCTTCCCGCGGATGCCCCCGTCCTGCTGGACAAGCTGCAACAGGCTTGCGAGCATGGCGAGCTCGACGACGCCAGCCTCGCCGCGCTGCAAGCCGCGTGGCCGCACCCGTTACTGGCCACGTTGCAGCAGGCGCTGGACGAATTCGATTTTGATGCGGCGCTGCAAGCGCTGGCGCAGCTGCGCCAGGCCGCCGCGCAGACAAGGTAACCCCTATGGCTCCCACCGATACCCGCCCGCTGTTGCTGTTGGTGGACGATGAACCCACCAACCTGCAAGTACTGCGCCACATCCTGCAAGATCACTACCGGCTGCAGTTTGCCCGTGACGGCGACAAAGCCCTGCAGCTGGCGCTGCGCGAACAGCCGGCGCTGATTCTGCTGGACGTGATGATGCCGGGTATGACCGGGCTGGAAGTATGCTGCCGCCTGAAAACCGACCCGGCCACCGCTCGCATTCCGGTGATTTTTGTCACCGCGCTGTCCGATAGCCACGCCGAGAGCGAAGGCTTTGCCGCCGGCGCGGTGGACTACATCACCAAGCCGGTGAGCCCGCCCATCGTGCTGGCGCGGGTGCGTACCCATTTGTCGCTGGTGCGGGTGGAAGAGCTGCGCGAGACGCGGCTGCAGATCATCCGCCGCTTGGGCCGCGCCGCCGAATTCAAGGACAACGAAACCGGCCTGCACGTGATCCGCATGAGCCACTACGCGCGCGAGCTCGCGCTGGCCGCCGGCCAGCGCGAGGCCTGGGCCGACGAGCTGCTGGACGCGGCGCCCATGCACGATATCGGCAAGATCGGCATCCCTGACGCCATCCTGCAAAAGCCGGGCAAGCTGGACGCCGACGAGTGGCGCATCATGCAGACCCACGCCGAAATCGGCGCCCGCATCATGGGCGACGACCGCTCCAGCCTGCTGCAGATGGCGGCCACCATCGCGCACTGCCACCACGAACGCTGGGACGGCAGCGGCTACCCGCAAGGGCTGGCCGGGGAGGCCATCCCCTTGGCCGCACGCATCGTGGCCATTGCCGACGTGTTCGACGCGCTAACCAGCGTACGCCCGTACAAGGCGGCGTGGACGATAGACGCCGCGCTGGCGTATATCGCCGCCGAGACCGGCAAGCATTTCGACCCGGCGCTGGTAGCGCACTTTCTGGCCATCGAGCCGGTACTGCGGCAGATCCAGGCGCGCTGGGCCGAGTAGGCCCGCAAAAAGCGGCACGCTGGCCTGGTAGTGCCACTCAGTTAACGCTGACTGGCGTTTTTTTGGTTAGGGGGCTGTTGCGCTGAAGTACGCTAGTGTGTCCGCGATGCGGACGATGATTAGATGCCGGTTCCGCCCGGCAGGCGGGAAAGGGGGCGGATTGCCGCCCCCTTTTCATTCCCCCGCAACCCGGGGCTGCTCGAAACCCCGGTCAAAATGACACGCCCCAGGCGCCGCCGAACTCGCCCCTCGCTAACGGCTCGGAGCTCAAACAAATCGGCGTCTTAAAACCTGGGGCGCACCATTTTGCCCGGCTCGCGCCAACGGGATGGGGCGCTTCACTCACGCCCACCCACTTGATGGCCAAGCATATTCGCTTAGCTGGCTGGTATTACGCTGACGCTGGCAAAAATGCGCAAGGGCCGCTGCGTGTCAGCGCTTGCCGGCAGCCTCTTCGCGGCGGCGCTTGGCTTCTTCCAGCAGGTACACCTGGTAGTCGTCCAGGTCGCCTTCGAAATCGCTGACCCCGCCGCGCGAGACCAGCCAGAACTCGTCGCACACGGCGCGCAGCAGGGCGCGGTCGTGGCTGACCAGCATCACCGAGCCTTCGAATTCGTTCAGCGCCACGCTCAGCGCCTCGCGCGTGGCCAGGTCCAGGTGGTTGGTCGGCTCATCCAGCAGCAGCAGGTTGGGGCGCAGCCACACGATCATGCACAGCACCAGGCGCGCTTTTTCGCCGCCGCTCATACTGCCAACGGCTTGTTTGACCATGTCTCCGCTGAAGTTGAAGGTGCCCAGGAAGTTGCGCAGGCCTTGTTCGCGGCAGTCGGCAGCGGGCGGGCGCAGCGCGGCCGGGGTGTCGCGCGCCAAGCGCAGCATGTGCTGCAGCGGGTCGTCCTCGGGGCGCAGCACGTCCAGCTCCTGCTGCGAGAAGTAGCCGATGCTCAGGCCCTTGCCGCGGATGACTTCGCCGCTGACCGGGCGCAGCGCCTCGGCCACGGTTTTCACCAGTGTGGATTTGCCCTGGCCGTTGGCACCCAGAATGCCGATACGCTGGCCGGCCAGCACCGAGCGTCGTACGCCTTGCACGATCACCGTCGGTGGCGTGCCTGCCGGTGCGTCGTCTGCCGCCGGGTAGCCGAAGGCAGCTTCGTTCAGCGTCAGCATCGGGTTGGGCAGGCTGGACGGCTCTTTGAATTCGAACTGGAATTCGGCGTCGGCCAGTACCGGCGCAATCTTCTCCATACGTTCCAGCGCTTTTACGCGGCTTTGCGCCTGCTTGGCCTTGCTGGCCTTGGCCTTGAAGCGGTCGATGAACTTCTGCAGGTGGGCGATCTTTTCCTGCTGCTTGGCCTGCGCGGCCTGCTGCAGCACCATCTGCTCGGCGCGCATGTCTTCAAACTTGCTGTAGTTGCCGCCGTAGCGCACCAGCCGGCCGTGGTCGATGTGCAGGGTCACATTGGTGATGGCGTCCAGGAATTCGCGGTCGTGGCTGATTACCACCAGGGTGCCGGCGTATTGCTTGAGCCAGGCTTCCAGCCACACTAGGGCGTCCAGGTCCAGGTGGTTGGTCGGTTCGTCCAGCAGCAGCAGGTCGGACGGGCACATCAGCGCGCGCGCCAGCTGCAGGCGCATACGCCAGCCACCCGAGAAGCTGTTCACCGGGCGCTGCAGCTCGGCCACGCTAAAACCCAGGCCCAGGATCAGCGCCTGTGCGCGGGCGGCGGCGTCGTGCGCACCGGCGTCGTTCAGCGCGGTGTAGGCGTGCGCCATGCGCATGTAGTCGTCGCCGGCCTCGGCTTCGGTGACTTCCTGCTGCGCGGCCAGCAGGGCGGTATCGCCTTCTACTACAAAGTCGGTAGCGCTTTGTGCGGTTTCCGGCATGTCCTGCGCGACCTGCGCCATGCGCCACTGGCTAGGGATATGAAAGTCGCCGCCGTCTTCGTGCAGGCTGCCGTTCAATACGGCAAACAGCGACGACTTGCCGGCGCCATTACGGCCCACCAGGCCGACTTTTTCACCCGGGTTCAGGGTGACGGTGGCACCATCCAGCAGCAGCTTGCTGCCCCGGCGCAGTACAACATTTTTAAGCGTGATCATGAATACAGCCGCCAGGCGACCCGAAAAGGTAAAGCCGCACTGGCGCAGGGCCGGGTAACGACAGGGGGCGGCCAAGGTTGGCCGCAGGGCAGGGCTACCCGTGGCGGGCAGCAGGGCGGCATGGTACCACGCGGCTCCCTGGCGCGGCGGCCCGGCACGCGCCGCGCTGGTGCCGGGGGGTGTGGTAACGCCGCCGCATTTAGCGGTTCAATAAATAAAAAAGGTTTTTGGCAAAACTAATAAAGTGATAGAGTACAGCCACTGTATGAAAGTGCAGTGTAGATATGGAACAGTCAGTCGGGCGTGGCAGCGATGCCGCGCCCGTTTCCTTTTGGCGGGGAGAAAAACATGCAGCATGGGCTGCGTAGTCTGCAAAGACTATGGCTGTTGGTGCACTGGCGTACCTGGCAGGGCCGGGTGGTGATCTGGGGCGGGGCCTTGCTGGCGGCGCTGCTGATTGTGGGCTTTGCCATGCTGGTGGAGCACGCTATTGCGCTGTTCGAACAGGCCAGGCAGGCCAGCCCCTGGTTGCCATTGCTGCTGACACCCGCGGGCGGCATGTTGATTGTGTGGCTGACGCGGCGCTTTTTTGCCGGTGCCGAGGGTAGCGGTATACCGCAGGTGATGGCTGCCTTGCACCATCATCATGACCAAGCGCACGTTGGCAAGCTGGTGTCACTGCGCATTGCGGTGGGCAAAGTGCTGCTGGGCGTGCTTGGCTTGGGCGTGGGCTTTTCCAGTGGCCGGGAAGGCCCGTCTATCCAGGTTGGCGCCAGTGTCATGCACGCCATGCGCGCCTGGTTGCCTACCCGTTTTCCCGTGCGCCCTTACGACCTGATTCTTGCCGGCGGCGCTGCCGGTATTGCCGCGGCATTCAATACCCCGCTGGCCGGTATTGTGTTTGCCATCGAAGAGCTGGGGCGCAAGTTCGAGGCCCGCACCAATGGCGTGCTGCTAAGCGCCATTATTCTGGCCGGTATCATTGCCATTGCCCTGCAGGGTAACTACACCTACTTTGGCCGCATCAGTATCCCTGTGGCCGATAGCCGCCTGGCGCTGCCCATTCTGCTGAGTGGGGTTATTTGCGGCCTGGCGGGCGGCATGTTTTCCCGCGCCATGCTAGCCGGCATGCGGCCATGGCCGGGTTGGCCGGGCTGGTTGCGCAGCCGCCACCCGGTGTGGTTTGCCGGTGCTTGCGGCCTGCTGGTGGCGGTGCTGGGTTATGTGTCGGATGGGGCAGCGCATGGCAGCGGCTATGGCGCTACCCAGCAGGCGCTAACCGGCACGCTGCCGCTGGCACCGTTTTATGCGCTGGAAAAAATGCTGGCCACGCTGCTGTCGTACTTTTCGGGTATCCCAGGCGGGGTATTTGCCCCCAGCCTGGCCATTGGTGCGGGGGTGGGGCAAGACCTGGCTAACCTGGGGCTGGGGCAGGTGAGCAGCAGTACCTGGATTGCGCTATCGATGGCTGCTTTTCTGGCGGCGGTGACACAGGCGCCGATTACCGCCTTTGTCATTGTGATGGAGATGATAGACGGCCACGCGCTGGTGGTCAGCCTGATTGCCAGTGCCTTTCTTGCCAGCCTGGTATCGCGCAGCCTCTGCCCGCCGCTGTACCACACGCTGGCGCAGCGTTATCTGCCACCACGTGATGCCTCAGGCCGTGGCCCGCAGGCATAGCGCCGCCATCAGCCACGCCATATCTGCAGACACCGCGCCGCCAGGCGGCAGAATAAAGTGGTAGCCCTGCAGCGCCACCGCCTGCGCTAGCGGCCGTACCAGTGCGCCGCTGGCCAGCTCTGGCCCCACCAATAGCGGGTTGGCCAGCGCGATGCCCTTGTGCGCCAAGCAGGCGTCCAGCGTCTGGTCGGCGCTGTAGTACACCATCTGCGGCTGCAGCTGCACGTGCAGGCCTTGTGCGGCCAACCATAGCTGCCACCATTCGCCGTCGTCCTCGTGAATCAGCGTGTGTTGCAGTAGCGCGGCCGGGCTGGCCGGTGTGCCGTGCTGCGCCAGATAGGCCGGGGTACATACCGGGAACACTGGCGGCACCGCCAGCGTGTGGTAGTAGCCGGGCAAATGCGCGATATCGTCGGCCACCAGGCCCAGGTCTGCCTGGCCCGCTTGCAGCTGGCAAAAGGTGGCGTGCGGCTCTATCGCCAGGCGTAGCCCCGGGCGCTCGTCCAGCAGGCTATCCAGCAGCGGGGCCAGCCAGCGCCGCGCCAGGCCCGGCACTACCATCAGCCGTAGCAGGGCAGGCTGCGGCTGCGCCAGCGCGGCACTGGCCGCGGCCAACTCGTCCAGCAGGCGGCTGGCGGTGGCCAGATACTGCACCCCGGCGGCGGTGGGCTGCACGCCACGCGCATTGCGCTGGAACAGCGCCACCCCCAGCCAGCTTTCCAGCTGCCGCACGTGGCGGCCTATGGCCGGCTGCGTGACGTTCAGCTCCTGTGCGGCGGCCACAAAGCTGCCTAGCCGCGCGGCGGCCTCAAAGGCGCGAACACTGTTAAGCGGGGGCAGACGGCGGGCCATGGCGGCTCCAGCTGTTAAATTAATTAACACAAGGTAGCAAAAAGCGTGTCTTGCCGGTAGCGCCGCGCGCTGGCCACACTGTGGCAATACTTGCGGAGCCGCCATGTACCAGCCCTTTTACCACGCCGACCAGTACCGCCCCCAGCTGACCCCGCCCAGCTACTGGCACGCCACCACGGCGCGGCCAACCCTGGCGCCCGGCAGCGGCGAGCACACGGTGGATGTGGCCATCATCGGCGGTGGCTATTGCGGGCTTTCGGCGGCGCTGCACCTGGCGCGCGACCACGGCGCCAGCGTAGCGGTGCTGGAGGCGGGCGACATAGGCTGGGGCGCGTCCGGCCGCAACGCCGGTTTCAACACGCTGCCCGCCACCAAGCACGACTACGCCGGCCTGCTGCGCCAGCTAGGGCCGGCCGGTGCTGCCGGTTTCATGGCCGCGCAAAACGAGGCCATGCAGCTGGTGGCCACGCTGGCGGCCGAGGAGGGCATCGCCACCCAGGCCTGTGGCGACGGCAGCTACGTGGTGGCGCACAGCCCGGCGGCGTGGGACGGGCTGCAGGCCGAGTACGACGCCTGGCGGCTGCACACGCCGGTAGCCTGCCGCCTGCTGCCGCGCCAGGTATTTGCCGGCATGGGGCACGATGGCCCGGCGCAACACGGCGCACTGCATATCCTGCAAGGTGGTGGGCTAAACCCGCTGGCGCTGGTGTGCGGCCTGGCGCAAGCGGCGCAGCGCCACGGTGCCGTGCTGCTGCCGCAGCAGCCAGTAAGCTGCTGGCAGCGCCACGCCACCGGCCACACCTTGTACGCCCCCGGCAGCGTGGTACACGCCCGCCAGCTACTGCTGGCTACCAATGGCTATTTGCCTGGCGTACTGCCGCCGCAGCTACGCCACCGTACGCTGCCGGTGATTTCCAACATCATCGTGACCCGCCCGCTAAGCGCGGCGGAGTGGGGCGCCTACGGCTACCACAGCCACACGCCCATGTTCGATACCCGCCACCTGCTGAGCTACTGGCGCCGCCTGCCCGACGGCCGCCTGCTGTTTGGCGCCCGTGGCGACCTGAGCGGCAGCGACGCCAGCGGCCAGCGCCAGCGCGCCGCGCTGCAGGCACAGTTGGCCGCACGCTTTCCGGCCTGGGCCGGGGTGGACATCGACTACTTCTGGCGCGGGCTGATTGCCGTCAACCGCGGCCTGCTGCCGCAATACGGCGCCCTGCCGGGTGATGGCAGCGTGTGGCACGCCGCCGGCTGTTTTGGCAGTGGCGTCAGCACCATGCCGTGGCTGGGGCGGGCGCTGGCGCGCGCCATGGCCGGGCAGCCGCCCACCGCCACCGAAGCCGCCTGCGCCATGCACGGCCTGGCCCCGCGGCTGCCGCCCGCCACTGCGCTGCAAAAGCTGGGCCTGCAGCTTGCTTATACCGCTTACGCCTGGCGCGACCGTCTTAGTGAACCCGCTTGAGGAGCCCCGCATGACTGCATCGATCTACCGCCCGCTGCTGGCCATTGCGCTAGCTGCTACCACGCTGGCCTGCCACGCCGCCGGTGTGGTGAACGTGTACAACTGGACCGACTACGTGGCCGACAACACCAACGCCAACTTCACCCGCGCTACCGGCATCAAGGTGCGCTACGACGTATTCGACAGCAACGAGATCCTGCGCGCCAAACTGATGACCGGCAAAAGCGGCTACGACGTGGTGGTGCCCTCGCACAACACGCTGGCGCTGGGCATACGCGGCGGGCTGTTTTTGCCATTGGACAAAGCCAAGCTGCCCAACCTCAAGCACCTGGACCCGGCCATCCTCAAGATCGTGGAGCAGTTCGACCCCGGCCAGCGCTACGGCGTGCCCAACTACTGGGGCTTTAACACCGTGGGCATCAATGTAGACAAGGTAAACAAGGCGCTGGGCGGCAAGCTGCCGGCCAACCCGTGGGACCTGCTGTTCAAGCCCGAATACGCCGCCAAGCTGCAAGGCTGCGGCATCAGCGTGCTGGATTCGCCCAGCGAGTTTTTCCCCGGCGCGCTGCATTACTTCGGCTTTGACCCCAACAGCAACAAGCTGGCCGACTACCAGGCGGTAGCCAGCAAGCTCAAAGCCGTGCGCCCGTACTACAAGGTGTTTTCCTCGTCCGGCTATTACAACCAGATGGCCAGCGGCGACCTGTGCGTGGCCATGGGCTACAACGGTGACTTCAACCTGGCGCGCCAGCGCGCCGAAGAAGCGCGCAACGGCATCAAGATCCAGGCGCTGCTGGCACCCGGCGCCGACCTGTGGGTAGACATGTGGGCCATACCGCGCGATGCGGCTAACGTAGACAACGCTCACGCCTACATCAACGCCATGCTGGAGCCCAAAACCGCTGCTGCCAACGCCAACCACGTGGCCTACGCCACCGCCGTGCTGGCCGCCCGCCCGTTCATGAAACCGGCGCTGGTGAACAACCGCACCATTTTCCCGCAGCCGGCCGACCTGCAAGGCAGCTTTGTGGCGCTGACCCCCGACCCGAAAACCATCAACGCCTACACACGCATCTGGCAGCAGCTGCGTAGCGGGCGCTAGCTAGCGGGCGGCGCGGCGGCGGTGTGGCGTGCCGGGGTGGCTTGCCGAAGCCACCCCGGCGTGCTGGCTACCGCCGTGCCCCGCATGGCCAAGCTGCCCCGTGGCTGCGGGGCAGGGTGGCAAAACATCTGCAGGCATTGCGCTGGTGCCCTGTTTTTGTCCTGATGCGGTTCCTCTCTTTGCCATGCCCCGGCAGGTGGCATGCGGCCAACCTTCTCCTGGAACCACCGGCCTGTATTGGCCCCCCGTGTATACCCCCTGTTGCCTTAGCCACCCTTGCCATGAGCTGCATGCATGGCACTGACAGTGGCATGGCATAACGCTGCCTAGTTTATTGGGCAAAATGGTTTGATGTGATATTAGATCTTATTGATAATTCGATTTATCGAAAGGATCTTATTATGCACGCAGAGCTCAACGCTCCCACCCATGTAGATGGGCTAGCGCAACACCCGTTCAGGGCGGTATCTGCCAATTTTTCAGAATCGCTGCGCCGTATATTGCAAGCAGCGGGCGAAGACGAAGAAGGAAGTGTCCGCGCGCTCAGCCAGCTTAGCCTGGCGGAATCGGCAGGGGTGAGCCGGCAAGCCCTGACGCAGTACCTGTCGGCGCGTAAAGACAAACCTGCAAACCCTACATTGGAAAAGCTCTGCGCCCTGGCCGGTACCCTGGGGGTACCACCCGCCTTTTTGCTAATGAGCCAGGATGACTGGACGCGGCTGGTGAACGCGGTGCACTACTACATGACCGCTTTGCAAGACGAAAGCTTTCTGCAGCAGGCGGGCCAGATAACCCGCCCCGGCCAGCACATAAACCACCAGGCCATTGCCGAGGGCGGCATGAGCATGGCCCGCACGCTGGGCCTGCTGACAAAGGCCGAAGCCATAGCGCAAGACGAGCCGGCCACTGGCAAGCGTGCCGCCATTGCCGCCACTTGCCTGGCACCCCCTATCACCGGGCTGGACTCGCGTTTGCGGCCAACCTTGCTGACCCTGTGCGCCATTATCGGTGCGTCTACCCCTTGCCAAACTTACCCTGTACAGACGGATTGAAACCATGACCGACTACACCCAGTTCCTCGCCACCCCCGACCAACTGCTGCCGCTGCTGATGGTGGCCGATAACGACGATCTGGCCATTCTGGTGGACTACATCACCGATAGTGGTGCCGGCCGCATCACACTGGCTGCCGACGTATGCAACAAGCTGATGGTGTGCAAGCAAGTAGGCGTGTACCACGCAGCAGACCGCCAGCTGATTGCCCACGAGATTCTGGCCTTTGGCGGTAATACCTTTGCCAACTTCTACCGCGATATCCGCAGCAAGCTTTCCATGGGCAGCGTACTGGGTGGCGAGCAGAAACATATCTCTTACGAAGAGCTGGTGGCCGACGTGGCCAAGAGCCTGAAAGCCGTCGTGGACCCCAGTGACAAGGTAAGCAATATCGAGCTGGCTATCCTGCTGAAGGTATTTACCCAGGCCTACGACCAGATGAGCAGCGAAGAGCGGGCGCAGCTGCAGCATGAGCTGGGTAGCGACATCACGCTGGGTGGCACAGTGACAGCCGCCGTATTGATGGCAGGCCGGGCTGGTGGTTTTGCCACTTACCGGCTTGCGCTGGTTGTGGCCAACGCCATCGCCAAAACGCTGCTGGGCCGTGGCCTGACCCTGGTTGCGAACCAAACACTGATGCGAACCATGAGTGTGCTGCTGGGGCCGGTAGGCATGGCAGTAACGGGGATATGGACACTGGCAGACCTGGCCAGCCCTGCTTCCCGCGTGACCATTCCGTGCGTGGTACAGCTGGCCTATATGCGCCAGAAAGCACTGCACGCCGCGCTAAACCAAGACTGTCCGGCATGCGAAACCGACAACCCGCGTAGCGCGCGCTTTTGCCGCGACTGCGGTACCGCGCTGGCCGGAGCCTGATCATGCCTTATAACCCTATGCTGTATTTGCGCGCCTTTGGCCTGGTGTACGCAGCCGGTTTTGCCACCGCCATGGCCATGCAAGCCTACGCCGAGCGCGCCCGCCGCCAGGCTCGCCAGCAGACATAAAACACACGGGCGGGTAGCAAGCCGCCGTGCCAGCCCGCCCCAGCCTAGGGCGGGCTGTTTGCACTATCTGGTAGGGGGCAAGCCGCCCCTGCGGCCAACCTTACAAGGGCAGCGCGTGGGTGAGCTTGGCGGTTTCCATTGGCACTTCGGTTTTCACGCTTTGCACGCTGGCAATGCGCGTGAGCTCGTGCGCGTGAAACTGCCGGTACGACGCCAGATCGGTAGTGACAATGCGCAGCAGCATGTCGCACTCGCCCGCCATCACGTGGCATTCCACCACCTGCGGCATATCGCGCACCGCCTGGATAAAGTGGTTGGTGGTGTCCGCGTCTTGCGCCTTGAGCCATACCCGCGCAAACAGCGTGAGCCCCGCGCCCACCTTGCTGCCATCCAGCACCGCCACGTAGCGGCTTATCACCCCCGCATCTTCCAGCTGGCGCACGCGGCGCAGGCAGCTGGACGGCGACAGCCCCACCTGCTGCGCCAGGGTAGCGTTTTGTATGCGGCCATCGCGCTGCAGCGCCTGCAGAATGCGGCGGTCGAGCTTATCCAGTTTTACGGCATCCAATTGCAACACCTGCCTGTTTTGTGAAACCGGATTGCATTATGGCAAGAAATGCCGCGCACTACGCAAGCCTATTCTGGCCGCCTTTCCCTACACTGTGTCTGCCTGCCCCGGCCACTGCGGCACCGCCGTTTCCCCCGGCTGCTGCGCTGGCGGCGGCAGGCACCACTAGGGAGAAACACCATGACCAGCCACACCCTGCTGCTATTCGGCATTACTGTTTTCCCGCTGGTGTGCACCCCGGGGCCCGACATCCTGTTTGTGGCCTCGCAGGGGCTGACCGGCGGGCGCGCCGCCGCCACCCGTGCCAACGCCGGCATCCTTACCGGCTACTGCGTGCACGCGCTGTTGGCCGCATTCGGCATTGCCGCGCTCATTACCGCCTGGCCGCCACTGTTTCACGCCATCCGCTGGGCCGGGCTGGCCTACCTGCTGTACCTGGCGGTGCAGATGTTCCGCTCCGCCATGCAGCCCGGCGTGCTGGCGTTAAACGGCAGCCCCACGCAGCGGCAGTTTGCCCGCGGCTTTGTCACCAGCTTGCTCAACCCCAAAGGCCTGCTGATCTACCTGTCCATCCTGCCCAACTTCATCCAGCCCGGCGAAGCCGTGGCCTTGCAGGCGCTGCTGCTGTCCGCCATCTTTATCGGTAGCTGCGCCGTGGTATACGGCCTGATAGGCTACAGCGCCGCCAGCATGGCCCGCCGCGGCGGCATCAGCGATGCCAAACGCCGCCTGGCGGAAGCCAGCGCCGGCAGCCTGCTGCTACTGGCCGCCGGCAAGCTTGCGGCGTAGCGCTGAAAGGTTGGCCGCAGGTCTAGCCCCCGGCTAAACAGCGGGGTACTAGGCTGTACCGCGTGGCTGTATCACCGCGCACTAGGCCCCGCTTGGTTACGGCCAACCTTTATCGATATACATATTGCATCCATAGAAACCATGCCATAAGCTGAATTCAATATTATTGAAATCAAATTTATAGCCAGCATGAGTTCCCCAACCGAACTAAAACACCTGCCTAGCTTTGTGCTGGGTAAGCACTACATCCGTAGAAAAGAGATTACCGGGCGCTATGGTGGCAATGGGCAAAGTGGTATTGCGCAGTCCAGGACAAGCCCTGCTATTTTTGTGTTCATGGCAGAGTCGGGGGAGCACTATGGTTACAGCGATAGCTTTGATGACAGGGGGTGGCTGACGTATACCGGCGCTGGCCGACGCGGCGACATGAAGCTCACTGGTAGTAACCTTGCCATTGCAACCCATGCAGAGGATGGCCGTGCATTACATGTATTTCTTAACCATGGTAGGGGCGTATGTGAGTACAAAGGCGAGTTTGCTTATGTTTCGCACGTTCTAACCCGTGGGCCAGACTCTGAAAGAGAAGACCGGGAGATCATTCAATTCCATTTGATGCCAGTGCAATCAGAGATGACCGTTGACCAGGACCTGTTGGTGGTCGAAGAAGAGAGCGAAGAGACGCAGTTATCAATTGAAGAGCTCAGACAGAGAGCTATCGCTGCGTGTAAGCCCCAAGTTGCAGATGGCAACAAATCCACAGCACGGCGGCAAGTTTACAAACGTAGCGAACAAGTAAAGCGCTATGTCTTGGCTAGGGCTAACGGGCATTGTGAGCTGTGCAAGCAACCTGCACCATTTCGCAAAAAAGATGGCAGCCCATATCTGGAGCCCCACCATATCAACCGCCTGTCTGACGGCGGTTTAGACCACCCAGACCATATGGCTGCGTTGTGTGCAAATTGTCACCGCGAGGTGCATTTTGGCGAGTCTGCCGCGGTATGTACGCACCAGCTGCAAGAGCTGCGACAAGCTAGCAAGTAACCATGCAATGCAATAAATATTTGTTTTGAATGGAAAATTTTCCGCGAACATAGCTTTGGATCTAGCCAAATGTATGTCTATATAAAGACATACATGCTACCATCCATAGTCCTATGGCTAACGCGTTTTCCTATACCTTTCCTGCTATCCGAGGCATCCAAGCTGGGCGTGAATACTATGTATCCATGTGCCCTCTGCGCTTGTTGGCCAAGCTCTTTGAGTTTGATAACGAGGAGCTACTGCCCGAGTTGCGCGCTCAGCGCACGCTAAACCGTGCCCGCGTGCCAGACATTGCCCGCTATATCGTTTCCAATAAAGATGACTACACTTTCTCAGCGATTACGGCATCGATAGATGGTGCCGTTACGTTTGAGCCTGTATCCAGCACGGATGCAACCAGCTTCCGTATGGGGACGCTGCGGGTAGACATGCACGCTCGCTTCATCGTGAATGATGGTCAACACCGTCGTGCAGCTATTGAAGAGGCGTTGAAAGAGTCACCAGCGCTGGCAGATGAAACAATCGCCGTGGTGTTTTTCATAGATCGTGGCTTAGCAAGGTGCCAGCAAATGTTTGCTGACCTAAACCGCCATGCCGTTAAGCCCTCGCCCTCTCTAGGTGTGCTTTACGACCACCGAAGTGCTGCGGCCAACGTGGCCCGCCACCTGTCGCTTACCTCTAAAGTGTTCCATAACCTGATCGAAGGCGAGCGTTCATCACTAGCCGCTAGGTCACGTAAGCTGTTTACTTTGAGTGCGCTACACTTCGCCACCGCGGAGCTGTTGTCGGAAAAGGCGCTGCATGACTTTACGCAAGCTACACAGGTAAGCGGTGCATTTTGGGATGCAGTAGGCGAAGCCATACCAGAGTGGCGATATGTTAGAGAAGGCCGGATGACGGCAGGGGAAGTACGGCAAGACTTTATCCATTCGCATGCAATTGTGCTGCAAGCATTAGGGCGAATGGGGCGGGTGCTACTTAAACAGCAGCCGGGTAGCTGGCAAACATTGCTTAAGAAGCTGGAAACCATAGATTGGTCGCGACGCAACAGCGCACTATGGGAAGGCCGGGCCATGATAGGCGGCCGTTTAGCCAAAAATAGTCAAAATATCACTTTAACCAGTAATGCTATCAAGCAAGCGTTAGGCTTAGACCTAACGCTGGAAGAACAGAATGTTGAGAACGCGTTCCTCGCGGTACGTGCTGTTCGCAAAGCTTAACGAGGTCGCGTATGACAACACCTGTTGAAACTATCATCCAAGAAATCCAGAAAATCTATCTATCAGATAGTATGCCCTGGATTATTGGCTATAGCGGCGGTAAAGACTCTACAGCATCGCTGCAGCTTGTTTGGCGAGCTATTGAACAACTGCCGCTTAGCAAGCGTACAAAGCTTATTCACGTTATTAGCACTGATACGCTGGTAGAAAACCCGGTTATTGCAGCATGGGTCGCTAGCTCACTAGAGCTTATGCGTTCTGCTGCTCAGCAACAAAACATGCCCGTCAGAGCGCACCGCCTCACACCCACATTAGAAAACCGTTTTTGGGTAAGCCTAATTGGTAAGGGCTACCCTGCGCCCCGCAACCGTTTTCGGTGGTGCACGGATAGGCTAAAAATCAGTGCATCGACCAAGTTTATTCAAGAACTATCTGAGGCTAATGGCGAAGCTATCCTTGTGCTAGGCCAACGCCGTGGTGAAAGCCAGGCGCGTGATAAAGTAATGGATACCTACCATGGCAGCACCCGCGACCGCCTAAGTCGTAATAAAGACCCTAAGCTTTCTCGAGTATGGGTGTATTTGCCAGTAGAAACGTGGACTAGCGATGATGTATGGGAATACCTCATTACGGAAGACAACCCTTGGGGTGTAAGTAACCAAGAGCTCTTTCATATATACCGTGGTGCCACTGCAGATGCTGAGTGCCCAATTGTAGTAGATACGTCTACCCCCAGCTGTGGCGATAGCCGCTTTGGCTGCTATGTTTGTACCATGGTATCTCAAGATAAATCCATGCAAGCTATGGTTCAGAATGATGAGCAAAAAGCATGGATGCAGCCCATTCTAGACTTTAGAAATACACATCTCACTACCGATGATAGAGAAACGCGTGATTTTAGAAGAATGAATGGCCAGCTAAAGGTACTGAATGATGCACTTATTCATGGCCCATACCTGCAAACAAAGCGGGAAGCGTTGCTGAAAGAACTACTGGTAACCCAAAAGCTGGTAAAAGAAGCAGGCGAAAAAGTTGGTTATCACAATGTAGAATTAATTTCTCTAGAAGAGCTAGAAGAAATTCGCCGAATCTGGGTAGAAGAAAAAGGCGAAATAGAAGATTTGCTACCTGACATTTATGAGTCGGTCTACCAGCAGCCCTATCCGGGTAAAGAAATAGAGTCCGTCCCGTTGGATGGTAGTGACTTTGCGCTGCTCAAGGCCGTGGCAGATGAGATAGACCCAGAGGCTGCCGAAACACTGTACCGCCTAACACGTAGCCTATTGGCAGAGCAGTTTCAAGCACAGCAGACTCTGAAGCGTTCTCAACATCTGGATCGCCTTGAATCTATTTTGCAGAACAATGCATTTCGGACGGAAGAAGAGGCACTGGAATTTGCCATGAGTACACAGAAACAGGAAAGCAACGCAGAGCAGATTGACGAAGCGAGCGATGGAGATAGTAATGACGCTTCGACAATATTGGCCTGAGCAATAACATGGCAAAAATAACATTTACCGATATTTCGATTGAAAACCTGGGGCCCTTTCGCGAGCGCCAAACCCTGCCGCTTTCCGTACGTGATGGCAAACCGGTTATTTTAATCAAAGCGCTGAATGGCAGTGGTAAGACAACCTTACTCACGGCCATCCAGATTGCACTTTATGGCTACAAGGCAATTAATCTGGCTCGAAAGTCAGAATACGATCAGCTTATCCAGAGCCTGTTAAGACAAGATGCAGTGGGTAATGCGGCTGTTGAAGTTAATCTGCTTGTGGAGGCGGGGGGCAGACAGCAGCCTGTTGCCATTCGGCGCGAATGGAGAACATCCGCTGGCAACCTGCAAGAAAACATGACAGTAAGTAGCCATGGAATGATAGACATGGCTTTTACTGAAAGTTGGGACGAATTCATCAATGGCATCTTGCCTGCCGAGCTAGTCCAGCTTTTCCTGTTTGATGGGGAAAAAATTGAGGCTCTGGCCAGCCCAGACCGTTTACCCGATTTGTTGCGCCGTGCTACAGAAGTGTTCTTGGGTCTGGGTGGAATCGACTCATTGGCGACTGATCTGAAGGCAGTAGAACGGCGAGCCAATCTGCGTAACAAGGAAAGCAGTGGCGAGCATGCCAAGCTGCGTGAAGATGCCGAGAAGTTTGCTCAACAGCTTGAGGTAACAGAACAATCCATCACTGTTCTGCAGCAGCAAAGAGCTAGCCTGCAAAATACGCTGGATGTAGCCAAGTCAGAATTGGAACACTACAAGCTGGATGCCCAGCGCAAAGGCTTAACTGCCTATGAAAAAGCTGCAGAGTTAAAGGCGGAAGTTGATATCGCTCGAAAGCGAAATGAGCAAGCGCAGGCAGAATTGATCGATGCAATAGAAGATCCACTACTTCCTCTCACTTGGCTTGGCCCTCTTTGGGATAGATACAAGGCCCAATGGGATATCGATCAGCAGGCACAAAATGCTACTTTGCTTGCCAGTGAATTTGAAAAGCGCGATCGCCGCTTACTACAACAGTTGCCTTTGCCCTCCACAGAGAAGCAGCGCTTGGCCGAGTTGTTACAGGTAGACTTGCTTAGATTCAAAGCAGAAAATGTACGCCAACCTGTATTACAAGCAGGTGGTAATCCGCATGAAATTCAGCCACGGCTGGAGCAGGCAGTCTCATCGCTACAGAAATGTGTGGCACAGGTTGAACAAACCGAATCCACCCTATCGAAGGCTGAACGTGCGGTTGGGAAAATACCTGCAGAGGAGCAGCTTGCCGGTGTTTTGGGTGGCTTGCAGCAGCGTGCGCATGCGGTTGCGAAGACCGAGTCAGACTTGCTAGTGTTGACGACTAAGCTATCTGAGCTACAGACATATCGGACTCATACAGAAACACGCCTGAATGCTGCACACAAGCGTTTGCAGGAAGAGTTCAAGGATAAAGCTTTGGAGCAGCACGGCTTGCAAGCAGCTGGACGGGCGAAAAAAGCGTTGCTGGTTTTCCGGGAGCGGTTGCTTGCCAGCAAAGCCACCTGGCTATCTAACATGATTACGCAATCCTTCCAGCAACTGCTGCGCAAGAAGCGGCTGGTAGGAAGAGTCAATGTTGACCCAGATACTTACACGGTTTCCATTATCGATACCGCTGGCCATGCGTTGCCGATGGAACGCTTGTCGGCTGGCGAGCGGCAGATTCTGGCTATTTCCGTGCTTAGTGCACTAATTCAAGAGAGGAAGGGGCGCTTTCCTGTGGTGGTAGATACGCCATTGGCTCGTCTGGATCAGAAGCATCGTGAGTCACTGATCAATAATTTCTTCGGAAAAGTCTCCCATCAGGTGCTTGTGCTTTCCACTGATGAAGAAGTGCATGGCCCAGCCTATATAGCGCTACAGCCTTTTATGGCGGCGGCTATGGGCCTGGAGTTTGACGAAGTGCGACGTAGCACCTCTGTTGTCGCTACGGAGATTTAAATGATACAGATTGATCGAATCAGATTAACCGCAGTTGCTAAGAATCAGCTGATCACTTTGAAGCGCAAAACAGGCATCAATCACTACAATACTTTTTGCCGATATGCATTTTGTATTTCCATAGGTAGTACGGGAAAATTACCTATTGAAAAATTTAACTTTGATGGTGGAATTGATATAGATTGGAGAACGTTTACAGGAGGTTATGAAGCCCTATATCTCAACCTCTTGTTCTTGTGGCTGGACCAAGAACGCTTAGAAAGGAGCGATATTGTTGCTAGACAGTTTTTGAATAGTCATATCCATCGAGGGTTATCATTTATGTCTAGCATGAGTGAGAACGAATTAAACAAAAAATTAAATTTTACTTGTTAACACAATATCTAAGCACGCTTTGCATAAGCAGGTTGTTATAATTTTTGTTGGCTTTGTTGGCTTTGTTGGCTTTGTTGGCTTTGTTGGCTTTGTTGGCTTTGTTGGCTTTGTTGGCTTTGTTGGCTTTGTTGGCTTTGTTGGCTTTGTTGGCTTTGTTGCGGCTTTGTTGCACAAATCAGCCGTAGGTCGAACTACCCCAATCCCCAGACGGATTTATCCCATACGGACCGTTTGCGGCGTGCCCAGTGCTGTGAAGCGATTCAGAATCGCTGCACAGATTTGAAGCTCCGCTACTTGCCGGTCAAAGTCCCGTGACTTAACCCGATCTGCCAGCAATTTGAAACAGTGCATCTTCGTTTCGACCAAGCTGCGGCGATGGTAGCCACTCCACTTTTTCCAGAGCGCGGGCCCCAGATACTTCACCGCTCGTAGCGACTCATTGCGAGCCTGATTGCCCCGTAAATTCCCTTTCCAGAATTGGCCATTTCGACGTGGGGGAATGATGGCTGCCGCCCCACGCTCTGCAATCGCTGCGTAACATAGGCGTGTGTCGTACGCCCCATCCGTGGTGACGGTTACCAGTCCCTCTCCCGCCGGAATTTGCGATAGCAGCTCTGGCAGCATCGTGGCATCTCCAGTGCGATTGTCGGTCACTTCCATTGCCCGGATTTCCAGCGTTTGCGCATCTATGCCCAGATGCAGCTTGCGCCATTGGCGGCGGTAATCAGCGCCATGCTTTTTCACCTTCCACTCGCCTTCACCCATCATCTTGATGCCGGTGCTATCCACCAAGAGATGCAGACAACCTTGCTTTTTCTGTACCGGGATGCGGACTTGCAGGTCTTTCTGGCGGCGGGAAAGCGTGCTGAAGTCGGGGACGGCCCAGTCAAGGCCAGCCAGGCGCAACATACTTTCGACCATACCTGTGGCTTGCCGTAGCGCCAGGCCAAAGAGGCATTTGATGGTGAGACAGAACTGGATGGCAGCATCAGAAAAAGTTAGCTGCCGTCCCCGCCTGCCGGTAGCCGGTGCCAACCAGTTCATGCCTTTGTCGAGCCAGAGAAGGAGCTGCCCTCGTTGCTTGAGGGACTGGTTGTATGACTGCCAGTTGATGGTTTGGTACTTGGGAGGAAGGGGCTTGCTCATGCGGTCATTCTACCGGACGGACGCAAGCACTGATTTGTGCAACAAAGCCCTTTGTTGCACAAACCCATACCAATAGACACATGGCATGGAACTCTCACCCAGGGGTGGAGAAAGCTCATCCAGCTATGGGATTATGCAACAAAGCCAATCTAATGAGAAAATATTCAGAACGACTCTACCTCAGAAAATCCGGGGAAGTATCTGTAATTCTCCCAAAGTTCTTCCACATCTTTTTGAGTAAATACTTGATAATTTATCCCTGAAAGATCAGGTCTTTTCTCCATTAAGTGCCTTATCTCCTTGATAGTAAAATTTGGTGTTTTTATTAAAAATGGTTCATCACCATTTTTATTGAAGTAAAAATCAGAAAATCCACAGTTTTGATATTTATTTTCATCTTCTTTTGTGTAAAAAAAGAAGCCGACAGTTGCCATGTTGGCGCCATCTGCATAAATGAAAAATAGTTCCTGCGAAATTTGCAGTTTTTCATTATCTCCAAGAGATAAATTTCTGTTTTTTAGCACATGTTCAATTTTCTGCTTTAAGCAATTTTTCAAAAAAACAGCAATTCTTGTAGATTTTTGCCATCCTCTAGTTTCAATTGAGCTCCCGACGTAGTCTTTTCCGACCATATCCACAAGCTTGTTTCTAATTTCATCTTCGCTCGCATCTTGTGGAACAAATGGTTCGCAATTAAAACTGGCGCAAAAAAAACTTCCTGATTCCAATTGCTCAGAAAGTATGGCTGCATCACTAAGCATATAGCTCTGAAAAACATCATCGTAATCCAGCCAGTATATTGATTTTTTATTTTCCGATATTATTTTCGGTATTACTTCTGTTGATTTTCCCCATTGCATGGTAATGCATGAATATGGTTTATTAAATTCATATCTTTTTCTATTGTTAACGTCAGACTCTATACTGATCATCTTGGAAATATTTAGTATTTTATGAAAAACAATAAAATCGGTAAAATATTTCGATCCGAACCCAACGTAGGAATAGTCTTCAAGGCGATTAAACTCCCTGAGTCTTAAGAACATATCCCGCATCATTTTTCGTTCAATATTTTTTGCGGGCCTAATTGAATAATTGATTTTTCGTCCTGAGTTACTCATCTTCGCACTCATAAGAAAAATAGTAATTAAAAGTCATTTCGCCCACTTCGCGCGCTGTCGTTACTCCTAACTTTTCTTTTGCTATATCTAATTTTTTAACTGGAACAGAATATTGAATTGATGATGTAGTTCGATCTTCACCGGCAGGTAGAAGCCTTTCCGGTCTAATGAATACGTCTGTATTTACAGCGTCATAAATTCGAATCACATGAGCCTGTTCGATTGCATTTTGAAGAGGTGCATTTGAAATCTTCCCTTCGGTGAGAAAGTTTGTTTCTTGAGCTCTTTCGCGTAAAAATGCAATAACAGTCTTCATGTGCGTGCTCATATGATGTAGAGCGGCTTTATAGATTTTGCTATCTTGGTCAACACCTGTTTTCGTGGTTGTCCACGGAAGTTTAGAAGAGTCAGCGCTTGAAAATTCAATTAATCCACGAAAGAATGCATAGTCGGCATGATACTTAGGCACTCCATTTTGTCCCCACCCGGTAGCAGATGTTTGATTCGCGGCAGCAACAAGTCGTCCGTTGCAAACAACATACCAGCCACCATCTTCTTTATCTCGATCTGCAATGCCGCAAGTTATAGTTACATTTACATCATGAAGTAAAAAGCTTGTTTTTATATACCCTAAATCATCCGATTTTTTGATAAAAATATCATTAGATTTTATTTGACGGTCATTAATTTTTATCTCTAGCCCGTCATGAAGTTGTTTGAAATAAGCTTCAGAAATTTCATTTTCCAGTCTATTAAGAAATGACGGATCATCAAGTAGATCAACGGCTTCTGGTTTAATGTGCGTTACAACAATAGTTGTCTGGCCTTCGGTAAGGTCGTGCTTATCGAGAAGGTTGAACGAAAACTCCCATTCACCTTCTTCTTCTAACCATTCATTTACATTAACAGATACACGATATGCAATATTGTTGCACATCGATTCTACGTAAAATTCATCAGCAATTTTGAAAAGAGTTCTTTTCATGCCGACCCCAAACTGCCCAACAGAGTTAGGGGTTTGAGGGTTACTTGCTGATCGGCCAAATCTAAATGCATACGTCTTAGCTGTTTCTAAATCAAGCCCCCCGCAATTGTCATGAATTGAAAACACATCCCTATTTGCGACTATCGCAATACTTGGATTTTCAATTGAATTTGAGTTTCCGGCATCAATGCTATTATCAATTAAATCTAGTATCGCTCTATCTGTTGCAATGTCACGTGTCAACATGTGAATAAAAAATTCTTTGGTCGGACGTGCATTTATTTTATTTTCGGTCATCCCCAAGCTCCTAATTTTAGATTCATAATAATATGCAAAATTGTAAATATAAGCTGATTCGCAATAAAGCGAACTGGCTTTATTTTAAAATAATAATTTTGCATCTCAGAGAAATATTAATTTCTCTCGAATGCAGAAATATCCGCAATAGTTTATTATGTTGTTAGGCCAATATTATTTTCCACGAAGAACTGAGGCCATATGTTGCAGAGTATATCGAACGAGAGAGCTTACATGAATTAGTACATCTCGCCCCGTATCTTCGCCTAGTCGCCGAGTCATTATGCGAAGATTATAGCTTTCCCGTAGCTCTGGTCCCTTGATTTCAAGTAATTTAATTTTCGACTTTTCATCAGAGAGCAATGCTTTCATTTCGCCGAATTTATCAAAGAAAGAGACGATAAGCTTCACAACATGTAGCTTAGCAAAGTCAGGATGGCTTTCCTTACTGATTTTCTGAAAAATCTCGCTTGCAGTTTTACTACCAACTATCTCTACAGTAGTTAAACACGAGTAAGGGTAGTTAGATGGAATTTGTAAATAAGTAATCATCATTGAGAGCTGTCCAGCACGAAACCCCCAATCGATTGACCAATCAGTGTTGAAGTCAGGTTCCTTAGCTCTGGCCATCGCAGAGTTTGTAACTTTTGCAACGCCTTCAGAAATACTGCGAAGTCCATCATCGAAGTCTGTACGAAAGTCAGCAAACATTTTCCCGCGTGCGAACACTGGTACATCGCAGTCTTCTAGCATTACCGGCATCACAACGACGCGCCTCTCCTCCAGCTCCCGAAGAAGACCTGCGGAAAGTTCCTTTTTGCACCACTCTGACCCAGTAGATGCTTTCGAAAGAATTACCAACAATGCGCTAGCGCCGTCGACGGCTTCTTGCACGCGATCAATGATTGAATCACCGACTGCTAGCTCCCAGCGATCTAGCCAAACATTGACGTTACGCTGTACGAGTTGCATAGTGAGCTTGTCGACGAACTCTTTGTCTTTATGTGAGTAGCTAATGAAGATGGGCATCTTGCTCTCGATGAGGTTCCAATAGGGCGGCAGAAGCTGACTGTGTTTATCAGGGTATTCAAGACCGTTGGGTAACGCTACTACAGAAAAACACTCAACACCCTAATATCATAATTTCTAATAATTTGACAAGCTGTAGCCATGTCGCAGACTCCAATCAAGCAAACGTTATGACTGTGTCTATGCTTATCAGCAACTCTCAGGCAAACCTCATCACTGGGAGACCAGCGTATTCTGACACCTATCGTTGGAGAAAAATCTTAATCTATACCGCTGAAATGAAGTGTGTTTACATCTTTCTGAAGGCAGAAAACCGACGTCTGGTGCAGGTAATTGAGAGAGGTGGGCAGATTGCTAAGCACAACAAACAAGCTCACAGTCCCCATAACTGCAAATATCATTTGTTCCTAGAAATGAAAAATGGCCTCCAAACCTGGAGGCCATTTGCTAAGCTGAGTACAGTGAGCTGTATCCCAAAAATCTAGAAAAGTGGGAAATATCTAGATATTCATGGGATCCTACAAAATCAAACATCAATATTCCGCGCAATCAACGCATTGCTCTCGATAAACGCGCGGCGTGGTTCGACGTTGTCGCCCATCAGGGTGGTAAACACGTCGTCGGCGGCCATGGCGTCTTCGATTTTTACTTTCAGCAGGCGGCGTACTGTCGGGTCCATGGTGGTTTCCCACAGCTGGCCGGGGTTCATTTCGCCCAGGCCTTTGTAGCGCTGGATGGACAGGCCCTTGCGGGTTTCGCCCAGCAGCCAGTCTAGCGCGTCGCCAAATTCGCTTACCGGTTTTACCGTTTCGCCGCGTTTTACCTGGGCGCCGTCGCGCAGCAGGCCGTGCAGCATGTCGCCGGTTTTGGCCAGTACGTCGTAGTCGGCGGTGGCCAAAAAGTCCTGGTCCAGCACGGTAACCAGCACGTTGCCGTGCAGCATGCGGGTGATCTTGATGAGCCAGGCGTCGTTTTTCTCGTCGCGCAGGGCGTCCAGCTTGATGAGCTCGGCTGGCAGTACGGCGGCCAGGCGCTGTACGGCGGCGGCGGCGGCGCTTTCGCTATCCAGGCTGATGCGGCCAACCTTCATCAGGGCGTGCAGTACCAGCGGGTCTACTACGCGGCTTTCGCGGTCGATGGCGGCGCGGGCTTGCAGGTACTGGCGGGCGATTTCACCCAGGGCGTCGCCGCTAAGCGGGGCTTCGCCGGCGGCGGGGGTGAGCTCGGCTTTGTCCAGCGCCAGCTGCAGCAGGTACTGGTTCAGCTCGAAATCGTCTTTCAGGTAGCGTTCCTGCTTGCCGTGCTTGGCTTTGTACAGCGGCGGCTGGGCGATGTAGATGTGGCCACGCTCTACCAGCTCGGGGGTCTGGCGGTAGAAGAAGGTCAGCAGCAGGGTGCGGATGTGCGCGCCGTCCACGTCGGCATCGGTCATGATGATGATGCGGTGGTAGCGCAGCTTGTCCGGGTTGTATTCGTCTTTGCCAATGCCGCAGCCCAGGGCGGTAATCAGCGTGGCTACTTCCTGGCTTTGCAGCATTTTGTCGAAGCGGGCGCGTTCCACGTTCAGGATCTTGCCTTTTAGCGGCAGGATGGCCTGGAACTTGCGGTCGCGGCCTTGCTTGGCGGAGCCGCCGGCGGAGTCACCCTCGACCAGGTAAAGTTCGGACATGGCCGGGTCTTTTTCCTGGCAGTCGGCCAGCTTGCCGGGCAGGCCCAGGCCGTCCATCACGCCTTTGCGGCGGGTGATTTCGCGGGCTTTGCGGGCGGCTTCGCGGGCGCGGGCGGCTTCCACAATCTTGCCGGTAATGATTTTGGCTTCGTTGGGGTTTTCCATCAGGAAGTTTTTCAGGGCTTCGCTGATGACTTCGTTTACCACGGGGCCGATTTCGCTGGAGACCAGTTTGTCTTTGGTCTGGCTGCTGAATTTGGGGTCGGGCAGTTTTACGGACAGCACGCAGGTCAGGCCTTCGCGCATGTCGTCGCCGGTGGTGTCTACCTTGGCTTTTTTGGCCACTTCGCTTTGTTCGATGTAGCCGTTCAGGGTGCGGGTCATCACCTGGCGCAGGGCGGTAAGGTGGCTACCACCGTCGCGCTGCGGGATGTTGTTGGTGAAGCACTGCACGTTTTCCTGGTAGCTGTCGTTCCACTGCATGGCTACTTCTACGGTCATGCCTTCTTTTTCGCCAATGCCGTAGAACACCTTGGGGTGCAGGGCGTTTTTGTTGCGGTTCATGTATTGCACGAAGCCGGCTACGCCGCCGCTAAAGGCAAAGTTTTCTTCTTTGCCGTTGCGCTTGTCGATCAGGGTAATGGCCACGCCGTCGTTCAGGAACGACAGCTCGCGGATGCGCTTGGCCAGAATGTCGAAGTGGAACTCTACGTGGCCGAAGGTTTCTTCGCTGGCGCGGAAGGTGACCTCGGTACCACGGTGGGTGGTGTGCCCGGTCATGGTCAGCGGGGCCACGGCTTCGCCACGGCGGAATTCCATTTCGTGCACCTGGCCGTTACGCCAGATTTTGAGCTTGAGCCAGTCGGACAGCGCGTTCACTACCGATACGCCCACGCCGTGCAGGCCGCCGGAGATCTTGTAGCTGTTGCTGTCGAACTTACCGCCGGCGTGCAGGATGGTCATGATGACCTCGGCTGCCGAGCGGCCTTCTTCCGGGTGTATGTCGGTAGGGATACCGCGGCCGTTGTCTTCCACCGAGATGGATTGATCCGGGTGGATGGTGACTTTGATGGTGTCGGCGTGGCCGGCCAGCGCCTCGTCAATGGCGTTGTCCAGTACTTCGAACACCATGTGGTGCAGGCCGGTGCCGTCCTGCGTGTCGCCAATGTACATGCCGGGGCGCTTGCGCACTGCGTCCAGACCTTTTAGTACCTTGATGCTGTCCGCGCCGTATTCCTGTTCGCTCATAAACCCACTCTTGTTTCTGTTCGTTCGGGGCAGCTGCCCCCATGCTGGCGGCCAACCTTAGGCTGGTGGCCGCCGCCGCTGGCCCTGCACGGGGCAGGGCAGGCGGGTGTCAGATGCGCATTGGCATCACAACGTATTTGAAGGTTGCGTTGTCCGGGATGGTTACCAGCACGGCGCGTACGGCGTCGCCAAAGGCGAGCTGCACGGTTTCAGCCGGCAGGTTGGTCAGCACGTCCAGCAGGTAGTTGATGTTGAAACCGATTTCCAGCTCGGCGCCCTGGTAGGCGATTTCCAGCTCTTCTTCGGCTTCTTCCTGCTCGCTGTTGGTACACAGGATGGACATGGTGCCCGGGCGCAGTACCAGCCGTACGCCGCGGAATTTCTCGTTGGCCAGGATGGCTGCGCGTTGCAGGGCCTGCAGGAAGGTAACGCGTTCCAGCAGGAAGATGTTGTTGTTGTCCAGCGGGATCACGCGGTTGTAGTCGGGGAACTTGCCGTCCACGATTTTGCTGATGATCACGGTGCTGCCAAAGCTGAAGCGCACCTGGTTGGACAGCAGCTCCACGTTGATCTGCTCGTCGCTATCCTGCAGCAGCTTGTACAGCTCTACGATGGTTTTGCGCGGCAGGATCACTTCGCTCTTGGCCAGGTTGGCCGCAATCTCGGCGCTGGCAAAAGCCAGGCGGTGGCCGTCGGTGGCGATCAGGCGTACCTGGTTGCCTTCGGTTTGCAGCAGCAGGCCGTTCAGGTAGTAGCGGATGTCCTGCACGGCCATGGCGTACTGTACCTGGGCGATCAGGCGCTTCAGGTCGCGCTGGGCCAGGCTGAAGCTGGCTTCGGCGGCGCTGGCGGCCGACAGCAGCGGAAAGTCGTCCGCCGGCAGGGTTTGCAGGTTGAAGCGGCTTTTGCCGGCTTTCAGCATCAGGCGGCCGTCTTGCTGTTCCAGCGTAACGGTGGTTTTGTCGGGGATCGCGCGCAGGATGTCCTGCAGCTTTTTGGCCGAGGTAGTCAGGCGGAAGGCTTCGCCGGCGATGTCGTCGGGGCTGGCCGTGGTGATCTGGATTTCCAGGTCGGTGGCCAGAAAGCTTACCGCGTCTGCCTTTTTCTCGATCAGTACGTTGGAGAGGATAGGCAGGGTGTGGCGACGCTCTACGATGCCGGTCACAGCCAGCAGGGGTTTGAGCAGTGCATCGCGTTCGGCTTGCAGAATCAGCATGTGCGGACTCCCGGGGTTACAGGTCGTTATGAAAAGGTTCAGTTACGCAGCATGGATAGCAGCGTATCGTAATCGTGGGCGATGTCCGCGTCACTACCGCGCATTTCTGCAATGGTTTTGCAGGCGTGCAGCACGGTGGTGTGGTCGCGGCCGCCAAAGGCGTCGCCAATGTTCGGCAGGCTCAGCGAGGTCAGCTCTTTGGCTAGCGCCATGGCGACCTGGCGCGGGCGCGCGATATCGCGGCTGCGCTTTTTGCTGTGCATGTCGGACAGCTTGATCTTGTAGTACTCGGCCACCGTTTTCTGGATGGCGTCCACGGTGACCTGGCGGTTACCGGCGGCCAGAATGTCTTTCAGCGCTTCTTTCACCAGCTCCATGGTAATGGGCTGGCTGGTAAAGCGGGCATAGGCCACCACGCGCTTCAGGGCACCTTCCAGCTCGCGCACGTTGCTGCGCACGTTCTGGGCAATGAAGAAGGCCACGTTGTGGTCCAGCTTGGTGTTATCGGCTTCGGCCTTTTTCATCAGAATGGCCACGCGCATTTCCAGCTCCGGCGGCTGGATTTCTACCGTCAGGCCCCAGCTAAAGCGCGAAATCAGGCGCTCTTCCATGCCTTCTATCTGCTTGGGGTAGCTGTCGCAGGTCATGATCACCTGCTTGCCGCCCTCGATCAGCGCGTTAAAGGCATAGAAGAATTCTTCTTGCGTGCGGTTTTTGCCGGCAAAAAACTGGATGTCGTCGATCAGCAGCAGGTCCAGGCTGTGGTAGTAGCGCTTGAACTCGTCAAAGGCCTTGTGCTGGTAGGCGCGCATGATGTCGGCTACGTAGCGTTCGGCGTGGATGTAACGAATCTTGGCCTGCGGGTTTTTCTGATAAACGTGGTTGCCGATGGCTTGTATCAAGTGGGTCTTACCCAGGCCCACGCCACCGTACACAAACAGCGGGTTGTAGGCCGGGTCGCCCGGGTTTTCGGCAATTTGCAGCGCGGCGGCGCGCGCCAGCTGGTTACCTTTACCGGTTACCAGGGTGTCAAAGGTAAACGCCGGGTTCAGGCGGGTACTTTCGTGGCCACCGCCAATGGCTTTCAGCGCGGTTTGCTTGGGGCTGGCGGCGATGCTGGGGTTGCTGGCCGGGCGGCTGTCGGTTTTGCTGTCGCTGGCGGCAGGGTTGGCCGCAGGTGCGTTGCCCTGGCCACGCGGGGTGGCTTTGGGCGGGGTGACCGGGGCCGGGGTGGCACCAGCGGGCGCGCCGATGCGCAGCTCTACCGGCGTTTCGCCCAGCAGCTCGATGGCCAGCTCTTCAATACGCGCCAGGAAGCGGTCTTTGATGAACTGCAGGATGAAACGGTTGGGTGCGTACAATACCAGTGCCTCCTCTGTCGGCTCGGCGGCCAGAGGGCGGATCCAGGTATTGAATTGCTGCGAGGAAAGTTCTTCCTCCAGACGCGTCAGGCACGTGGCCCAGAAGTGTTCCGGTTCAGTCATCAAAGTCATTAAAAACAAAATCCCGCCGCAAACGGACAGCTGGTCAGGGGGCGGCGGGAGTGGCTGACGGCAAGCGGCACCGGCAGTCATTGTTGGGTTGGGCTGGCTAGCCTTGCCTGTATCAGGTAGCCGTGCTGGGGATTCGCTTTTATTGGGCACGGCAACAGGCAGGTTTTCAGCTGGCTATTCTACGGCTTTTGCGCAAAGTTATCCACAGCGCTGCAAAAAATTTGTACAGCGCTTTACCCACCATGGGCGGGCTGTTGTGTCTCTATAATGTGTGCTTTCCCGCGCTGCCTGTAGGCTATTACGGTGCTTCCGGGCGGCAAAGGTTGACAAAACATGGATTTATCTGTGTAATCACGCGTTTATTTCCGTTTCGAAACAGGAAAACTTCATCATGAAACGTACTTACCAGCCTTCTACTACCCGCCGCAAGCGTACTCACGGCTTCCTCGTTCGCTCCAAGACCCGTGGTGGTCGTGCCGTTCTGGCCGCCCGTCGCGCTAAAGGTCGCAAGCGTCTGGCCGTTTAATCGCTTGGACAACACATTTCGCCGTGCGCACCGGCTTTTAAAAACGGATGAGTTCTCATCCGTTTTTCATTTGCGGAACGCGCGCAGTAATAACCTGTTCCAGGTGTATGCCCGGCCCAACGGCCTGGCGCATGCGCGCCTGGGCCTGGTGGTAGGCAAGAAGGTAGCCAAGCGTGCCAATCGCCGTAACTACATCAAGCGCACTGTGCGCGAGTGGTTCCGCCTGAACAAGCATGCTTTGCCACCGATGGATTTTGTTGTCCGCTCCCGGCAGGCGTATTACCGCGACGAATATCACGAAGCAATCACAGCTTTGGCTGCGCTCTTTGCTAAACTAGCCCGATGTCGAAATTCTTGATTCTTCTGGTGCGCTTTTACCAGCTGGCGATCAGCCCCTGGCTGCCACCGCGTTGCCGTTATCAGCCCACCTGTTCGGCTTACGCCATCGAAGCATTGAGAAAGCACGGCGCCATCAAGGGCGGCCTGCTAGCGACACGACGGATATGCCGTTGCCACCCTTGGGGCGGCAGCGGTTATGACCCGGTTCCCTGACCTTTCCGGTAAGAGAGATGGACTCCAAACGACTGATCATCTTTATCGTGCTGTCTTTCGGCATCCTGCTGCTGTGGCAGGAATACTTTGCGCCGAAGCCGCCCGCCAAGCCTGCTGTGCAGCAACAAGCTGCCGCCACTGCAGCCCCCCATTCCGACGTACCGTCTGCCCAGCTGGCAGACAGTGCCAAGCCAGTCAAAGGCCAGCGCGTGGTAGTGAATACCGACGTGCTGCGCGCCGAGATCGACACCAATGGTGGCGACCTGCGCAGCCTGCAGCTGCTGAAGCACGACGGCGCGGTAGATGCCTCCAAGCGCTTCGAGCTGTTCACCGATAAGGGTGAGCGCCTGTACGTGGCACAAACCGGCCTGATCGCTGCCGGCAACGCTGCCCTGCCTACCCACAAAACCGTGTTTGCCGCCGAAAAAGCCGAGTACCAGCTGGCTGGCGACAAGGTAGAAGTGAAACTGACCGCCCCTGCGGCCAACGGTGTGCAGGTAAGCAAGGTGTACACCTTCAAGAAGGGTAGCTACCTGATCGACGTGCGTTACGACATCGTCAACGGTGGTACCACCCCGCTGTCCACTACCGCTTATTTCCGCCTGCTGCGTGACGGCAAGGCTCCGGAAGGCGAAGGCCGCATGGCACAAACCTTTACCGGCCCGGCGGTGTATACCCACGATGCCAAGTTCCAGAAGGTGAAGTTTGACGATCTGGACAAAGGCAAGGGCGAATACGCCAAGAACGCCGACAACGGCTGGGTAGGCATGGTGCAGCACTACTTCGGTAGCGCCTGGATCCTGAAACCGCTGGAAGGCAAGCCGGTATGTGCCAACGCGCAAAGCTGCCAGTTCCTGCTGGAGCCTAAAAACGGTGCCTACTCGGCTGCCGCGCTGGTGACTGTGCCGACCGTAGCCGCTGGCCAAAGCACCTCGCTGACCGTGCCGCTGTACGCCGGCCCGCTGGAATACAATACCGTGACCAAAGTCGCCGAAGGCCTGGACCTGGCCAAAGACTACGGCATGGTGCATATCTTTGCCTCGCCGCTGTTCTGGCTGCTTACCAAGCTGCACGCACTGGTGAACAACTGGGGCTGGGCGATCGTACTGCTCACCCTTACCGTGAAGGCTGTGTTCTACCCGCTGACCGCCGCCTCCTACCGCTCCATGGCCAAGATGAAGGTGCTGGCACCGCGTCTGGAAAACCTGAAGCAGCAGTACGGCGACGACCGCATGAAGTTCCAGCAAGCTGTAATGGAAATGTACAAAACCGAGAAAGTGAACCCGCTGGGCGGCTGCCTGCCTATGCTGGTGCAGATTCCGGTGTTCATCGGCCTATACTGGGCGCTGCTGGCGTCGGTAGAGCTGCGTCAGGCTGAATGGCTGTACATCCACGATCTGGCGCGCCCGGACCCGTTCTACGCGCTGCCGCTGATCATGGCCATTACCATGTTTGCCCAGACCTTCCTGAACCCGCCACCGGCCGACCCGATGCAGGCCAAGATGATGAAGATCATGCCGATTGCCTTCTCGGTGATGTTCTTCTTCTTCCCGGCCGGCCTGGTGCTGTACTGGGTAGTGAACAACCTGCTGTCCATCGCGCAGCAGTGGTACGTGAACCAGAGCATCGAAAAAGCCCGCAAGGCGGCCCTGCAGTCCTGATCTGCGGCCAACCTTGTACGGTAGAATCACAGCCCGGCCTTTTGGCCGGGCTTTTTGCTTCCTGTGTCACAAACCGGACTAACATGCTTATTGCCACGAACCCCACGAAAGAATACGAAAGCCGTTTGTCAGGAGTTGCCTGACTCGCCGTTTTGGGTGTCTTTTCGTGGTTTTCGTGGCCCCAGAATCTAAGGAAACCCCATGAGCCTCAGCTACACCCCCAGCACCATCTGCGCTATTGCCACTGCCCCCGGCCGTGGCGGCGTGGGGGTGGTGCGCGTCTCCGGCCGCGACCTGTTGCCCTTTGCCCAGGCCATCAGTGGCGGTAAAACGCCCAAGCCGCGCTACGCCACCTACACCGATTTTTACGATGCCGATGGCAGCGCCATCGACAATGGCCTGCTGTTGTACTTCCCCGGCCCTAATAGCTTTACCGGCGAAGACGTGATCGAGCTGCAGGGCCACGGTGGCCCGGTGGTGATGAAGATGCTGGTGAGCCGCTGCCTGCAGCTGGGCGCGCGCCTGGCCGAGCCGGGCGAGTTCACCAAGCGCGCCTTCCTGAACGACAAGCTGGACCTGGCGCAGGCCGAGAGCGTGGCAGACCTGATCGACGCCGCCAGCGAAAGCGCGGCCAAGAGCGCGCTCAAATCGCTGAAGGGCGCGTTCTCGCACGAGATTCATACCCTGGTGGACGAGCTGATCAACCTGCGCATGCTGGTGGAAGCCACGCTGGACTTCCCGGAAGAAGACATCGATTTTCTGGAAAAGGCCGACGCGGTAGGGCGCCTGCGCCGCCTGCGCGGCCAACTGCAAAAAGTGCAGGCCACCGCCAAGCAGGGCGCGCTGCTGCGCGAGGGCATGCACGTGGTGCTGGTAGGCCAGCCTAACGTGGGCAAATCCAGCCTGATGAACGCGCTGGCTGGCGACGACATCGCCATCGTCACCGACATTGCCGGCACCACCCGCGACACCGTGCGCGAGGAAATCGTGATCGACGGCGTGCCGGTGCACATCATCGATACCGCCGGCCTGCGTGATACCAACGACGTGGTGGAAAAGATCGGCATCGAGCGCACCTGGCAGGCGGTGGAGCGCGCCGACGTGGTGCTGGTGCTGGCCGATAGCCGCGATGGCCTGGTGCCCGAGGTGCACGCCATTCTGGCCAAGCTGCCACCGCGCTTGCCGCGCGTACACGTGTTCAACAAGGTAGACCTGTCCGGCGGCCAGGTTGGCCGCAGCGAGCAAGACGGCCACCCGGTAGTGCACCTGTCAGCGCGTACCCACGCTGGCGTAGACGACCTGCGCGCGCTGCTGCTGGAAATGATCGGCTACAGCGGCGACAGCGAAGGCGTGTTCCTGGCGCGCGAACGCCACCTGGACGCCATCGCCCGCGCCGCCGACCACCTGGGCCTGGCCGAGGCCGATTGGCAGATGGTGGAAATCTTTGCCGAAGAGCTGCGCATGGCGCAGAACAGCCTGTCGGAAATTACCGGCAAGTTCACCCCGGACGACCTGCTAGGCGTGATTTTCAGCCGTTTCTGCATCGGTAAGTAAGCCCGCCTGAACCTGCTGCCGGGCCGGCGGTCTGAACCGGCTTTGTATCACAGGGCAAGCATGGCAATGCGCGTCGACCGTTTGGGGCTCCGGCCCGTCTGGGCCACCTTGGCAACCGCCTTGTTGCTACTGGATGACGTGATCCAGCAGCAGTTCACGGGGGCGAACCAGGCCGAGTTCGAGCTGCGCTACGTGGCCGTGCTGTGGCTGTTTGCCCTGGGTATGACCCTGTTGGGTCGCCGCTGGCTGGTTTGGCCGCTGCTGGCGCTGTTGGCCGCCATGCAACTGGTACAGCTGGGCAATATTTCGTTTGCCGGCGAGCCACTGGCGCCGGCAGAGCTGGTCAGCCTGTTTGGCCAGCCCGGCGAGGTGTGGCAGAGCGCCCGCCACCATTGGCAAGACCACTGGCCGGTATGGCTGGCTGTAGGCCTGCCGTACGGGCTGCTGGCCTGGCTACTGGGGCGCTTGCCGCCGCCAGCGCTGGGCTGGCGTGTGCTAGGCGTGGTGCTGGTGCTGGCGGTGTTGCTGGCCAAACCCTACCGCGCCACCTACCGCGACATGGACGCCTTCATGCCCGGGCCGACACGCAGCAGCCTGCACAACAGCCTGAACGCTTTTGCCTATTACGCCGTACGCTTGGCCGGGCGCGACCAGGCCGCGTTACCGTTGCCGCCGCCGCAACCGTACCAGTTGCAGCCGCTGCCCAGCCAGGCGAAGCACGTATGGGTGGTGGTGGTGGATTCGCTGCGTGGCAGCCGGCTTGGGGTGCTGGGCTACCCGCGCGCTACCACGCCGCAGCTGGCGGCCACGCCCGGCCTGCTGGCGCGGCCGGGTATTGCGTCCGGCGTAGCAACGGCGGTGTCTTTGCCCAGCTTTGTGAACCTGGTGAGCCACCCGGGGCAGCACCATCTGTTACGCCGGCAGCCGTACAATCTGTTTCGTCTGGCGCGCCAGCAGGGTTTTCATACTTTGTGGCTGTCTTCTCAGGAGTCCAGGTTGCTGGCTAATCTGGGCAGCACGTTTATGGATGTGCGCATCAGCCGTGAAGATCACCCGCTGTTGTTTAGCCAGCATCACGACCACGCTTTACCGCAGCTATTGGCCCAGCAAACGCTGGGCGACCGCAGTTTTGTGATGCTGAACCTGCGCAGCGCACACAGCCCGTATCAGGACAACTACCGCCACCGTGGCGATCGCTTTGAGCGCTGGCCTACCGACGATGCCTTGCTTTACGCCACCCGCAAGTCCAATGCCTACGATAACGCCGTGCTGTATGCCGACGATGTGCTGGGCGAGATCATCCGCCAGTTCGAGGCTTTGTCCGGCGAGCGCTATCTGCTGATTACTGGCGACCACGGCCAGCTTTTGGGAGAGGGCGGGCGTTGGGGGCACAACGACTTGCAGCCAGAGGTGGCCGACGTGCCTATGTTGTTGCTGGCACGACAGGCTGCGGCCGGTAGCGTAGATGCCCTGGCAACGCAGTCCCACATTAGCCATTACGAAGCTGCCGTATGGTTGGCCGCCCGGCTGGGCTACCGGGTGGACAACCCGCAGTGGCGTGAAGGAGAGCATTACTTATTGGGTAAGCTATTGTGGCAAGACAACCCGCTGCGCCCGCTACGCGAGCAGGGTGGCCAGCTGCAGTTTGCGCAACCGGTGCTGCTAAGCGATTGGCTGTATCGCCAAGTATCCGATGCAGTATCACAAGATTTTAAATGATTATCCATGCTATCGATGGGGCAATGCTAAACTTATAAAGTGATTCCGCTTGCCAATAAGGGGCCAGCCATGTTGTGTCTGATGTCTGCTTTTTACCCGGCTTGCACCCTGATGGCAGCCCGCTGATGCAGTGGTGCAAGTCCATAGGGGTAGCGTGCTTGTGCCTGGCCTTGTGGCCAGCCCATGCCCAGCGCCTGGTGTTTGCCTTCAATACAGCAGAACCCTACAAAATGCTGGATGCCGCCGGCAGGCCCGCCGGAGCTTACGTGGATATCATTCGTGAGCTGGCCCGCCGTAGCCAGCTGGTGCTGGAAATCGAACAGGTGCCGCTCAAACGCGTCCTGGCCATGATGGAAACCGGCAGCGCCGATATCACCATCGGGGTGAAGGGCGGCCCGGATCGTGATGCTTACCTGGCGTTTCTCGACCCGCCATTTGCCCCCAGCAGCCGTACCGTGGTCTTGCAGCGCAGTAACGACCCGCGTGTGCTGCAGCGCTATGAAGATCTGCTGCCCCTGCGCGTGGGGGTGGTCGAGGGGGTGCACTACTTTCCGCAGTTTGACGCCGATAACCGTATCCGCCGCGATGCAGCCCCCACAATAGACATGGCGCTGCGCAAACTGCAGGCCAAGCGTTTTGATGTGCTGCTGATCAATGCCTTGCAAGTGCAGGGCGAGCTGCGCGAGTCGCGCTATCGCGGGCTGTACCGTCAGGCCCGTGTGTCATTCGAGTTTGGCGAGCCACGTCGCATCGCTATCTCTCGCCGTTCTGTAGTGGCACAGCAGCTGAAAGGTGTGCTGTCGCAGCAGTTGGCCGGCATGGTGAAGGACGGCACGATCCGCCGCTTGCTGGCCAAGGCCGACGCCGAGATGGCGATAAGGCCGTTACCGTGAAGCTGCGCTACCGATTACTGGCCCTGATGTTGGCCGCAGCCTGTGCCATGCCCGTGCAGGCAGCGCAGCCTGGCGTGCTGAATATTGCCTTTAGCGTGATGCCGCCCTGGAAAACGATCGATGCCAATGGCGAGGCGCAGGGACCCTACGCGCACATCTTGCGGCTGCTGGCCGAGCAGCTGGACGCCACACCGCATTTCATCGAGTGTTCGCTGAGCCGCTGCCTGCAGCTGATGCAAAGGGGAGAGGCCGACGTGGCGCTGGGCATGGCAGCTACGCCGGAGCGGGTGGCGTATATCGACTTTATCTCGCCGGGGCTGGAAGAGGATTCGCGCATTGCCTTTTTCATGCGCAGCAACGACCGTCGCCCGCTGGCACGCTACGAAGACCTGGCTGGCTTGCGCGTGGGGGTGACGCACGAGCGGCGCTATTTTGCCCGTTTCGACAGCGATACCTCGCTGCAAAAGGACGTGGCGCTGCACACGGCCGAGTCCATGCGCAAGCTGGTGGCCGGGCGGGTAGATGTGGTGATTGCGCCGGTGTTGCACGGCCGTAGCGTGCTGGCGGCCGAGTCACTGGCGCAGCGCGTGCGACAGATGCCTTTGCAGGCCAAATCCTACGGTGGATTTATTGCTTTTTCCCGGCTGTCGCCATGGGGGCCTTACCGTGCGAATGTGGCCATGGCGATTATGCGTATGCGCGCCATCGGCCAGCTGGACCCTACCCGGCAGATGTCGCGTAGCCGCCGTTGCGAGCGCGCCACGCCAGGCTGGCGTACCCCGGGCTGTGCCTACGATGCCGGGGCCTTGCGGCCATAGGGCGCGCCGATTACCCGCCCTGACGGATGACCAAGCCTGTTTGCCACGCAAGCAGGCTTTTTTGTCAGCAGCAGGGCGGTGAGGCGCCTGCGGCTGTGCTGATGTCCGGTTTATAGCCAGCTGGGGTCCAGCCGGTCTGGCCGGTCGGTGCACAGCATGTTCACCCCCCAGTGGCGCAGCCTTTGCATGTCTTCCAGCTGGTTCACCGTCCACGCCATCACCGCCAACCCGGCCTGGTGCAGGGCCTGCACACTGGCTTCGTCCAGCGCCCGGTAATGCACGTGTATGGCGCTACAACCCAGTGCCCGGGCCTGCGCTACGCTGTCTTCTGATAGGGTTTCCAGCAGCAGGGCACGGGGTAGCTGCGGTGCGGCCAACTGTGCGGCGGCGAGCGCGGCCGTATCGAACGACGATAGCAGCGGCGGCAGCGCCGCGCCTTGCCATAGGGCCTGGATTTCGGCCATGCAGACGCGTGCCATGGCGGCGGGCTCGCGTGCTGGTTTCAGCTCCAGGTTGACCGCCATGCCCAGCTTGCGGCTTTTGCTGGCCAAGGCTGCCAGGGTGGGCAAGGGCTCGCCGGCAAAGGCCAGGTGGTGGTAACGCCCGGCATCCAGCGTTTGCAGCTGGGCGATGGTTTGCCCCGCCACATCGCCACTGCCGGTGGTGGTGCGCTCCAGGGCGTGGTCGTGCACGATCACGGCCTTGCCATCGGCGCTGAGCTGTACATCACATTCCACCCCGCTGACACCCAGCCGGTGCGCCAGCAGCAGCCCCGCCAGTGTGTTTTCCGGTGCCAGCGCGCCCCCCAGGCGGTGGGCAAAGCCTAGTGGATATGGCCAGTGCATGCTTTGCTCCATTTCATGAAAAAAGCGTAACGGAGTGCGTTACAAAACTGTCGTCATAATGCAGAAATTGCCTGATACGGTAAGTAATTAGCTGCATTTGATACAGGGATTACCCCTTAAGCGTAAACCCTTCTTTACAAAGTGTCGGACAAGATTGTCTACTGTAGTGCATATGTTGCGGCGCAATATGCTGATTCGCTGTGTCTTTTCGCCATGCTGGTGCGTGTGTTCTCCCCCTGGCCATGGCAATGTCGCAGCGCAGCAACGTGCAATGCACGCCACAGTTGGCCGCGCCATATGCAACAAATGCTAAAAGGTCGTTTCAAATCAGTTGATTAAGTTGTTGTCTGACAGTATTCATGACAGCAATGGCACGACATTGGTGCAGTGGCAGCCCGTTTGGCATGTCGCTTTTTTGTAAAAGCATTGCGCCAAATCAAAAGTCGTGATGTAGTAAGAATTCAAACGCTCGTTCGAAATCAAGCCTCGCACGGGCGTTCGCTATCTTTAGATTTTTTATTTGTCATTCATCCATTTGCAGAAAGGAAGACCATGCAAATCGCTATTCCAGCCGAAAGGCTGGCAGGTGAAAGCCGCGTGGCCGCGACACCGGAAACGGTTAAAAAGCTCGTCGCCATGGGTCATGCCGTGGTGGTAGAGGCGGGGGCGGGCAATATGGCCGCCGTGCCGGATGCGGCGTATGCCGAAGCCGGTGCCACCCTGGCCGCGTCGCGCGCCGCCGTACTGGCGCAGGGCGACATTGTGCTGACCGTGCGCCCGCTGCCGGAAGACGCCATTGCCGAGCTGAAAGAGGGCGCGGTGCTGATCGGCCAGCTGGCCCCGTTCCAGAACACCACCTTCCCGCAGCTGGCTGCGCGCAAGGTGTCGGCTTTTGCCATGGAACTGCTGCCGCGTACCACGCGGGCGCAGAGCATGGACGTGCTGTCCAGCCAGAACAACATTGCCGGCTACCGTGCGGTGCTGCTGGCGACGCACTACTACCCGCGCTTCATGCCCATGCTGATGACCGCCGCCGGTACCGTGAAGCCGGCCCGTGTGCTGATCATGGGGGTGGGGGTAGCCGGTTTGCAGGCTATTGCCACGGCCAAGCGCCTGGGGGCGGTGGTAGAGGCAACCGACGTGCGCCCGTCTACCAAAGAACAGGTGGAAAGCCTGGGTGGCAAGTTCATTGAAGTACCGATGAGCGAGGAAGAGAAGAAAGCCAACGACGGTGTGTACGCCAAGGAAATGTCGGACGACTACAAGCGTCGTCAGGCCGAGCTGGTGGCCAAGCACGCGCGCCAGGCCGACATCATCATCACCACCGCGCTGATTCCGGGCAAGAAGGCGCCGACGCTGATCAGCCGCGATATCGTGGCCGCCATGAAGCCGGGCAGCGTGATCATCGATATCGCAGCCGAAGCGGGCGGCAACTGTGAGCTGACCGTGCCGGGCGAAGTGCACCGCACCGATAACGGCGTGACCGTGGTGGGCCTGTACAACCTGCCGGGCCAGCTGGCGGCCGATGCCTCCAGCCTGTACGCCAAAAACCTGCTCACCTTCCTGTCGCTGATGCTCAGCAAGGAAGGCTTCACCCTTAATCTGGAAGACGACCTGCTGGCGGCCACCCTGGTGACGCACGACGGCCAGGTGCGCTTTCCTGCGGCCAACTAGGAGGTGCCATCATGGTTGACCCGTTTATCTCCAGCTTCACCATCTTCGTTCTGGCCGTGTTCGTGGGCTACCACGTGGTGTGGAACGTTACCCCGGCCCTGCATACCCCGCTGATGGCGGTAACCAATGCCATTTCCGGCATCATCATCGTGGGCGCCATGCTGCAGGTGGTGGACATCAATGGCAGCCAGATCACCGTGACATCGGTGCTGGGCACCATCGGTATCTTCCTGGCCAGTATCAACATCTTCGGTGGCTTCATGGTCACCCAGCGCATGCTCGACATGTTCAAGAAGAAGAAAAAACAGGGGGCATAACAGATGGAGAACGTATCCGCAGTACTGTACCTGGTGGCAGCCGTGCTGTTCATCCTGGCACTGAAAGGCCTGTCCTCGCCTACCACGGCGATCCAGGGTAACCGCTACGGCATTATCGGCATGCTGATTGCCGTGGCCACCACCTTCATGATCATGGACAAGCCGGTGCTGGCGCTGATTGTCGGTGCCATCGTGGCTGGTGGCGCCATTGGCGCGTACAAGGCCAAAACCGTCGAGATGACCGGCATGCCCGAGCTGGTAGCCGCCATGCACTCGCTGGTGGGCTTGTCCGCGGTGCTGATCGCCGTGGCCGCCATCTTCCATACCGGTGTCGAGCACACCGGCGTGCAGAAGGTGGAGCTGTTCATCGGTGCCTTTATCGGTGCCATTACCTTCACCGCCTCGGTGGTGGCCTACGGCAAGCTGTCCGGCAGGTTTGGCGCCAAGGCCGTGAACTTCAGCGGCCAACATTTGCTGAACCTGGTGCTGGCGCTGGCCATGGTGGGCTTTGGCGTGGCGTACTTCCTTACCGATAGCCACGGCGCCTTCCTGATGATGGTGGCCATTGCGCTGGTACTGGGCGTGACGCTGATCATCCCGATCGGCGGTGCCGACATGCCGGTAGTGGTATCCATGCTGAACAGCTACTCCGGCTGGGCGGCAGCGGGTATCGGCTTTACGCTGAACAACCCGGTGCTGATCATTGCCGGCGCGTGCGTGGGCTCTTCCGGTGCCATCCTGTCCTACATCATGTGCAAGGCCATGAACCGCTCCATCGTCAGCGTGCTGCTGGGTGGTTTTGGTGCCGAAGCCGGCAGCGGTGGCAGCGCCGACAGCGGCCCGAAGAACTACAAGTCCGGTTCGGCCGAAGACGCCACCTTCCTGATGAGCAACGCCGACAGCGTGATCATCGTGCCGGGTTACGGTCTGGCCGTGTCGCGCGCCCAGCACGCCCTGCAAGAGTTTGCCGAGCTGCTGCACCAGAAGGGCGTCAACGTGCGCTACGCCATCCACCCGGTGGCGGGCCGTATGCCAGGCCACATGAACGTGCTGCTGGCCGAAGCCGAAGTGCCGTACGAGCAGGTGCAGGAGATGGAAGAGATCAACTCCGACTTCTCCAACACCGACGTGGTACTGGTGATTGGCGCCAACGACGTGGTGAACCCGGCCGCGCAGAAAGACAAGCAAAGCCCGATCTACGGCATGCCGATTCTGGAAGCGCACAAGGCGCGTACCGTCATCGTGGTGAAGCGCTCGATGAGCGTGGGCTACGCCGGCCTCGACAACGAGCTGTTCTACATGGACAAGACCATGATGGTGTTTGGCGACGCCAAGAAAGTAGTAGAAGACATGCTGAAGGCGGTGTCGCACTAAGCTGCGGCCAACCTTGCCGCTATCGCGCCCCGTTCGTGCCTGGCACGGCGGGGCGTTTTTGCATACCGGACTAAAGCCTGTCTTTCTGGGGCAAGGCTTTGTCAAACCGTGCGGCCAGGGCGCCCGGTTTTCGCGCATTACCGCCGCCTGCCAAGAATCGCCCCAGCACAAATAGCCTTAACCGGTTCTATGCTGTTACCCGCACCGTTACGGCCATTGCCTGCTGTTTGACCCGAGTCAATACCCGCTTGTATTAGGCTGGCTAATCTTTCGGGTCTATCCGGTCTGCACCGAGCAGGTGGCTCGCAAGCGTTATGGCACAGGTTCTCTACAACGACGGCAACCATAAATGCATCGCCTTTACCGACCTGGTACAGGGTGAGGGCATCCAGTCCAATCAGTTTGCCATTGTGCACGATGGCGACGGCATGCTGCTGGACCCGGGCGGCAACCTCACCTACAAGCACCTGCTGGCCGAGATGGCCGAGCACTTTCTGCCCTCGCATACCCGCTATATTTTCGCCTCGCACCAGGACCCGGACATCATAGCCTCGGCCAACGGCTGGCTGCTGATTACCGACGCGCAGATCGTGATTGCGCAGGAATGGACGCGCTTTATCCCGCATTTTTGCGTAAAAGGCGCCACCGAAGGGCGGCTGATCCCGATTCCGGCGCGTGGCATGACGCTGCCGCTGGGCCGCACGCGGCTGGAAATCGTCCCCGCGCACTACCTGCACACCGTGGGTTTTTTCCAGGTATACGACCCGATCAGCAAGATCCTGTTTTCCGGTGACATCGGCGCCTCGCTGATGGACGGCATAAGCGCCGCGCAGCCGGTAGAAGATTTCGACCGCCACCTGGTAGACCACCATATGTCCGGCTTCCACCGCCGTTACATGAGCAATAACCGCGCCGCCCGCCTGTGGGTGAACATGGTGCGCCAGATGGACGTGGAGTGGATCGTGCCGCAGCACGGCGCCTCGTACAAAGGCAAGGACATGGTGAAGCGCTTCCTCGACTGGTTCGAAAAGCTGGAGTGTGGCACCGACTTGCTGTCCGAAGCCGACTTCCCGCCGCGCCGCTGAGCCATGTTACTGCCGGACGATTTCACGCTGCTGCTGGCCGCCAGCCCCGCTGTCTTGCTGGGTGTGCTGCTGGCGTTGCGTCAGCGTCGGGCCAGCCCACCCCCAGCCAGCCAGCTGCCGCCGCTGAAAATCCTGCGCCCGCAGCCTGCGGCCAACCCTGACGCACCGCTGGCTACGCCAGCGGTCAGTGACAGTGCGCCCCCACTGACGCCCGCCACGGCCAGTGAAACCGCAAGTGCCGACGAGCTGCAACTGGAAATCGGGGTGGCCGATACCGACTTGCTGACCGAGGCCGACGTTTACCTGCAGTTCGGCTACCTGGACCGTGCCGCCGCGCTGCTGCGCAGCTACGTAGACCAGAACCCGCCCGCCAGCCGCGAGCTGGCGCGCCTGCTGGGCCTGTACCTGCGCCTGCACGCCATCGACGACTTTACCGAGATACTGCAAAGGTTGGCCGCACTGGGCATCATGACCGAGGCCGACACCGCGCAGGCCGTGGTAGAGGGCCTGCGTATCGACCCGGATAACCTGGCGCTACGCGTGTTTGCCGAAGATACCCTGGGCTGGGATATCGCTACCGTCAGCCGCCGTATCGGCCTGCGCCGGCCGGTCGGTGCTTCCCCGTTGGTGGCGCAGCCTGCTGGCCAGGCCGTGACGGCGGGGGATGGCAGCGTGCCGCTGGTGTGCGGCAGCCAGCCGCTGGCAGCCCTGAACGCCTACGAGCGCCTGGCCATTTGCCACCTGATGCCCGCCCGTCAGGGCGTACGTATTCTGCAGCAGCAAGGTGAAACCGCTACCGCCATCGGCACGCTGGAAGCCCTGCTGGCGCAGACGCGCCACCCGCTGACGCCGCTGATGGACATTCTGCATCTGTATTACCGCCAGGCCGACCTGGCCGGCTTTACCCGCCGCCTGTGGCAAAGCTTTGTACTGTTGGGCGAGCATGGCGCCGCCCTGCGCGAACGCTTGCTGCGCATGGGTTTTGCCCTGGGCCGCCACCCGGTACTGGACGTGCTGGCCAGTGGTGCCGACGCGGCGCGCCTGGAAGCGTTGGGGCGCGAGTGGGGCTTTGTGCCGGCCAGCCCAGGTATGGCGGACGGCTTGCCGCTGGTGACGGTGCAGTCTGCCGCACCGGCTACCGAGACCCGGCACGATGCGCTGGCCGAGGCCGACGCCTACCTGGATTACGGCCAGACCGAGCAGGCACTGGCGGTGCTGGAGCAGGCCGTGTTTGCCAACCCGTCCGACGTGCGCCTCTACCCGCTGCTGCTGGACCTGTACCAGCGGCTGGAGGCGGCCGACCATTTGCGTGCGCTGTTGCAGCACCTGCGCCAGACGCTGGGCCGGCCGCCGCGCGAGATCGCTGGCCGCCTGGGGCAGCTGCGCCAATTACTGAAACTGGATGACCCGCTGGGCACCCATCTGGAGGACGACGATGTCTGTCAGCACGCCGGCTGAGCCGATTACCGTACTCACCGCCGGTATGGACGAGCGCAAACTGGCGCTCTTTCGCATGGCGTTCCGCCTGCATTCCCTGCACCGCTACCGCCTGGCCAGCGACCATCCGGCCACGCCGCAGGTGGCCATTGTGGACGTGGATAGCGCCAGCGGCTGGCAGGTCTGGCAGCAGTACCGCCAGCAGTACCCGGCATTGCCCGCGCTGATTGTCACGGCCTACCCCAGCGACAATGCCCCGGCCTTGCAGATGGTGAAGCCGGTGCGCATGGAGAAGCTGTTTCCGCTACTGCGCCAGCTGTTGGCCGCACCTAGCCAAGACGCCAGCGTGGTTGCCCCGCCTGCGGCGCCTGCCGTGGCTGTGGCCGCCCCTGTCGCACCGCCGGTAGCCAGCCCGCCGCCGCAACCCGCGCCGGCCCAGGCCGTTCCGCCTTCGCTGGCCATGCCGGGCGCTGCGCCCCCGGTAGTGCGCAGTAGCCAGCGCCGTACCCTGCAGCGTTTTCACCCTGCCGGCACCATCTACGGCCTGCTGGTGGCGGCGGCGCGCCAGAAACAGCCGCAGCAGCTGCACTGCGAGCAGCGGCTGTTTGCCACGGTAGACCCGGTGCAGGGCCAGGTGGCGCTGTACACCACGCTGTCCAGCGTGCAGCAGCTGTGCGAGCTGAACGGCCTGCGCCTGGGCGCCGAGGTGCTGGCTACCCAGCCTGCGGAAGAGCCCATGCTGCGCCTGCCCTTGTCTACCTTGCTATGGCAGGTGGCGCTATGGAGCTGCCGTGGCCGCTTGCTGGCCGGTATCGACCCGGATACCCCGCTACGCCTGCGCCAGTGGCCCAACCTGACCCGCCTGGCACCCTTGCCCGGCGCGCTGCGTATTGCCGGCCTGTGGTCGCGCACGCCTACCAGCCTGCGTGTGGCGGTGAGCCTGCTCAAGATGGAGCCTGGCCCGCTGTGTAATTTCATTGCTGCCAGCCATGCGCTGGGCCTGCTGGAACAAGTAGGCAAGGCAAACGAGGCGGCCTCTGCCGCTACCCGGCCGGCGACGCCGGCTCCCGCCCCCTTGCCCCCGGCACGGCAGAGTTTGCTGTCGCGCCTGCTGGGGCGGATCAAGAACCTGTAGGTGCTTTGCATGCGACCCAGTGACAACAAAATCCTGTTTGCCGGCCCGGTAGGCGCTGGCAAGACCACGGCCATCGCCAGCCTGTCCGATATCCCGCCGGTGACCACCGACGCCACCGCCTCGGACATGACGCTGGACCGCAAAGGCCACACCACGGTAGCGCTGGATTACGGTGTGCTGATGCTGGACGACGATACCAAGGTGCACCTGTACGGCACCCCGGGGCAGGAGCGTTTCGATTTCATGTGGGACATCCTCAGCCAGGGCGGTATCGGGCTGATCCTGCTGCTGGATAACACCCGGCCGCACCCCATACGCGACCTGCAGTTTTTCCTGAAGGCTTTCGACAAACTGCTGCAGGATGCGCCGCTGGTGGTGGGCATTACCAAAACCGACCTGGCCGGCTCGCCGACCACCGCGCATTACGCCGATATTCTGGAAACGCTGGGCCTGCGCCCGCCGATTTTCGAGGTAGACGCGCGCAACCGCGAAGACATCAAGACGCTGGTGTGCGCGCTGCTGTATTCCATCGACCCGGGGCTGGAGGGCTAGGGCAATGGACAGCACGCTCAGCCTGAATGGCGCACTCTACGCCGGGCTTACCCCTGCGGGGGCCTGGTACGCGGTGAGCACGCGCGACGAAGGTAGCGACCGGCAGCTGTTGCTGCAGCTGCTGCAACACGGTGGCGAGCTGGCGCTGACCGAGGCCAGGTTGCAGGAGTGGAGTGCGACAGACAGCCCGGCGCAAGCGCTGGCCGTGCTGTACCGTTTGCAGCGCCTGGGCTTTGTCAGCGGTAGCCTGACCGGGCGCAGCGAGCCGGCCGGTAGCCTGGAAAGCCGCTTGCCGGCCTTGTTGGCCGCCTTGTCCGGCGAAGGCCGTGCGCTGCTGGCCGACGACAATGGCCTGTACTACGCCACGGCCGGTTTCCGCCACGAGGCCGCCGAGCAGATCGCCGCGCTGGCCGGTGACATCGTCAGCCTGGGCCGCCGCCACGCCCGCTTGCTGAACCAGAACCTGGGGCTGGGTGCCCAGGCCTGGGCACTGATCGACCCTGCCGGTCATGCCGAGCTGAGTTTTCACCCGCTGTATCTGGGCCGCCAGTCGTTTGTACTGGTGATTGGCGGCCAACCCCGACTGGGCGATAACGCCTTTGTTGCCATGACCGAGGCGCTGTGCCGCCGTTACGCCTGAACGATTACCGGAAACCACCACCATGCGCGAACAACTGCTCAAATCCATTCTTAGCGACCTTAATGGCGCCTCGGCTGATATCGAAGCCTCCGCCATCATCTCGGCCGATGGCCTCACCATGGCGGCGTTGCTGCCACAAGGCGTCGACGAAGACCGTGTCGGTGCCATGGCCGCCGCCATGCTGTCGCTGGGCGAGCGTACCGCGCGCGAGCTGGCACGCGGCGAGCTCGAACAGGTGATGGTAAAAGGCGACGCCGGCTATATCCTGATGAGCTATGCCGGCCGCGACGCGGTGCTGACCGTGATTGCACGCAAGGAAGCCAAGCTGGGCCTGATCTTCCTGGACGCCAAGCGCGCGGCACGCAGCGTGGAAGAAATCCTGTAGCACACGGTTGCTCTATGCATAAATAGCATAGCTGTTTATCATGCGGCCACGGATTGCATAGAGATCACCATGAAAAAAACAACGCTGATGGCCAGCTTGCTGCTGGTATTGTGCGGCCACGCGCTGGCCGAGCCCTTGACCTTTGGCTGGCTGGAAAGCGGCCAAGCACGCCGCCAGAAGTTTGAGAAGCACTTTCTGATAGGCGATACCCTGCAGCAATTTGCCGTCGGCAAGAAGCTGGTCACCCTGCCTGCCGGTAGCTGGGTGATTAGCGAGGTCAATACCTTTGCACCGGATGTTACCCAGGTCGGCAGTGGTGACGTAGACGGCGCTACGGCGGACGCGGCGCTGGATCTGCAAGACCCGCAAAGTGGCGACCAGATCTATCTGCAAACCCTGATTTCGCCACCGTCCAACCGTATCTGGCTATCGTCGCTCAGCGACAGCTGCCGCGATGCCAGCCAGGCTAAAGACGACGTGGTGGTTTACCAGCAGCAGCTGGACAGCAAGAAAACCGACCGCCAAAGCTGCGTGAAGGTAAGCGGGCGCAAGGCGGTGGATAAAGCCAATGGCGAGACCCAGCTGGTGTTGACCACCAGCGTGATGGAAAGCCGCGATGGCGACTACCTGGAATATTTCTACACGCGTACCGTTGCGCTGCCGGCAGGGCAGGCCAGCGATCTGGCTTCGCTGGACAAACCTACCCGTGCCTTTATCGCCAGCCAGATGCGCTGGGGCGTGGCGCTCAAGGCGGAGATTGCCAGACAGATGGGCTGGTAACCAGCCGCCTCATGCCGGCCCGGCTTCGCGTAGCCGCCGGTAAAACGTGCTGCGGCTGATACCCAGTGCCCGTGCGGCGGCGCTGGCATTACCGCCGTGCTGCTGTAGCAGGCTGTGCAGTGTGTTGGCAGTGTGGCGCGGGGTATCTTCCTGGCCGCGCAGGCTGGCGGGCAGGTGTGCCGGGGTCAGCACCGTGCCATCGTCGGCCAGCGCCAGCAGGGTGCGCAGCAGGTTATCCAGCTGGCGCAGGTTACCCGGCCACGGGTAGCGGCGGATAAAGTCGGCCAGCGCCGGCGACAGGGTAATGCCGCGCCCGGCGCTGCCGTGTTGCAGCAGCAGGTTGGCCGCAATCTGCGCCACGTCGCCGCGTTCGCGCAGCGGTGGCAGCGTTAGCGGGTAGTGGCACAGCCGGTAGTAGAGGTCGGCACGGAAGCGCCCGGCGGCGACCTCCTGTTCCAGCTGGCGGTGGGTGGCCGCCACAATGCGCACGTCCACTTTTTGCCCGGGGCCCCCGCCTAGCGGCACCACCAGGCGCTCTTGCAGTACGCGCAGCAGCCTGGCCTGCAGGCTCATCGGCATGTCGCCGATTTCATCCAGAAACAGTATGCCGCCGTCGGCCTCGCGCAGACGCCCTTTCGCGCCCTGGCGACGGGCGCCTGTAAACGCGCCTTCCTCATAGCCAAACAGTTCCGACTCGATCAGCCCTTCCGGGATGGCGGCGCAGTTTACCGCTACCAGCGGCGCAGCGGCGCGGCTGCTGGCCGCGTGCAGTGCCTGCACAAAGCGCTCCTTGCCGGCGCCGGTTTCACCCAGCACCAGTACCGGAATATCCGCCTCCAGCAGGCGGCGCGCGGTGTCCAGCATGCCCGGTGGCAAAGCCAGGTCCTGCTTGCGGCCAACCTTGTCGCTTGCCCGCTCGTGTTGCCCGCCTGCGGCAGGCCGGCGCGGGCTGGCAGCTGGTGGCGCGCTATGCAGCAAGACGCTGCCGTGATGGGCCACCGCTTGTCTGGGGGGCAGCAGGCTGGCCGAGTACAGCTGCCCGCCGTGGCGTAGCGAGGCCACGCCGCTGCCGTGGCGGCTAAGCCAGTGCTCCATGCTCAGGCCCGATAGGCCGGCAAAGCGGGTCTGGCCCAGGCAGTGCCAGTCCAGCCCCAGCAGGCTAAGCGCCGCACGGTTGGCCGCACGCAGCACGCCATCGTCGTCAAAAGCCAGCCGCGCGCAGCGCGGGGTGGCCAGCGTGGCCGGGTCGGGGGCAAAGCGCAGCTCGTGCAGGCTGCGGGTATGTTCGTCGAACAGGCGTTGTTCGATATGGCGTACCGCGGTAACCACTTGCAGCTGCTGCGCCTCGCCCAGCTTGCGCGGCAGGCCGGAAACGTCCAGTACGCCCAGCATCTGCCCCTGCGGGTCGACGATGGTACTGGCGGTGCAGGATAGCTGGCGGTTGCGCTCCAGATAGTGCTCGCTGCCGCGCACACGTACGGCCGCGCCGGTGACCAGTGCGGTGCCGATGGCATTGGTGCCGCGCACGTCTTCGCGCCAGTCCATGCCGGGTAGCAGCGCCACGCGTTCGGCGCGGTCCAGAAACGCCGGGTGGCCCATCTGGTTCAGGATCACGCCGTCGCGGTCGGCCACAATCACCACATGGCCTTCGTCCACCACGCTGTCGAATAGCGCATCGATCGCCGGCCTGGCCAGCTGTAGCCAGTCGGCATTGTCTTGCTGGCGGTGCGCCAGGCGCTGGTTGTCCAGCCGCTCGGGCGGGCGCAGCCGTGCGGCCGACAAGCCCAGACCCAGGCAACGCCGCCAGGAATGCAGGATAGGCTGCGGTACGCTGTTTTCCGGTAGCTCGTCACCGTCAAAAAAACGGCGGCGGATTTCGGCCAGGGGCAGGGTAGACATGGTGTTCTCCGTACTGTGTCACGCTGTTGCGACAGTTGTGTCAGTCTGGCACAGCTAGCCGCCGGCTGCAGGGCTGAGCGTGGGGCTGGCGGCATGGCGAAGCTGCCAGCCAGAAATCCTTTATTTATTGCAATGCAACATGCATGCACCGGATTGCAGCACAGGCGGGCGGTGCAGAAGAGCTGCACTGCAGCATGGCTACAAGCTGGCACGGTAGGTGCAGTGTGGTGTTTACACCCGGCGAGGTGACACCAACACAAAGGAGACACAGATGAGCGCGATTACCCCGGCACAATACGGCCTGAACCTGAAAACCCGTTACGCCAACTTCATCAATGGCCAGTGGCAGCCACCGGTCAATGGCCGCTATTTCGAGAACATCACCCCGGTGACCGGCCAGGTATTGTGCGAGATCCCGCGCTCCGATGCGGCCGATATCGAGCTGGCACTGGACGCCGCCCACGCCGCCAAAGGGGCCTGGGGCAAAACCAGCGTGGCCCAGCGCGCGCTCATCCTGCACCGTATTGCCGACCGCATGGAGCAGCACCTGGCCACCCTGGCCACGGTAGAAACCTTCGACAACGGCAAGCCTATTCGTGAAACCACGGCGGCCGACCTGCCGCTGGCTATCGACCATTTCCGCTACTTTGCCGGCTGCATCCGCGCACAGGAAGGCAGCATCGGCGAGATCGACGCCACCACCGTGGCGTATCACTTCCACGAGCCGCTGGGCGTGGTGGGCCAGATCATTCCGTGGAACTTCCCGCTGCTGATGGCCGCCTGGAAGATTGCCCCGGCGCTGGCGGCCGGTAACTGCATCGTGCTGAAACCTGCCGAGCAGACCCCGCTGTCCATCCTGGTGTTTGCCGAGCTGGTGGGCGACCTGCTGCCGCCGGGCGTGCTGAACATCGTGAACGGCTTTGGTACCGAGGCAGGCAAGGCACTGGCCACCAGCAAGCGCATCGCCAAGATCGCCTTTACCGGCTCTACCCCGGTGGGCCGCCTGATCATGAACTACGCCAGCGAAAACCTGATTCCGGTCACGCTGGAGCTGGGTGGCAAATCGCCGAATATCTTCTTTGACGACGTGGCCGCCAAGGACGACGCCTTCTTCGACAAGGCCATCGAAGGCTTCGTGATGTTTGCGCTGAACCAGGGCGAAGTGTGCACCTGCCCTAGCCGCTCGCTGGTACACGAGTCCATCTACGACCGCTTCATGGAGCGCGCGCTCAAGCGTGTGGCCGAAATCAAGCAAGGCAACCCGCTGGACCCGTCCACCATGATCGGTGCGCAGTCGTCGCAAGAGCAGATGGACAAGATCCAGGGCTACCTGCAGCTGGGCAAGGACGAAGGCGCTACCGTACTGGCGGGCGGCGACCGTGCCCACCTGGGCGGCGGGCTGGAAAACGGCTTCTATATCCAGCCTACCGTGTTCCAGGGCCATAACCAGATGCGCATCTTCCAGGAAGAAATCTTTGGCCCGGTGCTGTCGGTGACCCCGTTCAAGGATATCGACGAGGCATTGCATATCGCCAACGACACCCTGTTTGGCCTGGGTGCCGGCGTGTGGACGCGCAATATGAACACCGCCTTCCATATGGGCCGCAGTATCGAGGCGGGCCGCGTGTGGACCAACTGCTACCACGCCTACCCGGCGCACGCCGCTTTTGGTGGCTACAAGCAGTCCGGTATCGGCCGCGAAACCCACAAGATGATGCTGGACCACTACCAGCAGACCAAAAACCTGCTGGTGAGCTACAGCGAGGACAAACTGGGCTTCTTCTAAACGGTTTGGCTTGCACTGCCCTGGCTCGCGGGTGCTGCAGCCGGGGTGGTCACCCGCTTTACCGTGCTGGCGGGCCATCGTGGTGATGCCCGCCAGTCTACGCAGTGATTCGTCTTCCTCCCCTGTTTGTCGTGGTCGCTCGCGGCGGGCAGTTTGGCTGCCACCTGATGTTTCTCAACACAGGTGGCATTTTTTATGGAGATGATTACCTGCATGGCAGGATAATCTATAAAAATAAAAATCATGGCTCGGCCTGGCCCGGGCTGTACACAACGACAACCGCTGGAGCACGCATGTTTTTCTTCAACAAGAAACGTTCTTCTGTCCCCGACAACGCCAGTACTGCCGCAGCGGCAGCGCTGCTGCACATCGTGCGTACCGACAACCAGGGTTACGAGCAAGCCTTGCAGGCCAAAGCCAGCGGCAGCATCAAGCTGGTGCTGGGTTATGTGAACCCTGCGGCCAACCTGGAGCAAGTTGGCCGCAGCGTGGCGCGCCATTTTCCGCAAGCCAAAGTCGTACTGACCACCACCGCCGGCGAGCTGTGCAGTGCCAGCCGCCAGGACACCCTGTATCTGCCTGCCAACGGCCAGTGGCAAACCATGGTGTTCCAGCTGTTTGACGCCGCGCTGGTGTCCGATGTGCACGTCACGGCCGTGCCGCTGGCGTGTGAAGACATCAAGGCCGGCCAGCCCAGCCTGAGCCATGAAAACCGCCTGGCCAAGCTGAAAGACAACGTTGGCCGCATCAACCTGCCGTTTGCCATGCGCCACGACGAGGGCTTTGTGCTGACGCTGGTGGACGGCCTGTCCAACAGCGAGAGCTACCTGATGGAGGCGCTGTACGAGTCCGGCAAGCTGCCCTATCTGTTTGTGGGCGGCTCGGCCGGCGGCCCGCTGGATTTCAGCATGACGCGGATCTACGACGGCCAGCAGGTGCGCGACGGCCACGCCGTGTTCGCCTTCATCAAGCTGGCGCCCGCCTACCGCTACGGCATCTTCAAGAGCCAGAACTTTGAAGACACCGGTACCAGCTTCACCATTGCCCAGGCCAATACCGAGCTGCGCCGCGTGCATTCGGTGATCGATAGCAAGAGCGGCGAGATCCGCAACGTGCTGGACGCGCTGTGCCAGCATTTCCGCTGCCAGCGCAGCGAGCTGGGCGCCAAGCTGCAAAGCCACAGCTTTGGCATCAAGATCCAGGACGAACTGTTTGTGCGCTCGGTACTGGCTATCAACGAGCAGGAAGGCTATCTGCAGTTTGCCTGCGACCTCGCGTTTGGCGAGCAGCTGTTCCTGCTGCGCAGTGTCGACCTGGCCGAGCGTACCGCGCGCGATTTTGAGCAGTTCAGCCGTAGCAAGCCGCAGCCGGTGGGAGGTATCCTTAACGACTGCATCCTGCGCCGCCTCAATAACGCCAGCGCGCTGGCCCGCGCCAATGTGTACGGCGATATTCCCACCGCCGGCTTTTCTACCTTTGGCGAGCTGCTGGGTGTGAACATCAACCAGACGCTGACGGCCATCTTCTTCTACCCGGCCAGTGACACCTTCCGCGACGACTTTGTCGACCGCTTCCCGGTGCACTACGCCAACTTCAAGAACTACTTCTACCGCCGCGAGCTGCAACGCGCGCGCATGACCGGGCAGATGAAGAGCCGCGTCATCGAAGAACTCAACGGCTACAAAGCCTTTGCGGGCCAGCTGATGGAAAGCCTGCCGCTGTTCCGCGATACCACCGCCCAGCTGGTAGAACACCTGGGCAGCATCGAACAGGACATCAGCCGCTTCGGTAAGGAAGTAGACCAAGGCGCGCAAACCGCCAGCAACGTAACCGGCCGCATCGGCGCGCTGGAAAAAGACGCGCAGCAGATCGGCGACGTGATGCAGATGATCAAGAAGATCGCCGAGCAAACCAACCTGCTGGCACTGAACGCCGCCATCGAAGCCGCACGAGCAGGCGAGGCCGGGCGCGGCTTTGCCGTGGTCGCCGACGAAGTACGCAAGCTGGCCAACACCACGCAATCCAATCTGGACGCCACCGGCGGTGCGGTGGACAACGTGATGAACGGCGTACGCGACGTGGGCGGCGATGTGCGCGGCATGGGCAGCCAGGTCAGCGGCTTTGCCGGCGAGATGGCGCAGGTCGTGGGCAAGCTGCACCAGCTGGCCAGCACCTCGCAGGACAGTAAACAGCGCGTAGACAGCATGCTGGCGCAGACCGAGAGCCTGTACGCCCGCATGCGCGAAGTGGACAAAGAGCTGGACGCCATCCTGCAGCTGGAAAAACAATAAGCCGTACCGCCAGGCCTGGCGGCGAGAAAGCCCGCTACCGCTTTGCCGGTAACGGGCTTTTTGCTGTGCGGGTGTGACCGTGTGTGACCGCGTTTACATTTGTTAAGGCGTTGGCATTGACCCGTGCCAGGCCGTGGCATAAGCTGCCCAACTGACTGAATAAAGGAGCACGAGATGCACATGAAAGGCGTCACTATCGCCATGATGTCGCTGCTATTGGGGGCTTGCGCCAGCAGCACCGTGCCGCAGCAAGGCAAATGGCAGCAAAGCGGACCCGATGGCAAGCCACTGCAAACCCTGCAGCTGACAGACGGCCAGCTATCGGCCAACGCCGGCTGCAACCAGATGTTCGGCCCCGCCCGCATCGAACAAGGCCGCCTGGTGGTGGGTACGCTGGCCAGTACCTTGATGGCCTGCGCGCCGGAAGCCATGCAGCGCGAGCAAGCCCTGGCCGCCCTGCTGCGCAGCCGCCCGCAAGTACGCCTGGACGGCGACAAACTGCTGATCGGCGAAGTGGCCCAGCAGCAGGTATGGCAGCCGGTGGCCGCAGCAGCCCAGCCGGCAGCGCCTGCCAAACCGGCCAAACCTGCGGCGGCAGCCGAGCCAAGCACCACACGCCTGATCTACGTGGCCCCCGAGCGCCGCACCTGCGTGGGCGTGGCCCCGATGCAGTGCCTGCAGGTACGCGAGAGCCAGCAACAGCCGTGGCAACACCATTATGGCGAGATCGAAGGCTTCACCGCCGAAGCCGGCACTGCCTACCGCCTGCGCATCCGCGAGATCAAGGTGGCCAACCCGCCAGCCGACGCGCCAGACCGCCGCTGGGTGCTGGATAGCATCGTGGAGCAGATCCGCATCGCGCCCTGATTGGTACGCAGTGGAGGTGGTACAGCAACAGCCCCGGTACGCCGGGGCTTTGTCTTGCCGTAAGGTTGGCCGCAACGTAATGGTGTGTCTGAACGGTGCCGCTGACGGCAGTGTGGGGCAGTGTGTTGCGGTACGCGCTATGGTGTTATTAAAAAGTCCAAGCTTTGCAACGTATTCGCTTGTGTTTACGGCACATGCCTTATGTCACCAAACCCGGCCAAGCAGCGTCAACGCCATTACCGCAGCGTTATGAAGCGCGTGGATGGTAAAGGTGAATAAAAAGCCGCGGCGGCGATTTGGGCTATCGAGGTACGCGATGGCAAGCAATATTCCGCAGGGAAAGACCACTATCACATCGGCCATGCCGTCATAGTGCATGAAGGCAAAAAGCGTGGCTGAAATCATGATCGCCGTGGTACTGGTGTGATGACGGGAAAAGAAATCCAGTGGCAGCTTTTGCAGGAAGTAAGTTTCCAGCAGGGGTTTGATGAAGACGATCTTGATCCAGAAGAACGGTGTGAATGCTAATGACTGCTCGCTGCTGCTGATAGAGAAAAAGGCAAAAACCGTGGCAAGGACGGCTTTGGATAAGAACAGCATCAAGACGAAAAAGCAGACCCCTCGGCCAGCAAGGTACCTTCTCAAACTATGGATGAGGGGGAAAAGCATGATGTGTATCCGGATGCCCTTGCTACTGGTTTAGCGGGCTCGCCGCTGGCTGATCCGGCTAAAGGCCAGCTGTACGATGATGCCGATCAGCACGTAGCTGGCAGGCTCCAGCAGGCTGGCCGGGGTGGACAAGCGCTGGGTAATCACGGTGAGGGCAAAGATCAGCAGGCCGGTGTTGGCCCCTTGCAGGATGGTTTGCAGGTTCATGCTGTTGACCTTGGGTGGGGGGGGACAGGCCGACAAATGGGCACGTCGATATTATGACGATGTGGTTTTGCAGGCAAGCAACCATTGCCCTGGCAATAGCAAGGCCGTGGTGACAAGCTGTGGAGGAGGATGGTTGCAGCCGGCCATGCCCGGCTTGGCGCCTGGTGCTGCTGCAGGTTGGCCGCACGCGGCCAACCTTTGGTGCGGGATGCGGGCTTAGCCGCGGTTGAACAGGCCACCCAGCAGGCTGGCGCCCTGGGCCAGCAGGTTGTCGCCTTCTACCTGGCCGTTGGGGGTGAGCTTGTCGATCACGGTGGGCAGGTGCTCGGCGATCTGTTGCGAGGCCACGGCCGGGTCGATGCCCAGTTTTTCGGCCAGGCCGGCGATCTGCTCGTTACCCAGCACGCTCTGGATCTGTTCCGGGGTGATGGACAGGTTGGCACCGGTGCCTACCCAGGACGAGACGATCTCGCCCAGGCCGCCGTTCTGGAATTTTTCTACCAGGCCTGCCACGCCGCCGTTGTCGTTCAGCAGGGTGTTGGCAGCCTGCAGCAGGCCACCTTGTTCGCTATTGCCAAGCAGGCTGCCCAGTTGGTCGAGGATGCTCATGGTGTGCCTTTCGTATGGTGGTAAAAGAGTGTCCAACTTAAACCCTTTCTTGTTACAGATAAATGTTTCTATAAATCGATGGCGGGTGCGAGCACCAGGCTTGTCGTTTTAACTGCTTGTTTTCACTACACGATTTTGCAAGCGCGGCATGGACTTTCGCGCCGTGCTGCCGCATACTGCCGTGTTTTGCCATTCAGGAGCAGGCCATGCCTATCAACCACTTCGACTTGCAGCGTTTTGAAGCGATCAAGGTACGCGAGAGCATTCGCAAAGCCGGCTCGCCAGACCGTTTCGGCAAAGAATCCAATGCCAAGAACGACAAAAAACTGGACAACCCGCTGCTGGGCAAACTGCTGAAAAGCCACGTGCCCGACGACAAGAAGTAAGCGCCACGCTGCCCGCACGGGCAGGTGGTATGGCTGACACCCCCACGCGCACTGCGCCTGGGGGTGTTTTGCTTGTTGGGCCTGCGTTTTAGCGCTGGGTGTGTCGCGAATGTGGTGTAAGCATTTGCTATGCACAGTGTGTTCATATTCATTAATGAAGTAACACATAAGCCTGTCGCACAAATTGTTTATGCTGGTGGCCATGGCAAGACTGGACGATAGCGACAATGAATAAATGGCTGACAGGGACCGTGGTGCTGGCGGTAGCCGGTGGAGCGGTGTGGTGGCAGGCAGGCAAGCAGCCTGCGGTAGATAAAAACGCGCGGGCCAAACGCCCGCCGGTGGTGGCGCTGGCACCGGCGCAGCCCAACCGGCTGCCGGTGGTACTCACCGCCAATGGCACGGTCACCGCGCTGGACCGTGTGGAGGTAAAGCCGCAGGTGTCCGGCGTAGTGGGGCGCGTGCTGGTGCAGGAAGGCAGCATGGTCAAGGCCGGTACGCTGCTGGTGCAGCTGGATGACGCCGCCGAGCGCGCCGCGCTGGCACGGGTGCAGGCGCAGCAGGCCAGCGACGCGGCGCAGCTGAAGATTGCCGAGCGCGACCTGGCACGCGGGCGCGACCTGTTCCGCCAGCAATTCATTTCGCAAAGCGCGCTGGACGCCCTGCAGGGCAAGGTAGACAGCCTGCAGGCTACGTTGGCCGCAGACCGCGCAGCGGTGGAATCGGCCCGTGTCAGCCTGCGCCAGAAGGCCATCTACGCGCAGGTAGACGGCCGTGTCGGCGCCATCAGCCTGTCGCCCGGTACGCTGGTGCAGCCAGGCATGGCCACGGCTATGCTCACGCTGACGCGCATGTCGCCGGTCGCGGTGAGCTTTACCCTGCCGGAGCAGCAGCTGCAGGCGGTGCGCCAGGCGCAGCAGGCCGGCCCGCTGAAGGTGGTGGCGCGCAGCGGTAACGGCGCGGGCCAGTGCCACAGCGGCGAGCTGACATTTATCGATAGCGCCGTGGACAGCAGCAGCGGCAACGTGCTGCTCAAAGCCCGTTTCGACAATGCCGGCACGGCCTTGTGGCCGGGCCAGTTCGTTAATGTGGCGCTGCAGGCCGGGCGCTATGAAGGCGCGGCCAACCTGCCGGTAGCGGCTTTGCTTACCGGCCCCGACGGCCAGTTTGCCTACACCGTGGGCGAAGACAAAAAAGCGCAGCGCGTGCCGCTGACGCTGCTGGCCATCCAGAACGAGCGCGCCATTGTGCGCGGTATTGCCCCCGGCCTGAAGGTAGTGGTCAATGGCGGCCAGAACGTGCGCCCAGGGGAGCTGGTGACGCTGGCGCCGCCGCGCAAGCAGGATGCCAGTGCCCCGGCGGCGGCCAAGGTTGGCCGCAGCGAAGCCAGCAGCGCGGCTGCAGAAGCTAGCCGTGGCGGCCGCGCTGGCGGCAAGGGTAGCCAGAACCTGGCCGAGTGCAGTCCTGCAGCCGGTGGCGATAAAGGCGCCCGGGCCGCAGGTGCCGACGCCAGCGCGCCACGGGCCGAGGGTGGCAAACGCCAGCGTGCAGCCAGCGGAGCGCAATGATGAATATTTCCGAGCTCTGTATCCGCCGCCCGGTGATGACGGTGCTGCTGTGCCTGTCGCTGATTATCGGCGGTTTGTTGGCGCTGCAGCGCATCCCCATCGCCGCGCTGCCCAGCTACGAGACGCCCACCATCAACGTGTCGGCCAGCCTGCCGGGTGCCAGCCCGCAGACCATGGCCAGCTCGGTGGCGACGCCGCTGGAAAAACAGTTCGCCACCATTCCCGGTGTCGCGGTAATCAGCTCCAGCAGTAGCCAGGGCAGCACCTCGGTGACGCTGGAGTTCGAGCCCGGGCGTAATCTGGACGGTGCCGCGCTGGACGTGCAGGCCGCCTTGCTGCGCGCGCAGCGCAGCCTGCCGGACGAGATGACCAGCCTGCCGTCCTACCGCAAGGTGAACCCTGCCGACGCGCCTATTTTGCTGCTGGCGCTGAATTCGCCGGCGCTGTCGCTCACCCAGCTAAACGACTATGTGGACAGCCTGGTGTCGCCCACGCTGTCTACCATCAACGGCGTGGCCCAGGTGCAGATCTTTGGCCAGAAGCGCTACGCGGTGCGGGTAAAGGCCGACCCGCAAAGGTTGGCCGCGCGTAACCTGACGCTGGACGAGGTGGCCACCGCCCTGCGTGCGGCCAACGGCAATACGCCGCTGGGCACGCTGGAAGGCCCGTCGCAGGTGCTCACCATCCAGTCCGACAGCCAGCTCAAGAGCGCCGCCGAGTTTGCCGCCATGGCGGTGGGTAATCGTAATGGCAGCGTGGTGCGCCTGGCCGACGTGGCCACGGTGGAAGACAGCATCGAGAACCTGAAGACCGGCAGCTGGGTGAACGGCGAACGCTCCATCGTGCTGGCGGTGTTCCGCCAGTCCGACGCCAACACCGTGGCGGTGGTGGACGCCATCCGCGCCATGCTGCCCAAGCTGGAAAGCCAGCTGCCAGGCTCGGTGCGTATGACACCACTGTCCGACCGCTCCGATGCTATCCGCGAGGCAGTGCACGACGTGAACCTCACCATGCTGCTGACGGTAGCACTGGTGATCATGGTGATCTTCATGTTCCTGCAGCGTATGGCCGCCACGCTGATACCGGCGCTGACGCTGCCGATTTCGCTGATCGGTACGCTGGGCCTGATGTACCTGATGGGTTATTCCATCGATAACATCTCGCTGCTGGGCCTGACGCTGGCGGTGGGCTTGGTGGTGGACGACGCCATCGTGGTGCTGGAAAACATCGTGCGCTACATGGAGGAGGGCGACGACGCGATGACGGCGGCGCTGAAAGGCTCGCGCGAGATCGCGTTCACCATCGTCAGCATTTCGCTGTCGCTGGTGGCTATCTTCATCCCCATCTTTTACATGGATGGCGTGATCGGCCTGCTGTTCCACGAATTTGCCGTGGTGGTGTCGCTGGCCATTCTGGTGTCGGCGGTGGCGTCGCTCACGCTGATTCCGCTGCTGGCCTCGCGCTTTTTGCGCCGCGACCACATGCCGCACCACGCCGACGCCGGCCAGGGTCACGCCATTGCCCGTGCGTTTGAGCGCGGTTTCGATGCGCTGCTGGCGGCCTACGAGCGCACGCTGGACGCCGCGCTGCGCCACAGCCGGCTGACATTGCTGGTGGCGCTGGGCACCGTGGCCGGTTCGGCGTGGATGTTCCACGCCATTCCCAAGGGCTTTTTCCCGGTAGAGGACACCGGGCAGGTCAGCATCAATACCGAGGTGCCGCAGGATGTGTCCTACGACAGGTTGGCCGCACTGCAGGCGCGCGCGGCCACCATCGTGCAGCAAAGCCCGCACGTGGCAGCGGTGACGTCGTCGGTGAGCGGCAGCGGCGGGCGCATGTTCGTCACGCTGAAGCCACGCGGCCAGCGCGGCAAGATCGACCAGGTGGTGGACGACCTGCGCAAGGACCTGCGCAAGGTGAACGGCCTGAGCGCGGCGATCAACCCGGTGCAGAACCTGCGCCTGGGCGGCCGCAGCAGCAAGAGCCGCTACCAGTACGTGCTGCAGAGCGTGGACAGCAGCAGCCTGTACGACTGGGGCGAGAAGCTGGAGCGCGCCATGCGCAAGGACAGCCTGTTCCAGGACGTGAACAGCGACGCGCAGCGCAAGGGCTTGCAGGCCGAGCTGCGTATCGACCGCGACAAGGCGGCGCAGCTGGGGGTGGGCATGCAGGCCATCCGCACCGCGCTGTACACCGCCTTTGGCCAGCGCCAGGTAGCCACCATCTACACCGACAACGACAACTACTCGGTGCTGCTGCAGCTGGACGATAGCCAGCGTGTGAACGAGTACGACCTCACCCGCCTGTACGTGCGCGGCAGCGGTAGCGAGCTGGTGCCGCTGACCAGCGTGGCCAGCATCCAGCGTACCGTGGGGCCGGTATCGATCAGCCATCAGGGCCAGCTGCCGGCGGTGACGCTGTCGTTCAACCTGCCGCCGGGCGTGGCGCTGGGCGAGGTGGACGCGCGCCTGAAAGCCATGCAGCAGGAAATCGGCCTGCCGGCCAGCGTGTTTACCAGCTACGCCGGCGACGCCGCGGCGTTTGCCGAGTCGCAAAGCAGCCAGACCACGCTGCTGCTGGTGGCCTTGCTGGTGATCTACGTGTTGCTGGGCGTGCTGTACGAAAGCTACATCCACCCGCTCACCATCCTGGCCGGCCTGCCGTCGGCGGCCATGGGTGCTTTGGGCGCGTTGATGCTGCTGAATCAGGAGCTGACCATCATCGCCAGCATCGGCATCCTGATGCTGATCGGTATCGTGAAGAAAAACGCCATCATGATGATCGACTTTGCGCTGGTAGCGCAGCGCGAGCAGGGCATGAGCCCGCAACAGGCCATCCGTACCGCCTGCCTGCTACGCTTGCGCCCCATCCTGATGACCACGCTGGCCGCCATGATGGGCGCGCTGCCGATTGCGCTGGCGCTGGGTGCCGGCGCCGAGCTGCGCCAGCCGCTGGGTGTGGCGGTAGTGGGCGGCCTGCTGTTCTCGCAGCTGGTGACGCTGTACATCACCCCGGTGCTCTACCTGTGGTTTGACGGCTTGGCCGCTAGGGTTGGCCGCAAGGTAGCGGCTGGCTAAACCGCCGCCTGTTTTATGTTATCGACCCGCCCGCTGCCTGGCAGCCGGCGGGCTTTTTCATGCGTATGGCGTAGTGTGGTTTTTTTGCCATGGTGCGATGAAAGGTTGTGTAGGTAATACCACAAAACTACCAATTAAGCGCATTTGCCCGACATGCAGGCATGAAAAATGGCTAGATATGTCTGCATATTGCGTAATAAATTGTGCTTAAAAAGGCACATTGGCAATATTTCCTGGCTGAGTTACTATGTGTTTTCTATTTTAATATTTAAAAACAAGCATTTAGAGCAATGTTTCTAAATTAATACCAATAAGGCTCCAGTTTTGCATCCAGTTTCTTCTATCCCTGCCAGACGGGCACTGCGTGGCTTTACGCTGCTTGAGCTGGTTGTCGTGGTGGCCCTGCTCGGCATTTTGCTATCGGTGGCCTTGCCGTCCTACCAGAGCTACGTGCGGCGCAGCGGGGCGCAAACAGCGGCGGCCGATCTGGTGGCCTTGAGCCTGGCCATGGAAAACCTGTACCAGCGCCAGCTGGTGTACCCGCAGCCGGCCAGTAACCCGACGGCAGATACCAGCAGCACGCTGGCCTACCTGGCCTCCGGCACCAGCGCTTCGCCATGGGCACCGGCGCGGGGCGACCGTTTCCGTTATGTGGTGCAGGCCAGCGCCAGCAGTTACACCCTGAAGGCGACCGGGCTGGCAGGTGGTGTGAACGAGGGCTGCGAGCTGACGCTGTCCAGCAGCAATATCCGTGCGGTAAACGGCGGCGCGGCCTGCGGCGGGATCTCGGTATGGTAGGCCGCGCCGCGGGCTTTAGCCTGGTGGAAACCATGGTGGTGCTCAGTATCGGCTTGCTGTTGCTGCTAGCCAGCGTGCCGTTGACACGCAGCTGGGTTGCCAATGCCCGCATCAGCCAGGCCGATAGCCAGCTGCTGCAGGCCTATGCCAAAACCCGCGCCCTGGCGCTGCGCAACCCCTTGGCCAGTATCGGCAACACGCCGGCGGCGACGTTGCTGATTCTGGATAACCAGCGTGTGCAGGTGCGGGAAGGCAGTAGCGGTACGCTGGCGTGGTCGGTGACAGCGGCAGACGGGGTGGCATTTTTCCTGGCAGAGGACGCGGCAGCCGCCGCGCTAGGCTGTGGCAATGTGCTGCGGCTGGACAATAACGGCCTGCCATTAGGCGCGTGTCGTCATTACGCGGTGAGCGCCGCAGGGGGGGATCGCCTTGTTGCCACGCTACGCTAAACCCAGCCGCCAGCAGCGCGGCATCAGCCTGCTCGAGGCGCTGATCACGCTGTTGCTGATGTCCATTATCGGCATCGGTACGGCCTATATCGCGGCCAAGGCAGCCGTGGCACAGCGCCACAGCAGCAGCTTGCACCTGACGGTGAGCCAGCTGCGCGAGGCGCTGAGCCGTGGCGAGTGCCGTAGCACCACGCCGCGCAGTAGCGAGCTGCCCCTGGGGGGCGGTAGCGTGCAGGCCAGCTGCCAGAGTGTGGTGACCACGCTGAGCGTGGTACCGCTGTCCGGCGGTATGGCCAGCCAGACGGTGTCGGTGGCCATGCCTGCTATCCGTGCCAGTGGCAGCTTGCTGGAAGGGGAGGTGCGTATCGACCCCCAGGGCTCATGAGCCGCCGCCATCAGGCTGGCATATCGATGCTGGAGCTGCTGATAGGCATGCTGCTGGCCATGTTTGCCGTCATGGCCATGTTGTCGCTGTCGCGTACCACCAGCCGCGTCACCGCGCTAAGCCGGCTGGGTGTGCAGACGGACGCTCAGCTGGCTACCGGCCTGTTGGCCGCAGACAAGCTATTGGCGCAGGCGGGTTATTTTGCCGTGACGGCTTCGGGTAGCGTACCGGTGCCACGCTACCCCGACGATTTACGGCTGCTGCAAAACGCCACGCTGGGCGGCAGTGCCCAGGCGCTGTTGCTGGCGCCGGCCAGTGGCACGCTGGTGGCGCAGGCGGGGCAGGGGCAGGCGCTGCTCTGGCGTAGCCGCGATGCGTCCGGCGTGTTCCGCTACGACGGCCTGTACGCTCCGGCCAGTGGCGGTTTGTGGCGCATCCACGGCAGCAGTATGGATTGGGCCGGCTGGGCGCAGGCCGAACAGCTGCTGGGCGCACCGCCGCGCGGGCACGACAGCCTAGCTAGCGCCGGGGTGGCCAGCTTTGCCGTATCGCGTGCCGCGGGTGGCTGCCAGCCATTCGGCGTGGGCAGTAGCGCCAGTGGCGGCGTATACACCGTACGTATTTCTGCATTGGCCTACAGCGCTGGCCAGCGCGTAGATAGCCATACTTGCCTGATGAATTTTCAATGACCAAACCCGCTGTTGCCCGGCCTGTGCGCCGTCATCTCCCTGCCCGTCGCCACGCCCAGCGCGGCATGGCGGCGCTGCTGGTGGTGCTGCTCACCGGTATGTCGCTGTCTGCGTTGACCCTGGGGGTGATGCATTACACCAAGGGGGCGCAGGACAGTAACCACGCCCTGCATGCGCGAACCCAGGCCGAAATCAATGCCTGGGCCGGGGTGGAAGCGTTGCGCCAGTATGTGCAGGGCAAGCAGGCCAGCGACCTGCCTTCGCTGCAGGAGGTGGCGATACGTAATGCAGCCGGCCAGACGCTGGCGACGGTGCATTACCAGGCCAGCTGTTCGAATGTAACGGCGGGGGAATACTGCTTTCACGTCGTTGGCCGCAGCGCTAACAGCACGGCGACGCTGGCGGCAGGGCTGCGCTTGAGCAGCGCCAGCCCGTCCTACCCGCGGCTGCAAACCGGCCTGGCGGTGAACGGCGGCCTGAATGTGAGTGGCAACCTGTTTCAGGTGCGCAATGGTGCCAGCGGGATGGGGGGTGTCTCGGTAGATGGGGACATCAATATCGACAAGATCAGCACCTCGGCCTCATCGCCCACCTGCGCTACCGGCAATATCAAGATCGGTGGCAATGGCGCGTACACCGGCAGCTATCTGGCGCAGGGCGATATCTGGGTATTTGGCGGCGCCACGGCACAGGATGTGTCGCTGCAGGCGCGCAGCGTGGTGATAGGTGGCAACGCCGAAGACGGCCGCCTGCGCCCGGGTGGTGCCTCGCGCTACCAGCGCATCAGCTACCAGCAGTTTCTGGCTACCGGCCCGCTGGAGATTCGCAGCCTGCAGGGCGGCGGCAATCTGTATGCGCCGTCGCCCTGGCTGTTGCCCACGCTGGAAAGCGGCAGCATCGGCGGCCAGGCGTATGGTATCCCCGGCTACAACACGGCGGCGCAGCTGGCCACCTGCCGCCTGGCAGATGGCCGCTTTGCCTGTACCGAGCCGGTAGTAGAGGGGAGCGAATACGTGATACCCAGGCTGTCCACGCGCGTTCCGCAAACCATCCCGCCGGTGCAGTGCCAGACGGCACTGGTGAACCAGGACGCCAACCGGCTGGAAGCACTGGCCAATTACGTGTTCTATTTCGACGAGCAGCATCAGGGCCGCCCTACGCTGAAGATCCAGCATATGCGTAGCAGCAGCGGGGTAGACCTGTCGGGCACCTATGACTTGAGCCAGACGACGCTGGCCATGACCAGTTTCCCGGCCGCCCCCACCATCCCGCTGCTGCGCTGTAACGGCGGCAGCTGCCGGCTGTGGGAAAAAACTGCTGCCACGGGCTGGGGTAAGCTGGCTGGCCTGGAGATGCCGCCGGGCGTGGTCTTGTTCAAAACCACGGCGGCCAACGCGGGCAGTGTGGAAATCAGCGCCGGTAACAGCGTGCTTTATAACACCCTGCTCTCGGGTGGCACGCTGACACTGGCCAATAGCGGTTTGCGTTCGCTGGTGGCGCCGAATTTTTCAGCCAGCGGCAGTGCCACGCCGCGTACGGCAGCCGCGTGCAGCCAGCTGGCCTACCCCAGCCAGCTATGTGATGGCGCGGGCCACCTGAAAACCTGGACCGATAGCCAGGGCGAGCATCAGGGCATACCGGTAGGCAATATGGCGGTGGTGGTGAATGGCTCGTTTGCCCCCAATGGCTGGTCGGTAGCGGGCAATGTGGTGATCAGCAAACTGATTCTGGTGAGCGGCCAGCGGGTCACCATACTCGGTGCGGTATGGGTGGGCGATGGCCAGACGCTGGCCGATGGCGATATCAGCGAGATCACCCATGACGGGCTGGAGATCGATGTCAGTACGCTGGCGCCGGACCAAAGCTATATCGACAATGGTGGTGATGGCACGGCACCCGGCAGCGGTAGCAGTAGCGGGCAGGGCGGCCAGGCTGGCGGCAGCGGTAGCGGCGGCACGGGTACCATTACCGGCAGCAGCCTGGCACGGGTGCGGCCGCTATAGGGTGTCTTGCGGCGGCGGCGTATCGCTGAATTCGCTCAGCGCCCAGTCGCGGAAGGCAATCACGCTGGGCAGGGTGGCCAGCTCTTGCGGGTAGATCAGGTAGTAAGCCCAGCTGGTGACCAGGGCGACATCGGACAGCTGCACCAGGGTGCCATTGGCCAGATCGTCGGCAATCATGCTCTCCTCGGCCAGCGTAATCCCCATGCCGCGCGAGGCGGCGGTAATGGCCAGATCCAGCGTATCGAAGGCGTAGGCTTCGATACTGCTACCTGGGTTCATGCCCGACAGCGCGAACCATTGCGACCAGAACTGGTCTTCATGGGACGGGTGCAGCAAGGGGTAGTCCAGAAACTGTTCCATGCTTGGCCGCGGCTTGTCTTTGAACAGTGCCGGGGAAGCCACCGGGACAAAGCGGGCGCCGCGCAGGCGGTGGTAAATCAGCCCCGGCTCCTGGGTTTCGCACGCCTGAAAGGAAATATCGTATTCGCGGCTTTTGAAGTTGGGGTCAAAGCCGGTCACGGTGACCAGGCTGACCATCAGGTCCGGGTAGCGGTTACGAAACTGCGTAAAACGCGGCAGTACCCAGCGCGAGGCAATCGACGGGCTGGCCTTGACCCGCAGCTCGCGCGAGCGGCGGGAAATGGCTTCACTGGCGGCTTCGATACGCGAGAAGGCGTCGCGCACGGCAGGGAACAAGGCGACACCTTCGGGTGTGAGTGTCAGCCCCCTGGCCTGGCGTACAAACAAGGGCAGGCCGTAGTGGGCTTCCAGCGTCTGGATATGGCGGCTCACCGCCCCTTGGGTCAGGTGCAGGGTTTCGCCTGCCTTGGTAAATGAATGGTGTTCGGCAGCCACCAGGAAGACACGCAGGGCATTGAGCGGGGGCAGTTTCATTATTATTGCTCCATGAATTTTACGCATGGTAAACATGCGCATTCATGCTTTGTCAATGCAAGCTGATATGGGTAAGCTTGATTGCTGGTGTGAGTAAAACAGTGTGCAAGAATAGAGGCTTAGCTTTCATTGCTACTGTTTTTGTTGTGATTTGTTGCGTAGAGTAATGTTTTGGAGCAATGCATTTAATGCATGGCTTAAAATGTGGCAATAAAACACTGTTTTAGTCTGCAACACTGGCATTGCCTGCGCTATCATCATGCTGGTGTCGCAGTGTTTATTTGCTGGGTATGACACGCAGGGCTTGCTACACTGTAATGCGGTAGCAAGGCCAATGAATTCCGGTGCAACGGTTTGCCGTAGCACCAGTACCAAACCCGCCCGGAAACGGGCTGTGGTAGGGCCTGCAGGTATCTGACTGTCACGGGTATGGTCTACCCGTCGGATACTGTGCTTGTCCGAGCAGCATGCGGCGTGCCGCGTGCTGTCAAATCCTGATTTATCAGGGTTTTGCTCTGTCCCACGGTGTCCCGCCGGATTCGTCCGGCGGGTTTTTTTTTGTCCGTGCGGCCAACCTTATACTTCCGCCCACTCCCGCAGCAGGTTGTGATAGGTGGCGGTCAGCGACATCACTTCCTCGCAGTCCCCTACCTTCTGCCGCAGCTGCAGGATAGCCATATCAATATCGAACAGCATGGCGCGGCGGGTGTCGCTGCGCACCATACTCTGTGTCCACATAAACGAAGCCAGCCGCGCGCCGGCGCTGACCGGTTCTACACGGTGCAGGCTGGTGGACGGGTACAGGATGGCATCGCCGGCCGGCAACCTCACGCTATGCGTCCCGTAGGTGTCCTCTACGATCAGCTCGCCCCCTTCGTATTCTTCCGGATCGCTGAAAAACAGGGTGCACGATACGTCTGTCCGTACATTTTGCCCGCTGAGCGGGTCGCGGCGGATGGCGTTGTCCACGTGGTTGCCGTAGGTCATGCCGCCCTGATAGCAGTTGAACATGGGCGTCATCAGCGTGTGCGGCAGCGCGGCCGACATATATAGAGGGTGGCGGAACAGTGCGCTACGCACCAATGCGGCCAACTCGCGCGCGGTATCGCTCTCTGGTGGCAGCTGCAGATTGTTTTTCACCTGCACGGCCTGCTGGCCTGCGGTGGTGCGGCCATCTTGCCAGGGGGCGGCCAGCAGCAGCTTGCGGGCGTGGGCGAGTTCTTCGGGGGTGAGCACGGCGGGAATGTGCAACAGCATGATGATTCCTGTAAGGCAGGGTAGACAAACGGCGTGGACGGGTGGGGCGCCGGGCCAGCGTTTTGCCTATCGGCCTGCCGCGATAGGCAAAACGGCCTGCTGTCAGGCAGGCCGCTCGAGGTTTACTGCTGGGCTTCGGTCACAAACCCGATACGGCTGACGCCTGCGTTCTGGGCATCGGCCAGCGCTTCGGCCACCACTTCGTAGCGCACGGCCTTATCGGCGCGCAGGTGCAGCTCCACCTGAGGGTTGGCCGCAGCGGCTTCGGCAAAGCGGCTTTTCAGCCGGCCTTCTTCCATCGGCACATCGTTCCAGTAGATCTTGCCGCTGGCGTCGATGCTCAGGCGGATCGCTTCCTGCTTTTCCTGATGCGCGGCCGCGCTGGCTTGCGGCAAGTCTACCTTCACGGCATTGGTCAGCAGCGGGGCGGTAATGATGAACACCACCAGCAGCACCAGCATCACGTCCACCAGCGGTGTGGTGTTGATCTCGGACATCGGCGCATCGGCGCCCTTGTCGAAACTACCGAATGCCATCTTTGCCTCCCAGTGTCAGCAGGTGTGCGTGCAGGTCGTGGGTAAAGTGATCCATGTCCTGGTTGATCAGGCGGTTCAGGCGGGTAAAGGTGTTGTAAGCCAGTACCGCAGGAATGGCTGCAGCCAGGCCCGCCGCAGTGGCCACCAGCGCTTCGCCGATCGGCCCGGCTACGGTGCCGATCGATACCTGACCCTGC
>NZ_CP085530.1:1865000-2132500 GCF_020616155.1 Vogesella sp. XCS3 | reverse complement strand
ATGTGTCCGTGGTAGGGGAGCGTTCTGTAGGTCTGTGAAGGTGGTGGTGTAAACCCTGCTGGAGATATCAGAAGTGCGAATGCTGACATGAGTAGCGATAAAGCGGGTGAAAAGCCCGCTCGCCGAAAGCCCAAGGTTTCCTACGCAACGTTCATCGGCGTAGGGTGAGTCGGCCCCTAAGGCGAGGCTGAAAAGCGTAGTCGATGGGAAACGGGTTAATATTCCCGTACTTTTATGCAGTGCGATGTGGGGACGGAGAAGGTTAGGTTAGCGGCCTGTTGGAATAGGTCGTTTAAGCCGGTAGGCTGGTGCGGTAGGCAAATCCGCTGCACCTTAAGGCCGAGAGGTGATGACGAGGGTCTACGGACCTGAAGTAACTGATACCACGCTTCCAGGAAAAGCCACTAAGCTTCAGCTGCATAAGAACCGTACCGCAAACCGACACAGGTGGGCAGGATGAGAATTCTAAGGCGCTTGAGAGAACTCAGGAGAAGGAACTCGGCAAATTGACACCGTAACTTCGGGAGAAGGTGTGCCTCTGTTGGTGTAGGACTTCGCGTCCGAAGCTAGTAGAGGTCGCAGAGAATAGGTGGCTGCGACTGTTTAACAAAAACACAGCTCTGTGCCAACACGAAAGTGGACGTATACGGAGTGACGCCTGCCCGGTGCTGGAAGATTAAATGATGGGGTGCAAGCTCTTGATTGAAGTCCCAGTAAACGGCGGCCGTAACTATAACGGTCCTAAGGTAGCGAAATTCCTTGTCGGGTAAGTTCCGACCCGCACGAATGGCGTAACGATGGCCACACTGTCTCCTCCTGAGACTCAGCGAAGTTGAAATGTTTGTGAAGATGCAATCTACCCGCTGCTAGACGGAAAGACCCCGTGAACCTTTACTGTAGCTTTGCATTGGACTTTGAACAGACTTGTGTAGGATAGGTGGGAGGCTATGAAGCTGGAACGCTAGTTTCAGTGGAGCCGTCCTTGAAATACCACCCTGGTGTGTTTGAGGTTCTAACCTTGGTCCGTGATCCGGATCGGGGACAGTGCATGGTAGGCAGTTTGACTGGGGCGGTCTCCTCCCAAAGTGTAACGGAGGAGTTCGAAGGTTACCTAGGTACGGTCGGAAATCGTGCTGATAGTGCAATGGCAAAAGGTAGCTTAACTGCGAGACCGACAAGTCGAGCAGGTGCGAAAGCAGGACATAGTGATCCGGTGGTTCTGAATGGAAGGGCCATCGCTCAACGGATAAAAGGTACTCCGGGGATAACAGGCTGATTCCGCCCAAGAGTTCACATCGACGGCGGAGTTTGGCACCTCGATGTCGGCTCATCACATCCTGGGGCTGTAGCCGGTCCCAAGGGTATGGCTGTTCGCCATTTAAAGTGGTACGTGAGCTGGGTTCAAAACGTCGTGAGACAGTTTGGTCCCTATCTGCAGTGGGCGTTGGAAGTTTGACGGGGGCTGCTCCTAGTACGAGAGGACCGGAGTGGACGAACCTCTGGTGTACCGGTTGTGACGCCAGTCGCATCGCCGGGTAGCTAAGTTCGGAAGAGATAACCGCTGAAAGCATCTAAGCGGGAAACTTGCCTGAAGATGAGACTTCCCTGGAGGCTTGACCTCCCTGAAGAGTCGTTCGAGACCAGGACGTTGATAGGTCGGGTGTGGAAGCGCTGTGAGGCGTTAAGCTAACCGATACTAATTGCTCGTGAGGCTTGATCCTATCATTTGAGTTGCTTTGTTGATGATGAAGCGCTGGTTGATACAAGAAAATTCTACCGGCTGGAAAACAAATCCAGCCTGGCTTCTTTAAGTTTGTGACAGTTTATGTCTGGTGGCCATAGCGAGGTGGTCCCACGCCTTCCCATTCCGAACAGGACCGTGAAACGCCTCAGCGCCGATGATAGTGCAGATTCCTGTGTGAAAGTAGGACACCGCCAGACGCCCCATACCGAAGCCCAGCTCACACGAGCTGGGCTTTGTGCTTTGGTGCTGCGAAAACACCGCACACTGCATACTGCGGCCAACCTTGGCTGCCACGTCATGCGCTTGCACGAGCCGCTGCCACTCACCGAACGGCCCCGGTCACGTCGCCACCTACCCCAAGCCGGCCTGCGGCCGGCCCCCGGATGCGCCTGTAGCTTATGCCGGGCTACCATTACCGCTATGCTGCGGCCAATGTTGGCCGCCTTTTCTACTTGACGACACTGCCTGCTGCAGGCAATATCGATAGCACTATGGCTCAGACAAACCTTTTTGTTTCCCACGCTTATTATTATGGTTACCGCACACATCTGGCGGCACCGGGGAAGCTTGTGGTCTGAATTCTGACCCTCAATATTTCAAACAATGCCGCCGTAATTGGCGGCATTGCTTTTGTGGGCAAGGTTTTTCAGTTACGGTGGTGCGGAGCCTGAATATGGAAAATGCACTGCCCTGGATTGAGTCTTTCTCCTGCACGTTGCCCGTGCAATCCATACACATTATTACCGATGTCGAGCATGCTGCGACCGCGCCTGCGCGTGAGCTGACTGCCTGCGGCCATGATGCCGGTGGCCGCTTAATGGTTTCGGAGGCCTTGTTTCCCGAGGTGCGGACGTTGGCGAATATCCTGGCACAAGGTGGCCACCCGTGCCGCGAAGACTGGCTTGCCGCGCGTGTTGCGGTGTTTCAGTTGAATCATCTGTCACTGAGTTTGTCCGAGCTGGGTATGATGGATGTGCTTAACCGGAAGCTGGCGTGGCTGGCCACTTTCTTGCAGCTGGAGCTGCCGCAACTGCGATCCTTCGCATTGAGCGGCGCGTTGCCCGGCAAGTTGTGCCAAGGTGGCGCACCGATGTTACTGCGCAAGCAAGGCGGTGTAGTGGCGCAGTCCCTTTCCCTGCGCGAGCAGCTACGCCCATGGCTGGCACAGCTGGCTCAAGCGTGGCAGGCGAAGTTCTGACCTGCCGGATGAATGACAGGAGGTGTTATGCAAGACGGTACCGTAGAGCGCATACCGCGCCAGGATGATGCGATCCGTAACCTGACCATGGTGGTGTATATCCTGCAGATCGTGAATCTGTTTGGTGTGCCGGGTGCCATAGTCGGCGTGATCATCAATTACGTGAAGCGTGATGAAGCCCGCGACACGCTGTGGGATAGCCACTTTAGCTGGCAGATCCGTACTTTCTGGTGGGCCTTGTTGGGCGCTGCCATTTCTTACCCATTGATTATCCTGTTTGGGCTGGGCTTTTTGACCGGCGCACTGGTGTGGTGCTGGTATGTTTACCGCATCGTGCGGGGTTTTCTGGCTTTTAATGATGGCAAGCCGCTACCGCGGTAAGCACGATTGCCCGTGCGTAGTGGGGCAAAATTTGGCACAATGCGCGCCTTCCCTTTGATTTAAAAGAAGATGGACGCCCACCTGCTGCAGCTGCTGGTCACACGGGTCATGCCGTACGGAAAGTACAAAGGCCGCCTGATTGCCGACCTGCCTGGCCATTACCTGAACTGGTTTGCCCGCGAAGGCTTCCCGCCTGGCGAGATCGGCCGCCTGCTGGCGCTGATGCACGAGCTGGATCATAACGGTTTGTCTTCTTTGCTCGACCCACTACGAAAGCGATAATACATGGCCATTCAATGGTTCCCCGGTCACATGAACAAAGCCAAGAAGGAGCTCGAAGAGCGCCTTGGCAGTATCGACGTGGTGATCGAGATGCTGGACGCACGCCTGCCGGGCTCCAGTGCCAACCCGATGATTGCCCGCCTGGCGCGTGGCAAACCGGCCTTGAAAGTGTTGAATAAACAAGACCTGGCCGACCCCAAAGTCACCGAGCAATGGTTGAACTGGTACCGCAAGATGCCGGGTACCCGTGCTATTGGTCTGGATGCCTCGGACGCCGCCCCCGCGCAAAAGCTGGTGGCCGCGTGCCGCGAGCTGGCGCCTGGCCGCAATAGCGTGGACAAACCGCTGCGCGTGGTGATTTGCGGTATCCCTAACGTGGGCAAATCCACGTTGATCAACAGTATTACCGGCCGCCGCATCGCCAAAACCGGTAATGAGCCGGGTATTACCAAAGGCCAGCAGCGCATCATGCTGGCAGATGATATCGAGCTGTTTGATACCCCCGGTATGCTGTGGCCCAAGATTATCGTGCCGCAAGGTGGCTACAACCTGGCTGCCAGTGGTGCAGTTGGCCGCAATGCGCTGGACGAAGAAGAAGTGGCGTTGGAGTTGTTGCTGATCCTGATGAAGCACTACGCCCCGCAGCTGGACGAGCGCTACAAGATTGGCGACATCGACGGCTTGCAAGATTGGCAGGTGCTGGAGCTGGTTGGCAAAAAGCGCGGGGCAGTACTGCCTGGTGGCCGCATCAATATCCAGAAGGCGTCCGAAATCGTACTCACCGACTTCCGCGCGGGAGCTACCGGCCGTATCTCGCTGGAGCTGCCGGAAGAATGGATGGCGTGGGAAAAAGCCGCCAAAGAGCACGAAGTGCTACGTGCTGCACAAAAAGAAAATGCACGCCTGGAGCGTGAGGAAAAGAAAAAAGGCACCCGTTAAGCGGATGCCGGTAAAGCAAAGGCGGCCTTGGCCGCCTTTTTTCATGTGATCAAGCGCAGCTGCGGCCAACGTTGCCGCCACATTTTTTGCTGTAGCCGCTGCTGCCAGATGGTATCGCCGCCAGCAAATAGCGGATTGCGTACGACTTCACCGGAAAACAGTGGTGCCCAGCCTAGTGGCGCCAGCCAGTGCAGCTGGTTGTCGGCATCCAGCCGTACGGCGTAGCAGGTGGCGGTTTCCGGCCAGTGGCGAATGGCGCTGGCGCAATCCGGGTAAGGCGCATATTGCTGGCGAGCCGCCATGCGGGCTTGGTTGCGCACCTGCCAGCCTGTGTCCAACTGGGCGGTAAGCAAGGCTTCGTAGTGATAATCCCGTGCCGGCTCTTGCAGCAATAGATCCAGATAAATGACATCAATGTCTAGCAACGGGGTTGGCCGCAGATAGCCGTGTTGTTGGTCCCAGACCAGATTGCGGATGAAGCCGGCAGCCAGCCAGGCCTGCACGGGTAAAGCATCGCGTACGGTTTGCAGGCATTGCCAGCGGAAGGCGTCTGCACGCAGCCAGACGGCCAGTTGCGCCGTCGCCTCGGCGTCGTTCATGCCAGCAGTGGCAGGCACGCCAGCAAACCGCCATCGGCACGGCGGCGATCGACATGAAAGTACGGCATGCCCAAGGCCTGGGCGGCGCCGATATCGCGTACCGGGTCGTCGCCTATCACCATGCATTGTTGTAGCGGCACGCCGGCCAGCGCGGCCGCGGCTTCGAAGATGGCGGCGTCGGGCTTGGCGTGGCCGCAGTTTTGCGGCGTCAGCAGGTGCGGGAAGTGCTCGTCCAGCCCGGTAGCGGCCAACTTGCGTTGCTGGATGTCGAGATGGCCATTGCTGACCAGCACGCGGGGCAGGTGGGCGGTGGCGGCCACGAAGGGGGCCACGTCGTCAAATGCCTTCCAGTTACTACGGTAGCCGGCAATGTAGGGTTCGAAGGCTTGTGTAGCCTCGGCTTCGGACAGCTCGCGCTGGAACAGGCCGCGCAGGCGGGCGTGGCGCTGCTCGATGATGCTGCATTCGCCGCGCTCGAAGCGTAGCCAGTGCTGCTGCGTGAGGGTGTGCCAGCGCTGGCAGGCCTCGTCCAGTGTGTAGGGCAGCTGGTGCGCGGCCAACAGGGCGGCCACCCCGTGGCGCGTGGCATGGGCGTCGTCCAGCAGGGTGTCGTCGATATCGATCAGCAGGGCGGCGATGCGCATATCAGGCAATGGGCTCGCCGGGCTGCTCGAACCAGCCCATCAGGATGGCTTGCGCTGCCACCTGGTCCAGCATCTCTTTCTGCCGGCGGCCGTACACGCCAGCGTCTTCCAGCAGGCCTTCTGCAATGACCGAGGTTAGGCGCTCGTCCACCAGCCATACCGGCAGGCCGTAGCGGCCGTGCAGGCGCTGGGCAAACTTGCGGCACAGTGCGGTCAGGGCGTGCTCTTTGCCATCCATATGCATGGGCAGGCCCACCACGAAACCGGTGGCTTTCCATTCGTCTATCAGCTTGGCGATGGCGGCAAAGCGCACGTCGTTCACCTCGCTGTGGATGGTTTGCAGCGGGGTGGCAATGCCTAGCTGCGGCTCGCCAAGTGCCACACCAATGCGCTTTTCGCCAAAGTCAAAACCCAGCACCGTGCCCTTATGCATGGCCGGATACGCTGGACAGCAGCGCCGGGTCAAAGCCCAGCAGCTTGATGGCACAGGTGTAGCGCTCTTCTACCGGGGTATCGAAGATCACCCAGTCTTCGGCAGCCACGGTAAGCCAGCTGTTGGCGGCGATTTCTTCTTCCAGCTGGCCTTTTTCCCAGCCGGCGTAACCCAGGCTGATCTGTAGCTTGTCCGGGCCGCGGCCGTCGGCCACAGCAGCCAGAATGTCTTTGGAGGTGCTCAGCGCCAGGTCGTCGGTGATGGTGAGGGTGGATTGCCAGTTGCCGATGGGTTTGTGCAGCACAAAGCCACGGTCTGGTTGCACCGGGCCGCCAAAGAAAACCGGCGTGGTGTTGGTGTCGTCGTTGGTCAGCGGCAGGTCGATCTGCTCCAGCAGCTGCGCCAGCACGATGCCGGAAGGCTTGTTGATAATCACCCCCATGGCACCTTGTTCACCGTGCTCGCAAAGGTACACGATGCTTTTGGCAAACAGCGGGTCGGCCATATCGGGCATGGCAATCAAGAAATGATGGGCAAGAGATAGCGTTTCCATAGGCGCATTATGGCAACCAATGTCATGCCCGGCAAAGGTTGGCCGCAGTTTCTTTTTATTGCAGACAGATTGCTTTGGCGCAGGGTGGGTGCGGGCGGGTAAAATGCCCGGCTGATTCAACCGTTTGTGGACTCGCCCCTTGCGCCTTACCCATATCAAGCTTGCCGGCTTCAAATCGTTTGTCGACCCTACCAGTATTGCCGTGCCCGGCCAGCTGGTGGCCGTGATCGGCCCCAATGGCTGCGGCAAATCCAATGTGATCGACGCCGTGCGCTGGGTGCTGGGCGAGTCCAGCGCCAAGCAGCTGCGCGGCGAGTCCATGCAAGACGTGATTTTCAACGGTTCCAGCACGCGCAAACCGGTATCACGTGCCTCGGTCGAGCTGGTATTCGATAACGCCGACGGCCAGCTTACCGGCCCGTGGGGGCAGTACGCCGAGGTGTCTATCAAGCGCGTACTCACGCGTCAGGGCGAATCCAGCTATTACATCAATAACCAGCAAGTGCGCCGCCGCGACATTACTGACCTGTTCCTTGGTACCGGCGTGGGTGCACGTGGCTACGCGGTGATCGAGCAGGGCATGATCTCGCGCATTATCGAGGCCCGCCCCGAAGAGCTACGCGCCTATCTGGAAGAAGCGGCTGGCGTGTCCAAGTACAAAGAACGCCGCCGCGAAACCGAAAACCGCCTGGCCGATACCCGCGACAACCTGACCCGTATCGAAGATCTCAAGCTGGAGCTGGGCCGCCAGGTAGAACGCCTGAGCGAGCAAGCCGAAGTGGCGGCCAACTACCAGGACATGCGCGGCGCGCTCACCTTCAAGCAAAACCTGCTGGCCTTGGCGCGGCGCGAAGAAGCCGCCCGCATCGAAGCCACCGCACGTGGCGAGCTGGCGCGTATCGAAACCGAAGAAACCGCGCTGGAAGCCGCCCATACCCACCTGGAAACCGAGCTGGAAACCGTGCGCGAAACGCACTACGCCGCCAGCGATGCCGTGCACGAGGCGCAGCAGGCGCTGTTTGAAGCCAATGCCAATCTGGCGCGGCTGGAAGAGCAGCAGCGCCACCGACTGCAAAGCCGCGAACGGCTGGAGCGCGAGCTGGCCAGCGCCCGCAACGAGCGCCAGCAGCTGGCCGAGCACCAAGCCCAGGTAGAAGACGAGCTGGACGACTGGCTGCCGCGCCGCGAAGAAGCACAGATGCGCATGGAAGAAGCGCAAATGGGGTTGGAAGACGGCGCCGACAGCCTGCCATCGGCCGAGGCCGCCTTCCGCGTGGCCGACCAGCGTCTGGCGCAGATGACCGCGCAAATTGCCAACCTGACCCGCGAGCGCGACCTGGCGCGGCAACAGGGCGAGCACCTGCGCCGCAGTATCGAGCAGCTGGCCGGGCGCGAACACGCCCTGCAGCGCGAGCTGCAAGACCTGAACCTGCCAGAACACGCCGTGCTGGACGCTGCCCGTGCCGAAGTAGACAAAGCCCGCAGCGCGCTGGACGCCGTGCGCGCCAGGTTGGCCGCAGATGAAGCCAAACAGGCCGACTTGTCTGCCGAGCGCGAGCAACTGGATAAAACACTCAACGCCCTGCACAGCGACGCCGCCCGCGCCGAAGCTGAAATGGCCGCGCTTGACGCCGTGCTGGCCCGCGAAGCAGCAGGCGAGCAGCTAGCCGGCTGGTTGGCCAGCCAGCAGCTGGCCGACGCACCGGCGCTATGGCAAAGCCTGCAGGTAGATGATGCCTGGCGCACCGCCGTGGAGGTGGTACTGGGCGAGCGCCTGGCCGCTCGTGCAGGCCACGCTGGCGACACCGACCCACCCGCCCCGGTGGCGCTGGTGGATCAGCCAGCCAGCCAGCCCGCGGCCAGCGGCCCGCGCCCCGCCTTGCTGCAGCAGCTTAGCGTGGATAGCGCTTTTGCCGGCGCGCTGGCCGACTGGCTGGCCGGCGTGTACTGCGCGGCCAACCTGGACGACGCCATCGCCCGCCGTGGCGAATTGGCCGCCGGTGAGTGCTGGGTTACGCCGCAAGGCCACCGCATTAGCCGCCATGCCGTGCATTTTCACGCCGCGCAAGCTGGCGACGGCATGATGGCGCGCAAAGCCGCACGTGACGCCGCCGCCGAACGGCTAGCCACCTTGCAGCCACAGCAGCGCGACGCGCAGCGCCGCCGCGATAGCGTGGTTTCCATGCTGGGCATGCTGGCCGAAGCCATCCGCGCGCAGAAATCCGCCGTGTCGCGGCTAGAGGCGGAGCTGAACGCCGCCACGCTGGAGCACGTCAAGCTGGACCAGGCCGCACGGCAGGGCGCCGCCCGCCTGGCGGCCATCCACGCCGAGCAGCAGCGCCTGCAAGATGAGCGCAGCACCGCACAAGACACCATCGCCGATGCCGAGCTGCTGGCTGAAGAAAACGCCATGCAGCTGGAAGAGCTGGCCGAGCAGCTGGAAGACGCCCGCTTGGCGCGCCTGAACGCCGAAACCGGTCTGGAACTGGCGCGTAACAAAACCCGCGACGCCGAACGCCAGTTGCACGAAATCAAGCTGGCCCAGCACACCGCCGAACAAAAAGTAGCCGAGCTGGCGCGCCGCGCGCGCGAGCTGGTCGAGCGCGACCAGCAGCTGCAGGAGCGTCTGGAAACGCTGGTCATGGAGGCCGAAACCGTAGAAGAGGCCGCGCCGGACGACGTGTTGCAAGAGGCACTGGCGGTGCGCGAAATGCGCGAGCACAGCCTGTCCGCTACCCGCGACCAGCTGAATGCCCTCACCGAAGCCCTGCGCCAGTACACGCAACGTCAACAAGAAATCAACGCGGCGCTGCCGGCGCTGCGCGAGGCGCGCTCGGACTGGCTGCTGAAACACCAGGAAGCACGGCTGAACGTAGAGCGTTTTGACGAAGAGCTGAAAACCGCCGAGGCCGACGAAGCCGCGCTGCTGCCGCACCTGACCGACGCGGTAAAACCCAATGCACTGGCCGCAGAAATCGCCCGCTTGGCGCGCGCCATCGATGGCCTGGGCGCGGTGAACCTGGCCGCGCTGCAAGAGCTGGAAGAAGCCAAAAAGCGTGGCGACTATTTGGCCAGCCAGACCGATGACCTGATGCAGGCCATGGCTACGCTGGAAGAAGCCATCGCCAAAATCGACGGCGAAACCCGCGATATGCTGCAGGCTACCTACGACGCGGTGAACGCCAAGATGAGTGAGTTTTTCCCCACGCTATTTGGCGGCGGCCGCGCCGAGCTGGTGCTCACCGGCGAGGATTTGCTATCGGCGGGTATCCAGATCATCGCGCAGCCGCCAGGCAAGAAAAACAGCACCATCCACTTGCTATCGGGTGGCGAAAAAGCGCTTACCGCCATGAGCCTGGTGTTCTCGCTATTCAGCCTGAACCCGGCGCCATTCTGCTTGCTGGACGAAGTGGACGCCCCGCTGGACGACGCCAATACCAGCCGTTTCTGCGACCTGGTGAAGCAGATGGCGGCGCACACGCAGTTCCTGTACATCAGCCATAACCGCCTCACCATGGAAATGGCCGAGCAGCTGGTGGGCGTGACCATGCAAGAGCAAGGCTGCAGCCGTATTGTGGCGGTGGATATTGTCGAGGCGCTGAAAATGCGCGAAACGGCTTAAGCCCATGCGCCGGGCGCTGCTGGCATCGCTACTGCTGCATGCCCTGCTGCTATGGGGTTTGGCCACAGCCTTGTCGCTGCCACCGGCAGGGCCCCCCGCCTTGCTGATCAGCCTGCAGCCGGCACCGGTATCAGCCTATGCGCACCAGCCGCGGGCGAGCCCGGGCACGCCAGCCAGGCCGGCTGCGCCAAAGCCGGATCACGGCGGGCGGGCAGCGCAAGTGGCGCGCGCGGCCAACCCTGTGGCAGCGCAAGATGCAGCCGTATCAACCGCCACCGCGCCGGTGCCTGTCGCGGTACCGTTATCCACTAGCCCTGCGCCAGCGCTGCCCGCTGGTGCTGCTGCGCCGCTTACACCGGGTGGGCAGAGCCCGGCCCGTGGCGAGGCGGGTAGCCAGGAGGCCGCCAGTAGCCGCCCCGCCCGTGTACTGCAAGCGCCGCGGCCCGATTATCCTGTCATCTCGCGCGATCTGGGCGAGCAAGGCGTGGTAATGTTGCGGCTGGCAATAGATGCCGATGGCAGGTTGCAGCGCACCGAGCTGCAGAAAAGCAGTGGTTTTACCCGCCTGGACAAGGCCGCGCGCGATAGCGTGGCGCGCTGGCAGTTCCAGGCCGCGCTGGAAAACGGGCGGCCGGTGGCAGCCCAGCTGGTGCTGCCGGTGCGCTTTTCCCTTGACGAAAATTGAACAAAACGCTAAATGACGTACTGATTCACGCGCCGTACCCCTGCGGGGGTTTGTTATAATACCGGTTCGGATAATGGCTGCTGCTGTGGAAAAAGCTCAATGAGCGAAATGAAAATAGGCATCTTGTTGCTGAGTGCATTGGTAGTAGCACTGGTATTCGGCTTCAATTTTTATCAGGAATGGCGCTTTCGCAAGAAGACTAGCCAGGCCTTTGCACGCCATCACACCGATGTGTTGCTGGACGTCCCCAGAAATAATGTGCGTGACGGCCAGCAGGCGCGTCTGGAGCCCGTGTTGCTGGATGACGAAGACGACACTACACCAGCCTACCTGAACGATATCCCGCCGCCCGCGCCGCTGGTGCGCACCGCCGAGCCGGAGCCTGCTGCCCCGGTAGTGCAGGAGCCTCCGGAGCTGGACGCGGCCGACCACCAGGCCTTGGTGGTATCGCTGCTGGATCCGTCGCTGGACTTCATCGCCGAGGTGGTCTTCGCGCAGCCGCAGGCGCTAGACCAGCTGCCGCGCTTCAATGTGGCCAAACGTGTGCAGGCTATCCTGCGCACCGAGCGTGGCCTGTGGAAACCGGCCGAAATCCTGCCGGGCACCCGCTACAAACAAGTGAACTTTGGCCTGCAGCTGGTTGACCGCGGCGGTGCGGTTACCGAGCAGGAACTGGCCAGCTTCTGCCAACAGGTAAGCCACTACGCTGAAAAGCTCGGCGCCCAGGTCAGTTTTCCGCAGCGCCAGCAAAAGCTGGTGTCGGCGCGCGAGCTGGACCGCTTCTGCGTTGATGTAGACGTGCTGATCGGTATCAATATTGTGGCAGGCAAGCCCATTGCCGGTGCGCGCCTGCGCAGTGTTGCCGAGGCCGCCGGCCTGCAGCTGGAGCCGGATGGGCAGTTCCACTATCTGGCCGACTCCGGCAATACGCTGTTTTCGCTGGCTTCTGCCGACCAGACCCCGTTTACCTTGCACACCTTGCTGGACAAACAGTTCCCGGCGCTGACGCTGATGTTCGACGTGCCGCGTGTGGCTGGCGGGGTAGCCGTATTCGACCGTGCAGTACAGTTTGCCAAGCATTTGTCGCAAGAGTTTGACGCGCAGCTGGTAGACGATAACCGCCGTGTGCTCAGCGACCAGGGCTTGGCGCAGATCCGCGATCAGCTCACCCGCATCTACGGCAATATGGACGACCGCGGCATTGCGCCAGGCAGCGTGGCTGCCCTGCGGCTGTTTGCCTGAGCGGCCAGCATTTCCCATTCACTATCACGCCGGCAGCTGCCGGCGTGCTGCATTCCAGGTTAGGCCATGACTGTCATCCCTGCCCCTGTCCAGACCCGCGCCACCGAGCTGGTGCAGCTGCTGGAACGCTACAACCACCAATACTACGTGCTGGACGCCCCCACGGTGCCAGACGCCGAATACGACCGCCTGTTCCGCGAGCTGCAGCAGCTGGAGGCCGACTATCCGGCGCTGAAAACCCCCGCCTCGCCCACGCAGCGGGTCGGCGGCGAGGTACTGCCGGCTTTCGATAGCGTGACGCACGCGGTGCCGATGCTGTCGCTGTCCAACGCCTTTTCCGACATGCAGGCCGATGATTTCGCCGTGCGCCACGCCGAGCTGATTGCCTTTGACGAGCGGGTTGGCCGCGACCTGGCGGCGGCCAACTTGGCCTACGCCACCGAGCCCAAGTTCGACGGCCTGGCCATCAGCCTGCTGTACCGCGATGGCGAACTGGTGCAGGCCGCCACCCGTGGCGACGGCAGCAGTGGCGAGAACGTTACCGCCAATATCCGTACCGTGCGTGCTATCCCGCTGCGTCTGCATGGCGAGCATGTCCCGTCGCTGCTGGAGGTGCGTGGCGAGGTGCTGATGCTCAAGCGCGATTTCGAGCGCCTGAACGAGACCCAGCGCGAACGCGGTGACAAGCCGTTTGCCAACCCGCGCAACGCTGCCGCCGGCAGCCTGCGCCAGCTGGACTCCCGCATTACCGCGCAGCGCCGGCTGTCGTTCTTTGCCTACGCCATTGCCCAGGTAGACGGTGCCGACTGGCCTGCCACGCACGATGCCGAAATGGACTGGCTGGCTGCGCTGGGCTTCCCGGTAGTCCAGGCCGACTTGCGGCCGGTGGTGCACGGCGCTGCCGGGCTGGCCGCCTACTACGAAAGCGTGCTGTCGCGCCGTGCCGGCCTGCCGTTCGAGATCGACGGCGTGGTGTACAAGCTGAACAGCCGTGCGCAGCAGAACCGCCTGGGCTTCGTGTCGCGCGCGCCGCGCTGGGCCATAGCGCATAAATTCCCCGCCGAAGAGGCGCTGACCGTGGTGGAAGCCATCGAGGAACAGGTTGGCCGCACCGGCGCCATTACCCCGGTGGCGCGCTTGCAGCCGGTGTTTGTCGGCGGCGTCACCGTCACCAACGCCACGCTGCACAACGAGGACGAAGTGCGCCGCAAGGACGTGCGCGTGGGTGATACCGTCATCGTGCGCCGCGCTGGCGACGTGATCCCCGAAGTGGTAGCCGTGGTGCCGGACAAGCGTCCGATGCGGCCAACCCTGGGTGGCGACCTGTTCAGCAGCAGCGAAGAGCCGATGTACAGTGCCTACCGCCTGCCAAGCCAGTGCCCGGTGTGTGGCAGCCACGTGGTGCGTGAAGAAGGCGAAGCCATCGCCCGCTGCAGTGGCGGGCTGGTGTGCAAGGCGCAACGCACGCAAGCCATCCAGCACTTTGCCGGGCGCCGCATGATGGACATCGACGGCCTGGGCGAGCGCTACATCGACAAGCTGGTGGAGTTCGACTACGTGCGCAGCGTGGCCGACCTGTACCGGCTAACGCTGGCTGATTTACTGGAAATGAAGCGCCGTGCCGACGAGCAGGAAGGCATCACGCCAGAAACGGTGAAGGCTGGCAAAGTGGCCACCAAATGGGCCGAAAATCTGATCGACGCCATCGCCGCCAGCAAAACGCCGCCGCTGGCGCGCTGGCTGTTTGCGCTGGGGATCCGTCATGTGGGCGAATCTACCGCCAAGACGCTGGCCGACTGGCTAGGTTCGCTGGCGCACATCCGCCAGGCGCCGCGCGCAGTGCTGGCGGCGCTGCCGGATATCGGCGGCGTGGTGGCCGACGCCATCGCCGAATTCTTTGCCGAGGCGCAGAACGAAGCGGTGATCGACGCCTTGCTGGCCGCCGGCGTAGCCCCTGCTGACGAACACGCGCCGCGGGCCCAGCTGCACGACAAACTGACTACGGCCAACCTTTATGCCCGCCTGGGCGTGCCGCGGCTGACCGAGGTGCGTGCGCAGCAACTAGCGGCCTTGCAGCCCGATATCGCCGCGCTGGCGGCCATGCCGCGTGTGGACGTTATCCAGCTGGCGCTGCCGGCCGAGGTGGTGAACGCGCTGGCCGACTGGCTGGACGTGGCTGCCAACCGTGCCGCGCTGCTGCAGTTGGCAGCCTACCGTGATGCAGTGCTGGCCGCTACGCCGGTGGAAGAGGCGGCCAGCCTGAACGAAGCGGTGGCCGGCAAAACTTTTGTGCTGACCGGTACGCTGCCTACCATGGGGCGCGACCAGGCCAAAGCACTGGTGGAGGCCGCTGGTGGCAAGGTGAGTGGCAGCGTGTCCAAGAAAACCCACTACGTGGTGGCTGGCGCCGAGGCTGGCAGCAAGCTCGATAAAGCGCTGGAGCTGGGTGTGCCGGTGCTGGACGAGGCGGGTTTGCTGGCGCTGCTGGGGCAGGATCCTGCATGAATACCCAGGCATTCGAGCAGGGCAACCAGCTGATGGCGGCCGGGCAGTACCAGCAGGCGATTGCCTGTTTCGACCGCTGCTTGCAGGTCAACTCGCAAGATTGGCAGGCCTGGCTTAACCGTGGCAATGCGCGCATGGCGTTGCGCCAGCTCAATTTGGCGCTGGAGGATTATTTGCAAGCCGCCACCTTGCAGCCGCAGGCCAGCAGTGTGAAGGTCAACCTGGCCGTTTTACTGAAAGAGCTGGGCGAGCTGGCGCTGGCCGAGTCGCTATTGCGCGAGGTGCTGGGGCAAGAGCCGGGCCACGCCGATGCCTGGAGCAATCTGGGCACCATCTGCTATTACCAGGCCGATTACGCGCAGGCATGGCAATGCCAACAGCAGGCACTGGACATCGCCGGTGACAGCCCGGCGAGGCTGAACAACCTGGCCATGGCGTGCATTGCGGCGTTGCAGCCGCTGCAAGCCGAACAGCAGCTACGGCGCGCACTGGCGCTGCCCGACGCGCCGGCGGTATGCCGCTTCAACCTGGCGGTAGCCTTGCTGATGCAGGGGCGTTATGCCGAGGCCTGGCCTTACTACGAGGCGCGCTGGGAAGGCATGCTGCAGCCGCGTTGGCCTGCGCAGCGCTGGCAGGGGCAGCCACTGGCAGGCAAGACATTGCTGCTGTGGGCCGAGCAGGGGCTGGGCGACACGCTGCAGATGGTGCGCTTTGTGCCTTTGCTGCGTGCGGCCAACCCTGAGGCACACATTGTGCTGGCAGTGCAGGATAGCTTGCTGCGTTTGCTGACCCAGCTCGACGGCGTCACCGTTGTGCCCTTGTCCAGCGCCGTGCCTGCCTTTGACTGGCAGCTGCCGCTGATGTCGCTCCCCGGCGTGCTCAACGTCGACCTGGGCAGCCTGCCGCGACAGCCTTATCTGCGTAGTGTGCTGGCGCAGCCACCACGGCTGCTGCCTCACACCGGGCGCCTGAAAGTAGGGCTGGTGTGGCTGGCGGTACCGCAGGGCGGCGGCATTGCCGAGCTGGCACGCCAGGGTCGCTCGGTACCGGCGGAGGCACTGTTGCCCTTGCGCGAGCTTGTTGGCGTGGACTTCTACGCGCTGCAGCCCGGCGCCGTCGACCCGCTGCTGGCTGGCTGGGTACAGCCGTTGCCATTGCAGGATTTTGCCGATACCGCCGCCATGGCGGTGCAGCTGGACCTGCTGATCACCGCCGATACGGCAGCCTTGCATTTGATGGCGGCGCTAGGCAAACCGGTATGGGTGATGATGCGCGCCGAGCGGGCACCGTTCTTTCTGGCTGAGGGGCACAGCTCGCCGTGGTATGACTCGGTTGCATTATGGTGCCAGCCCCGCGTAGGTGAGTGGCGGGAGGTCGGGCTGCAGGTAGCTGATGCACTGCACCGCTTGCTGATCACGGGCAGCGATTCGCTTGCCTGAAAATGTTAGAATCCACACCGATTATTCATTTCTGGTGCAGAGGCAGGTGTCTTCACATGCAAAAAATTCGTAAAGCAGTGTTTCCGGTTGCCGGTATGGGGACGCGTTTCTTGCCTGCCACCAAGGCCAGCCCGAAAGAGATGCTGCCTGTGGTGGATAAACCGCTGATCCAGTACGCGGTGGAAGAAGCTGTAGCGGCGGGTATCACCGAGCTGATCTTCATCACCGGGCGTAACAAACGCAGTATTGAAGACCATTTCGACAAGGCCTACGAGCTGGAAACCGAGCTGGAAAACCGTAACAAGAAAAAGCTGCTGGAGCTGGTGCAGGAAATTTTGCCGGCCAACGTCAGCTGCATTTACATCCGCCAGGCCGAAGCGCTGGGCCTGGGCCACGCCGTACTGTGCGCCAAACCGGTAGTGGGTGACGAGCCCTTTGCCGTGATTCTGGCTGATGACCTGATCGCCGGCGAGCCCGGTGCCATGGAGCAGATGGTGCGCCTGTTTGATGACACGCACAGCTCGGTACTGGGTGTGGAAACCGTTGCCCGTGAGGAAACCGGCTCTTACGGTATCGTCGAAGTACAGAAAAACGTACGCGGCCATCAGGAAGTGGCCAGCATCGTGGAAAAGCCGCACCCGGACGTGGCACCGTCCAATCTGGCGGTAGTTGGCCGCTATATCCTGACCTCGCGTATTTTCGACAAGCTCATCAATACCGTGCCGGGTGCCGGTGGCGAAATCCAGCTGACCGACGGTATCGCCGCGCTGATGAAAGACGAGCCGGTGCTGGCTTTGCCATTCCAGGGCAAACGCTACGATTGCGGTTCCAAGCTGGGCTACCTGAAAGCTACGGTGGAGTTCGGCCTGCAGCACCACGAAGTCGGTGCAGACTTCTGCGCCTACCTGAATTCGCTACAACGCGGCTAATCCCGCATTGACATTCTGCGCCGCCTTGGTCATAAAGGCGGCGTTTGTTTTTTGAAAGGAAATACCATGCCTAATGTTGCCGAAGCTCGTGGCATTCTCAATAGCTCCGATATCCTGTTCAGCGCAGCCGAAGTGGACGCCGCGGTAGACCGCATGGCCGCCGAAATCACTGCCGAGCTGGGTGAAACCTACCCGCTGGTACTGTCGGTAATGGGTGGCGCGGTGGTGTTCACCGGCCAGCTGCTACCGCGTCTGCTGTTCCCGCTGGACTTTGACTACGTACACGTATCCCGTTATGGCGACAAAACCCAGGGCGGCGAGCTGGTGTGGAAGACCGCACCAAAAGAAGACGTGCGCGATCGCGTGGTACTGGTGCTGGACGACATCCTGGACGAAGGCCACACTATGGCGGCTATCCGCGACAAAGTGCTGGAAATGGGCGCCAAGGCGTTCTACAGCGGCGTTTTCGCCAACAAACTGATCAGCAAAGCAAAACCGATCAAGTCCGACTTCGTCGGCTTGGACGTGCCAGACCGTTATGTATTCGGCTACGGCATGGACGTACGCGGTGCCTGGCGTAACCTGCCGGCGATCCATGCGCTGAAATAAGCGCCGGCATTGGCTTGCAAGGCCCGCAACATGGAAATGTTGTGGGCTTTTTTCATGCCTGCGGATTAAAATGGAAGTCAGTCATAACAAGAAGGAGCATGTCATGCTTGCCATTATCGGAGGCTCCCGTCTTTCCCAACTCCCCATCCTGCAGATCACCCATCGCCAGATCGTTCGTACGCCTTACGGCGACCCGTCCTGCGCGCTGACGTTCGGGCAGATCGCGGCGCAATCGGTGGTTTTCCTGGCCCGTCACGGTTACGGCAACTCCATCGTGCCGCATGAAATCAATTACCGCGCCAATATCTGGGCGCTGCACAGCCTGGGCGTGCGTCAGGTCATTGCCATCGCCAGTGTCGGAGGCATTCGTCCCGATCTGGCGCCGGGGCGGTTGGCCTTGCCGGACGACCTGATCGACAGCAGCTGGGGCCGCAAGCATACCTATCACGAAGGGCAGGGTGTTGCGGTGCAGCATGTCGATTTTGCCCAGCCGTACGATAACGCCTTGCGCCAGCAACTGTTGGCCGCCGCGCAGCAAGCCGGGGTAGACGTGGCGGACGGTGGCGTCTATGCCTGCACCCAGGGCCCGCGCCTGGAAACCGCTGCCGAAGTGCGCGCCCTGTCGCGGCTGGGCGCCGACATAGTCGGTATGACCGGCATGCCGGAAGCGGCACTGGCGCGCGAGCTGGGGCTGGCTTATGCCTCGTTGTGCATCGTCACCAACTGGGCGTCCGGCCTGGGCGGGCAGCAAGCGGCGGCCAACTTCAACCCTGCTATCATCGCCGGTTCCACCGACCAACTGCAGCGCATCCTGCAAGCGCTTTGAACATGTTGATGCTCAACTAATAGCGTATGTGGTCGATACAGATAGATATCGATGAATTTCAATAATAAGGAATTGAGATGAAAGTGTTGGTAACGGGCGCTGCCGGCTTTATCGGCAGCCATTTGACCGGATTATTGCTGCAGCAGGGCCACGAGGTGGTGGCGCTGGATGACCTGTCCACCGGCAACCTGCGCAATCTGGCGGCCTACCAACAAGCGCCCGGCCTGCGTTTTGTGCAAGCCGACATTCGTGACCGCGCCGCGCTGATGCCGCACTTTGCCGGCGTGGACTGGGTGATGCACCTGGCGGGCCGCTCCGATATCGTGCCGTCCATCGAGCAGCCGGATGATTATTTTGATGTTAACGTCAGCGGCACGCTGAACGTGCTGCAAGCGGCGCGCGAACAGGGTGTCAAACGGCTGGTGTACGCTGCCTCGTCTTCCTGCTACGGCATTCCTGACACCTACCCCACGCCGGAAACGGCTCCGGTACGGCCCGAGTACCCGTACGCGCTGACCAAGGCGATGGGGGAAGAACTGGTGCTGCACTGGTCCAAGGTCTACCAGCTGCCGGCGATGGCCTTGCGCCTGTTCAATGTGTACGGCCCGCGTTCACGCACCAGTGGTGCCTACGGCGCAGTGTTCGGCGTGTTCCTGGCCCAGCGGCTGAAGGGTGTGCCGTTGACCATTGTCGGCGACGGCACACAAACCCGCGATTTCACCTTTGTCACCGACGTGGCCCGCGCCTTTCTGGCGGCAGCCGAGTCCGGCATCTGCGGTGAAACTTTCAACGTGGGCAGCGGCAACCACTACAGCGTCAACCAGCTGGTGGACCTTATTGGTGGCCAGCGCAGCTATATTCCCAAGCGCCCCGGCGAGCCGGACTGCACTTTTGCCGATACCACCCGCATCCGTGCTGCGCTCGACTGGGCGCCGCAAGTCCCTTTCGAGCAAGGGGTTGCCATCATGAAACAGTGCATGGAAGACTGGAACGATGCCCCACTGTGGACGCCGGAAAGCATCGCCGATGCGACGCGAGCGTGGTTTGACCACCTGGGCAGTAAACCATGATCACCACTTCGTTTACCGCCGCCTTGGCGCGTTTCAACCAGGTACTGGAAAGTACCGAGGCCAGTGCCCGCGACGGGCAGCCGCTGGTGCAGCAAGCTGGGCTGGATGCCGCGCTGGCGCTGTTCCGCCAGGTACAGCAGCAGGGGCAGGATGTGTACCTGATCGGCAATGGCGGTAGCGCCGCGCTGGTGGCCCACGCGCAGAACGACCTGGTCAACAAGGCCAGGTTGCGGGCGCATGTGCTGCACGAGCCCTCGGTGCTGACCTGCATGAGCAACGACTACGGCTACCCGCACGCGTATGGCCAGTTGCTGGACCGCTTCCTGCGCGCCGGCGACTTGCTGGTGGCGGTCAGCAGCTCCGGCCGCTCGGCCAATATCCTGGAAGCCGTCGCCACCGCCCGCCGTCATGGGGCTGCGGTACTGACGCTGTCCGGTTTCGCTGTGGCCAACCCGCTGCGTGCGCTTGGCGATATCAACCTTTGGCTGCCTTCCGACGATTTTGGCGAGGTGGAAGTCGGCCATCAATTGCTGCTCCACTACCTGTCGGACGCCCTGGTGTAATGTAATGAGCATAGACAAGATCAAAAGCCTGGCCGACGTCGGTACACTGACCACCGCCGCCCGTGCCGCCGGGCAGCGTGTCATCCACTGCCACGGCACCTTCGACCTGATGCATGCCGGCCATATCCGCCATCTGCAACATGCCCGCAGCCTGGGCGACATGTTGGTGGTGACCGTCACCGCCGACGCCTTCGTGCGCAAGGGGCCGGGGCGCCCGGTATTTGGCGACAGCCTGCGCGCCGAAAACCTGGCCGCACTGGCCTGTGTGGACTGGGTGGCGGTCAGCGATGCCGAAACCGCCATCCCGGCGCTGGAACACATCCAGCCCTCGCTGTACGTCAAAGGCAGCGATTATGTCGACGCCAGCCGCGATGTCACCGGCAATATCGCCCGCGAGATCGAGGCGGTCCGCCGTCACGGCGGTGACGTGTATTTCACCGACGAAATCACCTTCAGCTCCACCAAGCTGCTGAATAACCATTTCGATGTTTTCCCGCCGCAAACGCGCGAGTTTCTCGAGCAGTTCAAACAGCAGTGTCCACTGGACACCTTCCTGGAACGCATCAAGGGCCTGTCCGCGCTGCGCGTGCTGGTGATTGGCGAAGCCATCATCGACGAATACCACTACGTCAGTACCCTGGGCCAGACCGGCAAGGGCAATGCGCTGGCGGTGCGCTATCAGGATGCCGAACGCTTTGCCGGTGGCGCCATCGCGGTGGCCAACCATATCGCCGGTTTTGCCCGCGAAGTGACCTTGCTAACCGGCCTGGGCCGCCACGATGACTCGCTGGCTTATGTGCAGGGCAAGCTGGCGGCCAACGTCACGCTGGAGCACCGTCATTTCCCTACCGCTTCTACGCTGATCAAACGCCGGTTTGTTGACCAGGACCTGCAACGTCTGTTCGAGGTGTACTACGGTGGCGAAGAGCCGGGCGAGCCCCCGCTGGAGGCCGAGTTCTGTGAGTGGATTGCAGCGCATGCGGCTGATTTCGATGCCGTCATCGTGCCGGATTTCGGCAATGGCCTGATCTCGCGCCCGATGGCCGCCGCCATTTCCGCCCATGCCCGCTTCCTGGCGGTGAATACCCAGATCAACAGTGGCAACCGCGGCTATCACGTGATTACCCGTTACCCGCGTGCCGATTTCCTGTGCATGAATGAGCCGGAAGCCAGGTTGGCCGCGCACGACCGCCAGTCGTCGCTGGAACAGATTTCCGATGACTTGCGCCACAAGTTGCAGGCCCGCGCCATGGTGGTAACCCGTGGTGCGCAGGGGGCACTGATCGTCGACGACGAGCAGGCACTTGCTATTCCGGCGCTGTCGTCGCGCGTGGTAGACCGTATCGGTGCCGGGGATGCCTTCCTGTCGGTGGCCGGCCTGTGCATGGCCGCCGGCTATCCGCTCGACACCGTAGCCCTGGCCGGCAGCATCGCCGCCGCGCTGGACGTGCAGATCGTATGCAATCGCGAGCCGGTCGACCCGGTGCTGTTTGCCAAATACGCCACCACCTTGCTGAAGTGAGCCGCACATGGATACGTATCTGATTGACAGCCATAAGCTGGTGTACCACCCGCGCCGCGTGGCGGACCTGATCGAGGTGGGCGACGACTGGGAAAAGGCGAAACAGGTCTACCCGATCTACCTAGAACTGTCGCCGGTGGGCGCCTGCAACCATCGCTGCACCTTCTGCGCGGTGGATTACATCGGCTACAAGTCGGTGATGCTGGACTACGACATGCTGTCGCAACGGCTGCCCGAGATGGGCCGGCTGGGCGTGAAAAGTATCATGTACGCCGGCGAGGGTGAGCCCTTGCTGCACAAGAAGATCAACGAGATCGTGGCGCTGACCAAGTCGTCCGGCATCGACGTATCGTTCACCACCAACGGCGTGCTGCTGAACGAGGCCTTCGTGCACCAGTCGCTGGACAAGGTGTCGTGGATTAAGGTGTCGCTGAATGCCGGTAGTGCCGCGTCGTACGCCGCCATCCACAAAACCCGCGATCGCGACTTCCAGCGCGTGATCGACAACCTGCGTTACGCCGTGGATTACAAGCGCCAGCACGGTATCGACTGCACCATCGGCATCCAGGCCGTGTTGCTACCGGAAAACGCGCACGAAATGACCGAGCTGGCGCGTATTGCGAGCGACGAGATTGGTGCCGACTATCTGGTGATCAAACCGTACTCGCAACACTTGTTCAGCGAAACCCGGCAGTACGAAGATATTAACTACAACCCCTATTTGGCGATGGAGCAGGAGCTGGCAACGTACAATCGCCCCGGCTTCCAGGTGATCTTCCGCAGCCATACCATGCACAAATACTTGGAAGACCCGGCCAAGCGCTATCAGAAGTGCCACGCCACGCCGTTCGTCTGGGGCTACGTGATGGCAGACGGCCGAGTCTACGGCTGCAGCGCTTACCTGCTGGACCAGCGTTTCGAATACGGCAACCTCAACGACAGTAGCTTCCAGGCTATCTGGGAAGGCGACAAGCGACGTGAGAGCTTCCGTTATGTGCGGCAGGACCTCGATATCCGAGAGTGCCGCCGCAACTGCCGCATGGATGAGGTGAACCGCTATCTGGACCGCCTGATCAACCAGTCGGTACCGCACATCAACTTCATCTGATCATGAGTCGCGAACAATCTCTGTCCATGCTGGCGCGCATGCTGCTGGTACGCCGTACCGAAGAGGCCATCGCCCGCCATTATCCCGAGCAGCAGATGCGCTGCCCGGTGCATCTTTCTATCGGCCAGGAAGCGGCAGCTGTTGGTATCTGCAGCGCGCTGGACGAGCAGGATCAGGCGGTCAGCACCCATCGCGCCCACGCCCATTATCTGGCGAAAGGCGGCGACCTGGATGCGCTGATTGCCGAAATCTACGGTAAAGCTACGGGCTGCTGTGGTGGCCGTGGTGGCTCCATGCACCTGTCGGACCGCCGTGTCGGCTTTCTGGCCAGTACCGCTATTGTCGGCAACAGCATTCCGGTGGGCGTCGGCATGGCGCTGTCCCAGCAGCTGCAGGGTAGCCGTGCCGTGACCTGTGTCTTCCTGGGCGATGGTGCGGTAGAGGAGGGCGTGTTTTACGAAGCGGCCAACTTTGCTGCCGTACGCCGCCTGCCGGTACTGTTTGCCTGCGAGAACAACCGCTATTCGGTGTACGCCGGGCTGGAAAAGCGTCAGCCGGCAGGCCGAAAACTGACGACGCTGACTGAAGGTCTGGGTCTGCGCGCGTGGGAGGTTGACGGTAATGACGTGGCTGCCGTCGCGGCGCTCAGCGCCGAGGTAGTGGCCAGCCTGCGTGACGGTGCTGGCCCTGCCTTTATTGAAATGCCCACTTATCGCTGGCTGGAACACTGTGGCCACGCCGACGATGATCACCTGGGCTACCGCCCTGACGGCGAGCTGGCGGACTGGAAAGCGCGCGACCCGGTGGCGCAGCTGATTGCCAGCCTGCAACCCGACGCTGACTGGCTGGCGCAGTGCGAGGCAACGTTGGCCGCACGCATCGATACCGCCTTTGCCCGAGCCAAGGCTGCACCGTTTCCTGCTGCGGATACCGCCTTCGACGGCATCTACGCCACCCCGTTACAGGAGCAACATTGATGGCCCGCATCCATGCAGCCCAGGCCATCCATGACGCCTTGCACGTGGCGATGGCTGCCGACCCCAGCGTGCTGTGTTACGGCCTGGGGGTAGACGATCCGAAACGCATTTTCGGCACCACCGCCGGTCTGCAGGAGCGCTTTGGCGCGGCGCGGGTATTCGACATGCCCACCGCCGAGAACGCGATGACCGGCATCGGCATCGGTGCCGCGCTGGGTGGCATGCGCCCTGTGATGTGCCACCAGCGCCTGGACTTCTTCCTGCTGGCGATGGACCAGCTGGTGAATAACGCCGCCAAGTGGCGCTATACCTTTGGCGAAGGGCACAAAGTGCCGCTGACGCTGCGCCTGATCGTGGGCCGCGGCTGGGGGCAGGGGCCGACCCATTCCCAGAATCTGCAAGCCTGGTTTGCCCATGTGCCGGGGCTGAAAGTGGTGATGCCGGCCACCGCCGCCGACGCCAAAGGCCTGCTGCTGTCGGCCATTTTCGATGACGACCCGGTGGTATTCTTGGAGCACCGCTGGGTGCATTCGGCGCAGGGCGAGGTGGCAGACGGCGACGTACGCGTGCCGATCGGCCAGGCCGCTACGCTGCGCGAGGGCGATGCTGTCACCATCGTTGCCATGTCCTACCTGGTGGCGGAAGCCAGCCACGCCTGCCGCGCACTGGCACAGGCCGGCGTGCATTGCGAGCTGATCGATCTGCGTACCATCAAGCCGCTGGACATGACCACCATCCGTGCCTCGGTGGCGCGTACTGGCCGTTTGCTGGTGCTGGATAGCGGTTTTGCTACCGGCTCCGTAGCGGCCGAAATCATTGCCCGCATCAGCATGGACCATTGGTCGCTGCTGCGTGCTGCCCCGCAACGGTTGGCCGCACCGGACTGCCCGGAGCCCACCAGTTATGGCCTGACGCGACAGTTTTATACCGAGGCGGCCGATATCGTGCGCTGCGTTGGTCGCATGCTGGGCCTGACAACGCTGCCGCTGGACGCCCTGCCGCCAGCAAGAACACACCACGATGTGCCGGGTGACTGGTTCACCGGCCCATTCTGAATCCATCGCCGAGGAGACTGCCATGAGCGATAATGAACAACAAAAGGGTGTGAACCGTTTCGGTCAAAACACCACCACCATGATTCCCGATGACGCTCCGCTGGCGCGTAACCCGGGCCACAAGTTGCGTACCTCCAACGTCATCGTCAACCGCAAGGCACTGACCGACGAAGAGGCGCTGCTTAATAGCTACAAGCTGGATAAGCCCACTGGCCAGAAAATCCAGTTTTACAATGAGGCAGGCCAGACCGGCGTGATCCGCATCGCCAACAGCGAGGAAGCGCCGCACGTGCCGAACCAGTTTACCGGCCCCAGCTTCCGCAACCCGCCGCAGCGCTTCCGCTTTGATGGCCACAAGATGATGCATCACCTGGACCGGGTGATGGCGTGGCAGAACGGCGAACGCTTTGCTCCCATCCACATCGACATGGGCCTGACCAAGTTCTGCAATACCGCCTGCATTTACTGCTACGCGGTGGTACAGAACATGACCAAGGGCACCATGATCGGCCGCGAGGCGCTGCTGTCTTACATCGAAGACTGCGGCAAGCTGGGCGTGCGTTCCATCGGTTTCATCGGCGATGGCGAGCCCACGCTGAACCCGGCGCTGTACGACGCCACCGTGCTGGCTGGCAAGCTGGGCATCGATACCTCGATGGCCACCAACGGCCTGCTGCTGGACATGGACCGCGCGCACGACCTGCTGCAAAACATGAGCTGGATCCGCTTCAACCTGTCGGCAGGTACCCCCGATGGTTTCCGCCGCGTGCATCAGTCGCGCGAGGAAAACTTCGACTTGCTGATCGACAAGATCCGCGAGCTGGTGCGCATCAAGAAAGAGTACGGCTACAAGTGCACGCTGGGTCTGCAGATGGTGCTGATCCCGGAGTGCTTTGACGAGGTGTTGCCGGAAGCCAAGCTGGGTGCCGAGCTGGGCGTGGATTATTTCGTGATCAAGCACTGCTCCGATTCCGAATACAAGGAAATCGGTATTAACTACGACGAGTACCTGAAGATCGGCGACATGCTGAAAGAGGCCGAAAGCTACTCTACGGCAGACTACGTGGTGCAGGCCAAGTGGAACAAGATCAACGCCGCCGCAGAGTCGGCACTGTACAAGGATGGCTACCGTAAATACGACGTGTGCTACGGCACGCCATTCCTGCTGCAGATATCCGGTAATGGCAAGGTTTATCCTTGCGGCCCGTTCTTCAACAAGGAACGTTTCTACATTGGCGACCTGCACGAGCAGTCGTTCTACGACATGGTGAGTGGTGAGCGTTACTGGCAGGTACACCAGGATGTACAAGCCTCGGTAGATGTGCACAAGGACTGCGCCATCGGCTGCCGCCAGGACTACGTCAACAAATTCCTGTGGGACCTGAAAAACCCGCCGGAACACATCAACTTTATCTAGACGGGTAGCAAGGGCTTGCCAGCGGCAAGCCCTTGCTACGAGTGAGCTTGGCTACTTACCGGGTTAAACATGATTTCCATTGTCATCCCTGCGTACAACTACGCGCACTATCTCCCCGAAGCCATTGACAGTGTATTGCGACAAGATATCGATGATTTCGAATTGATCATCTGCGATGACTGCTCTATCGACAATACTGCCGAGGTGGTAGCCGACTATGTCAGCCGCGACCCACGTGTGCGGTACGTGCTGAACACACACAACTTGGGTGCCACGCCCAATATCAATCAGGGCATAGCATTGGCGCAGGGCGAATATGTCATGTTACTGGGCGCGGATGACTTCATCGAGCCAGGTGCATTGGGCAAGTTGCTAGCTATGCTAGAGGTACACCCAGAGTGCGGCTACGTTTTTGGCCGCTACACGCTACAGGATGAAAATGGCCAGCGTCATCAGCTAGAGCACCCAGGTTGGTTGGCGTACGATTATGCTGCCAGTCGCGACGAGTTTCCGGCATTACTTCGTTTTGATTGCTACATCAACATTTGTGCGACACTGTTTCGTCGTAGCATTCTGGACGGGTCCCCGTTCTTCGATACGTCATTGTCGGTTTTTCCTGAAGAAAGATTTTTCCGTGCCACAGACTGGGATAAGTCACTGTCACTGGCGTGTGCGGGCGTGCCGAGTGCTTTCCTCAATACCAATATTTCCGTCTTCCGTGTACACGCCAGCCAGGCCTCGTCCAGCGACCGCTACGCCCGCTCCGGTCTGGCGTTTTTCGAGCACTCGCTGCTGCTGAAGCGCTATCTGACGCCGGCCAACCTGCCGCGCCTGCTGCCCGACCTAGAAGGCATTTTCCGCCTGTACCAGGGCAAGCTAGAGTTCTTCAAGCAATTGGCGCTACCCGAGTTCAGCGGCCGCCTGCCGTTGGCCGCACAGGTAGCGAACGAGGTGCTGGCGCAGTGCGAGCAATTGATGACTGTGCCGGCTGAGTCACTGGCGCAAGCCGCCGTAATGCATGCGGCCAACCTTGCCGCAGAAGTACTGGCGCCGGAACTTGTTGCCAAGCCGCTGTTGCCAACGATCCCCCACTTGGCTGATGGCCCATTCTTTACCATTATTTGTACCGCCTATAACCGGCCGGGATTGGCGGTGAATACGCTGCAGAGTATTACAGCGCAGACATTTCGGGATTTCGAGCTCATCTACGTCAACGATGGTGGCGAACCGCAGGAGGCCTTGCTGGGCATCGTGGCCGATGCGCTGCCGGCTTACACCTACGTGCGCAAGCCGAATGGCGGCGTCGGGTCTGCCCGTAACCTCGCGCTGCGTATAGCCCGCGGCCAGTACATCGTGTACATCGACGACGACGACCTGATGTACCCGCAGCACCTGGCGCGCTTGCACGAGGAAATCGGCAAGCACCCGGGGGCGCTGGTGTTCGGTGATGCGCACTTTGTGATGGAGCGGCTGGAAGGCGGCATCCGCCGCGAGGTCAGCCAGCACCAGATCGCTTGCGAGCGTTACGACTTCAACATGCTGCAGGTCAGCAACTACATTCCGGTGAATTGCTTGGCCCACCCGCGATCGGTGGTCGCCGAGGCGGGCGATTTCGATGAAAAGCTGCCGTCGCTGGAAGACTGGGACTTCCTGATCCGCCTGTCTCGTCTCATCCCCTTCGTACACTTTGCCGAAGCCACGGTGCAGGTACGCCGCCGCGAAGACAAGGACAACGCCGGCGACTCGCGTACCGTACAAAGCTGGGGGGGCATGCGGGCGGTGTTTGCCGAGATCTACCGCCGCTACGACGATCTGGGCGAGCACGATATCCGCGAGGCGCGCAAGGTGGTACTGGCTGCCGAGCACCCGAGCAAGGCCAAGGTCAACTTCCAGCCCGCCGTCGACCACATGCGCTGGCTGGCCGGCCACGCGCTGACCGAAGCTGACGCCGAGGTGCTCGCCCGCCGTCTGATGGCCTGGCCACAGCAGCCGCAGATCACGCTGGTGGTGCTGGCCAGCCAGGCGCAGGGCCCGTTGCTGGCCAAGACGTTGGATTCGCTGCAGCTGCAGCTGTACAAACAGTGGCGGCTGATCGTGGTGGCCGACTTTGCCGCGCCGGACCCGCTGTTTGAAAACAGCGAGATACTGGGTTGGCTGCAAGTGGATCATGTCGACCAGTTTGACGATACCGCCAAGCTGTTCAACGCGGTGCTGGCCGAGGTGGGCATGGATTGGGGCATGCTGCTGCCGTGCGGCGCCGAGCTGGAGCCGCATGCCTTGCTGCGCCTCGCAGATCGCGTGGTCCGGGACCCGAACTGCCTGGCGCTTTACTGCGACCACGACAGCGTAGCGATGCGTGGTTACGAGCAGCCACAGTTCAAGCCGGCGTTCGATCTGGACATGTTGCTGGCTTACGATTACATCGGTGCCAGCGTGCTGCTGCGTGCCGACGCTGTGCAGCACCTGGGCGGCTTGCAGCCGTACGAAGGCTTCGAGGTTTACCAGCTGCTGCTGAACCTGGCGGCCCATTTCGGTGCGGCGGCCATTGCCAACCTGCCGGAGCTGTTGCTGCACTTGCCTGCCCGTGACGGCAAGCTGGCAATGCGCAAGCTGGCAGTAGAAGACTGGCTGCAAGCCAGCGCGACGCCGGCCCGTGTCGAGCTGGGCCTGGCTGAGCAGACGCTGCGTGTGGTGTACCCGCTGACGGCACAGCCGCTGGTGAGCATTATCATCCCCAGCCGCAACGCTTTCGAATTCATCGAGCCGTGCATCAACACCTTGTTCGAGCGTACCGCCTACCCGCATTTCGACGTGGTGGTGGTGGACAACCAGTCGGACGATCCGGACGTGCTGCTCTTTTACGACCAGGCCATCCAGCGCTTTGGCGAGCGCTTGCGCGTGGTGCATTACGACGCCCCGTTCAACTTTTCGGCCCAGATCAACCTGGGTGCGGCCAACGCCCGCGGCGACTACCTGCTGCTGCTGAACAACGATATCGAGATCGTGCAGCCGGACTGGCTGGAGCGCATGCTGCAGCACGCCGTACGCGATGGTGTCGGTGCGGTAGGCGCCAAGCTGCTGTTCCCGGAAACGGCGAAGGTGCAGCATGCCGGTATTTTCCTTGGCAGCGGCCCCGACCGTATCGGCAGTGCCGCCCACTTGGGCTGGATGGCCGAGGCAGGGGATGCCGGCTACATGAGCCGCTTGCAGATCGATCAGCGCTTATCGGCGGTGACGGCGGCCTGCCTGCTGACGCCGGCTTCGGCGTTCCGTGCAATTGGCGGTTTTGACGAGCACGACTTTGCTGTGCTCTACAACGACGTCGATTACTGCCTGCGACTGCGTGACGCCGGCTGGCACACCCTGTGGACGCCGTATGCCACGCTGGTACATCACCACAGCATCAGCATCCGTGCCGAAGGCGAGCAGGTGCTGAAAGCCATGCGCCGGCACGAGCAGAACCAGCAGGAGCAAGGGCGTCTGTTGCAGCGCTGGTTGCCGGCCTTGGCCAACGATCCGGCCTACAACCCCAACCTGTCTTTGACCGGTAAGCCATGCGAGATCGAGCAGAAAGTGCTGCGCTTCTGGCCGTCGGAATTCACTGAACTACCGCGTATCCTAGGTAACGGCATTGCCGGAGGCAGTGGTGAATATCGCGTTGACCAGCCGCTACGTGCGCTCAGCCGCGATGGCAAGGCACTGACCGCCTGCCTGCGGCAGCAGAAAGATGTCCAGCGTCTGGTAACGGTAGTGGAGCTGCAGCGTTTGGGCGTAGACAGCTATGTTATGCAGAACGCCATGACCGACCCGCAGCTGGAGTTGCTGCAGGCCTACCGCAAGCATCTGCCGGGTATTTTCATGGTGATGTCGCTGGACGACCTGATTACCCAGCTGCCGGAGAAAAGTGCGCTCTATAAGCACTTCATGTCCAATTTCCGCGACGGTCGCCGTCGCCTGCGCCAGATGCTGGGCTTGGTGGACCGCCTGGTAGTGACCACCGAGCCATTACGCGAGATGGCAGCCGACATGATCGCGGACATCCGCGTGGTACCAAACCGGCTGTCGCGCGAGTACTGGTCCGGGGTGACGTCGCAGCGTAACGTTGGCCGCAAACCGCGAGTGGGCTGGGTCGGTGCTCAGCAGCATCAGGGCGATCTGGCCCTGTTGGAAGAGGTGATCAAGGCCACCGCACATGAGGTGGACTGGGTCTTTATGGGCATGTGGCCGCAAGGGCTGGATGAGTACATTGCCGAGAAGCATGAACCGGTGAGTTTTGACCAGTATCCAGCCAGAATGGCAGCGCTGAATCTGGACATCGCGGTTGCCCCGCTAGAAACCCTGCCGTTCAACGAGGCCAAGAGCAATCTGCGGCTGCTGGAATACGGCGTGATGGGCTGGCCGGTGATCTGTTCCGATGTTTACCCTTACCGCACCGGCGAGCCGCCAGTGACACGGGTGGGCGACGACGCCAAAGCCTGGATTGCCCAGATTCGCCGTCTGGCGGCCGACCCTGCGGCCAGGGTATGCGAGGGCGAGCAGTTAAGGGCCTGGGTGGACCGTGATTACTGGCTGGAGGATCATCTGGATGAATGGCTAGCCGCGTTTACCCGCTAGGCCACCCGGGCAAAAAGGCAGCGTTAGCTGCCTTTTTTCGTTTTGCCACAAAAAAATTTAAAGTTCTGCAGGGGGGGGCCGAAATATGGTCATAAGCTAATGCACTGCCAGCAAGAATCAAGCCAGACGGTGCATGGTCAGAAACCAAATAGAATCAATGAGGTGCCAAAATGTCCATTATCGTTAACAGCAACATCGCATCCCTGAATGCACAGCGCAACCTGAACATGTCCAATACTGCGTTGGCTGGCTCGTTGCAGAAACTGTCCTCCGGTCTGCGCGTGAACAGCGCCAAAGATGATGCCGCTGGCTTGGCCGTGGCAGAAGGCCTGACCTCGCAGATTCGCGGTAACAACCAGGGTGTGCGTAACGCCTACGACGGTATCTCGGTAGCACAGACCGCTGAAAGTGCGCTGGGACAGGTAGGCAACAACCTGCAGCGTATCCGTGAAGTAGCAGTACAGGCTGCCAACGGTGGTGTTTCGGATGACAACCGTTCCCAGCTGCAAAAAGAAGTAGATCAGCTGACGCAGGAAATCTCCCGCATCGTACAGACCACTAACTTTAACGGCACCAAGCTGCTGACCGGCGGTTCCGGCCTGACCTTCCAGGTAGGTGCGTCTGGTTCTGCAGATAACCAGGTGGCCACAAGTGGTGTAGAGATGAGCGGTATTGCAGGTTACAGCGGCTCGTTGACTGCCACCGGTACTGTAAACGTGAGTTCGTCGGGTGCTGCCTCTGCGGCGATCGCGTCGATGGATGCTTCGATCCGCACCGTTACCAACACACGTGCCACCTTCGGTTCGGTACAAAACCGTTTTGAAGCAGTAATCGCCAACATGCAGGCGTTTACTGAAAACTTGTCGGCTTCCCGCAGCCGTATCATGGATACCGACTTCGCCGCTGAAACCGCACAGCTGACCCGTAACCAGATTCTGCAGCAGGCTGGTACGTCCATCCTGGGGCAGGCAAACCAAGTACCACAGGCAGCCATTTCCCTGCTACGTGGCTAAGGATAGCTAACAACGATATACAAACTAATTTGGTACCTCTGTCCCTGGCTCAACGGCCAGGGATTTTTTTTTGGGTTTTTTTGAGAAATTTAAAAAAAGGCCTCAAGAGCAATAAAGAACTGACGATAGAGTGTTAGAGCGATTGGTATCAAAACCCGGGGAGTTCGCTTCCGAGCCAAGTCGCCATAATAACGGAGTTTAAAATGCCTATCATCGTAAATAGTAACATTGCCTCGCTCAATGCGCAGCGCAACCTGAACCAGTCCAACTCGGCACTGGCTTCTTCCCTGCAAAAGCTGTCCTCCGGCTTACGCGTAAACTCTGCCAAGGATGACGCCGCTGGTCTGGCGGTCTCTGAAGGTCTCTCTTCGCAGATCCGGGGTAATTCCCAGGGTATTCGAAACGCCTACGATGGTATTTCGGTAGCCCAGACAGCTGAAAGTGCCTTGGGCCAAGTAGGAAACAACCTGCAGCGTATCCGTGAAATATCAGTGCAGGCGGCTAACGGCTCCATCTCGGATGACAACCGTTCGCAGCTGCAGAAAGAGGTAGACCAACTGACTCAGGAAGTATCGCGTATCGTTCAAACCACGAACTTTAACGGAACCAAACTGCTCACAGGTGGCTCCGGTCTGACCTTCCAGGTAGGCTCCTCTGGCTCTACAGATAACCAGGTGACCACTAGTGGTGTCGAACTGTCTGGTATCTCTGCGTATAGTGGCTCGCTGACCGCTACCGGTACGGTGAACGTATCGTCCTCCGGTTCTGCATCGGCTGCGATTGCTTCTATGGATGCGGCCATCCGTACCGTGACCAATACGCGTGCCACTTTCGGTTCCATCCAGAACCGTTTCGAGGCTGTGATTGCCAACACCCAGGCTTACGTGGAGAACCTTAGTGCATCGAAGAGCCGTATCATGGACACCGACTTTGCCTCTGAAACTGCCTCGTTGACTCGTAATCAGATCCTGCAACAGGCTGGTACTGCCATTCTGGGTCAGGCCAACACCGTGCCGCAGGCTGCGCTGTCCTTGCTACGTTAAGGTGAGAAAAGTGGTTTCCCTCCTATGGTCTGAATTATGCTGTAGGGGGGAGTCCTTTTTTATGAGGTATTTATCATGCAAATCGGATCAGTAACGGGGGGCTTTCAACCTTTGGGCCTGACTGCCAAGCAACAGGTAGAGTTGCCGCAACAGCTCTCCAAAGACGGAGAGGCTGCGGGTACCATCAAACCTGAGACTTTAAAGGCAGTAAGTGGCGTTAAAGAGACCGAAGCAAAAGAGCAGGCCAAAAGTAAGGCTGATCAGCAGGTATTCAGCCAGTCAGACCTGGCAGATGCCGTCAAAAAGCTGAATGACACGGTAAAGCTTTACAAGGGTGATCTGCAGTTCACGGTAGACGACGATACCCAGATGCAGATCGTCAAGGTAGTTGACAAAAGCAGCAAGGAAGTGATTAGGCAGATTCCTTCGCCTGAAGTCATCCGTATTGCGAAGGCCATCGAGGATTTTCGCAGTATCCTGCTGCACGACGAGGCTTAGCCTCTGGAGTAGATCATGGCCGCAATCACCACCGCCGGCAGTAACTTCGATGTGCAGGGACTGGTATCCCAGTTGATGTCGCTGGAGCAGGCTCCGATGACATCCAGCAAGAATCGGATCAATACTTATAACAATCAGGTCTCGTCATTAGGTAAGCTGAAATCGACCTTGTCGGATTTTCAGACATCTCTGCGAGGCTTGATTTCCGGTTCGGCATTGAATGCCAACAAGACCGACAGCAGTGATGCAAGTGCGGTCAAAGCCAGTGCAGGTTCAACTGCGGCTTCTGGCACCTATGTGGTAAATGTTACGTCGCTGGCGGCCGCTCAGACATTGGCGCTAAGCAGTTATGACGGCAGCACAGGTAAGATCACTTCCAATACTCAAAGTCTGGGTAATGCTACTGGAGGTGATCTGAGCATTGCTTTCGGATCTGGCACTACATTGAGCGTGACGATCGGCGCCAATGCGTCGCTGCAGTCGATCAGTGACGCCATTAATGCCAAAGGAGGAGATGTCTCCGCTTCCGTTGTCAATAGTGGGACTGATGGTTACAAGCTCGCACTGAGTAGCAAAAAAGCGGGTAATGATGGTGCATTCTCGTTGACGGGCGGCGCGGCACTGGGTTTGGGATTTTTGGATTTTGACCGTACTAGTACGGCAGCGTCCAACCTGGCCAAACGCACCGCAGCACCTAGCGACGCGCAGTTCACGGTAAACGGGGTAGCCATTACGGCATCTTCCAACAAGGTTACTGAGGCATTGACCGGTCTGGAGTTAAACCTGTACAAGACTGGGACCGCTACCGTCACCGTAACGCGTGATGACGACGCTGTTATCAAGAATGTGCAGGCGTTTGTTGATGGCTTCAATAAAATCAAAAGCCAGATCGATAGTATGTATAAGCAGAGCAGCAGCCAGGTTACCGATGCTGACGGCAAGGTGATAGGGACGGCGGTAAGGCTAGATAGCGGTGCTCGCATGATCATGCAGGACCTGACCGCTGAAATGACAGTAGGCCTTGCCGGCGTATCGCTTGAGTCTGGTTTGGGTTATTTGTCACAGGCTGGTATTGCATTGCAGAAAGACGGTAGCCTAAAGTTGGATAGTGAAGCGTTCAAGAAGGCACTGAATAAAGACTCAACGGCAGTGTACAAGCTGTTCAGTAACAGCAATGCCGATGGGTACGCTGACCGTCTGAACGACAAACTCAACAAAATGCTGGGCCCCGAAGGCATGGTACAGGTACGTACCGATAGCCTGAATCAGCAAGTCACGTACGAAAAGCAGAAGCAGGACCAGATCCAGGCGCGTTTGGACATGATGCAGAAGCGTTATATGACGCAATTCTCGGCACTGGATGCTGCGTTGGCCAAAATGAAGAACCAAAGTAGCTATATGGCATCAATGCTTGGTTGATTTTAATAAAATGCGGCAGGGTGATAATAAATGAATCGACTGGCATTGCAGCAATTGAACAAAGCGTACCAATCCGATGCTCTTGAGGCCTCGGTATATGGCGCTAGCCCTGTCGGTTTGATCGTAATGTTGTACGAAGGCGCTATCTCGGCTCTACGCAAGGCGCAGGGCGAGATTGCACTTAACAACTACATTGCAAAAGGCAAACTCATCGGTAAGGGCCTGGACATTATCAATGGCCTGGATACGGTGCTTAACCTTGAAAAAGGTGGTGAGGTGACTGCCAACCTACGGGAGTTATACCTCTACATGAAGCACCGTCTTGGTGTGGCAAACATGAAGAATGACGCTGAAATACTGGGTGAGGTGATTTTGCTGCTCGAAGACCTGCTCGGAGCCTGGAAACAGCTGGACAAGATGCAGGGGGCTGGACAGCGGGTTGGGCAGGTTTGAGATGGCTGGTTGGGATATTGCAATATTGTCGCGTTATTCCGAGCTCACCGCCCAGATGCTGGCTGTCGCGCAGTGCGAAGACTGGGAGGCTTGGCTGTTGCTGGATGAGCAGCGCGACCCATGCTTTGCCCGCCTTCGCGAAAGCTTGCAAGTCGACGCGCTGGATGAGCAAACACGTGCCATATTGATAGAAACCTTGCAGCAAAATCAACAGATGGAAACGCTGGTTGCCAGCCGTCATCACGAGCTTTCCGAGATGCTGCAGAGTTTACGCCAGCAGCAGAAGATATCTACCGTATACCGCTAGGCTTCAGCTGCTGTTTTGGCTGCTCAGACCCCGGAGCCTGTGATGAATACCACCGATTGGCTATTATTTTTGATTGTCGTGCTGCAGTCCGGCATTGTGTTCTGGCTCTGGCGTCGTATTGACATGATGGAGTCCGAGCGCAGGGTTGAAGCCAGTACCTTTGACCACTTGCAGCGACAAATCAGTGCCTTGCAGCGCACGGTGCAGGAGATACCTCCGGCACCACGCACCGACGCTACCGTAGTCCCTCCCCCTGTCAGACCGCAGCCTCGCCAGCAGCCACTCGCCACTACTGAGGGCGCCAGCCCCTATAACCAGGCTATCGAGCTGTTCAAGCGTGGCTTCTCTACTGCGGATGTGGCCGAACGCTGCGGTATCTCGCGCAGCGAGGCCGAGTTGATCCTTTCCTTGTACCGCAATAGTCCTACTGCATGATCTCCCCACTCTCCCAGGGTTTGCCCGGTCTGCAGACAGGTACATCCGAGCTGGCCGGCAACCCCCTTAGCGCAGCACAGGCCATCAAGCTTAGCCGAGAGCAGGGGCGTTTACTGCTGGAAGCCAGTAGTACCCCGGCGCGCATGCCGGTACTGCAAGGTGGCGAAACCATTCTGGCCAAGATCAGCGAGCGTCTGCCTGATGGCCGTATCGCGGCCCAGATAAAGGGCGAACCATTTTTGCTGAATGTGCCGCAGGGAGCCACGCTGCAAGGCGAAGACCTGCGGTTGCGGGTGGCTACTACCCAGCCGCTGGCCTTCCTGCTGCTGGATGCCGACGATCTCAAACCCGCGCCTTCGCCTGCGGATACGCCAAGCACCAAGCAGTCGCAGGCCCTGGCCCAAGCCCTGCAGTTGGCCGCAGGCAGCGAGGGGGTCGAGCTGGAAACTCTTACCCAGCCACAGGGCAAGCTACCGGCTTTCCAGTCTGGCGAATGGGTGATGGCCAGAGTGGCAGAACGTCTACCTGATGGTAGTGCTGCCGTTCTGGTAAAAAATGCAGCGTTTACCCTGAAAGCACCCGGAGATGGCCAGGCACTGCGCGCCGACCCTTTAATGTTGCGCGTGCGTGCTACTGAGCCGGTACTCAGTTTTACCCAAGTCAATCTGTCGCAAGCCGCTGCCAGCGACAAATCAGCCCCTGTATCGTTTAGCACCGCTTCGCGCTATCTGAGCAGCCTGTTGGCATCAGGCAATACCGTGCAGGGGTCTACCGCAACGGCGGCCTCTGCCTCACTGGCCAATGCCTTGCCTGCTGCCGCGCAGTTGGAAGGAAAGCCGCTGTCGGATGTCATTGCCAACCGCCTGGCCGCAGGGTTGGCCGCTATGCCTGCTGCGTTACGTGCCCATGCCACCCAGGCGGCTTTGCTGCCCGACCCGGCACAGCCGGCACCCGCGCACGAAACCCACCTCAAGGCCACGGTTGAAAAGAGTGGGGTATTCTACGAAGCCCATCAGAAAGCCTGGGTCGATGGCCGCCTGTCGCTGGATGAGCTCAAGCAAGAGCCGCAGGCGCGGCTGGCAACGCCCCTGACGACTGCCGACGCGAGTGCCGCCAAGCACGTCGTAACGCCTGAAGCGGGCCACTTGGTACAGCGCCAGCTTGATACCCTGGAGCAGCACCAGTTCATGTACACCGGCCAAGCGTGGCCCGGCCAGCTGGTACAATGGCAGATCCAGCCCGAGCAGGGCGGTGAGCGCGAGGGTAACGGCCAGCAAGAGATGCGCGCATGGCATACCAACCTGGCCATGAGTTTGCCGGCATTGGGCGGCCTGGCCGCACGCTTGCGTCTGGTAGGTAACCAGGTGCAGCTCACCTTTGATACCGATAACCCCGAAGCCGCCACCCTGATAGAACAATACCGTCAGCAGCTGGCCGGCTCGATGGAAGCCGCCGGTCTGGCACTGGCCAGCTTGCAGGTAAGACATGAAGCCAGTACGGGCTGATGGCCGCCGCTCCGCGGTAGCGCTCAAGTACAAGGATGGCGCCAGTGCGCCAACTGTCGTAGCCAAAGGCTACGGCCAGACGGCCGAGCGCATCATCGAGCACGCCAAAGACGCGGGCGTGTTCGTGCACGACTCCCCCGAGCTGGTCAACCTGCTGATGCAGGTGGACCTGGACAGCCATATCCCGCCCGAGCTTTACCGCGCCGTGGCCGAGGTATTGGCTTTTGTCTATTTCCTGGAACAGCACGCCAAGGGCGAAAAACTCGACTTTGCACAATGGCTGGCCATGCGCCGGCCCCCCCCTGTTGCCGTCGCGGCAGATAACGGAGCCAAACAATGAAAGTGGGATATATCGGTCTGGGCATCATGGGACGCCCCTGCGTCAGCAACCTTCTGCGCGCCGGCTTTGAGGTGGCAGTATGGGCACGCCGTCCGGAAACCGCCGCCAGCCTGATTGACGATGGTGCCCACTGGGTGCCCAGCGTGGCCGAGTTGGCCGCAAAGGTGGACGTGTTGATCACCAATGTGTCCGATACCGCCGACGTCGCCGCGCTACTACTGGGTGACGATGGTGTGGCCAGCGCAGCCCGCCCGGGGCTGGTGTGTATCGACATGAGTACCATCTCGCCCATCGGTGCTCGTGACATCGCGGCCAACCTTGCTACCCGCGGTATCAGCTTTCTGGATTGCCCGGTGTCCGGTGGTGAAGTCGGCGCTATCAACGGTACCCTCACCATCATGGTGGGCGGCGATGCGGCTGCACTGGATAAGGTACGTCCGGTGCTGGCCGCCATGGGCAAGACCATTACCCATATCGGCGCGAGCGGCGCCGGCCAGGTAGCCAAGGCATGCAACCAGATTGCGGTAGGGGTCGGTATTGCGGCAGTCGCCGAGGTGATGAAGCTGGCACAGGCCTGCGGTGTGGACCCGGCGCCGGTACGCCAGGCGCTGCTGGGCGGTTTTGCCGGCAGCAAGGTGCTGGACGTGCACGGCCAGCGCATGATCGACGACAACTACGCCCCCGGCTTCAAGGCCAAGCTGCATCAGAAAGATATGGGCATTGTTCTGGACACGGCACGTGAGCTGGGCATTCGTCTGCCCGAGGCTGAGCGCGTGGCCGGGCTGATCAGCCAGCTGGTAGCCAACGGCGAAGGCGAACTGGACTCGTCCGCCATTGCCCGTCTGATCTGGGCGGATAACGCCTGACAGTAACAAGGCCGCCCGTGATGGGCGGCCTTGTTGCTTGCCGGGTATTGCGGAATGCTTACTCCACGTTCTGAATTTGCTCGCGCATCTGTTCGATCAGTACTTTCAGCTCTACCGAGGCCTGGGTGGTTTCGGTGGAAACCGACTTGGAGCCCAGTGTGTTGGCTTCGCGGTTCAGTTCCTGCATCAGGAAGTCCAGGCGTTTGCCCACCTGGCCACCGGTTTTGAGGATGCGTCGTACTTCGGCCAGGTGTGTGGTCAGGCGTTCCAGCTCTTCGTCGACATCGATCTTTTGGGCAAACAGGGCAAACTCCTGCTTGATGCGGTCGTCGTCTACGTTGCCCAGCGCTTCTTGCAGACGTGCGGCCAACCTGGTGCGGTATGCTTCCAGAATAACCGGCAGGCGTGGCTTGACCTCTGCGATAATGTGGTCCATGCCGCTGATGCGGTCTAGCAGTACCTGGGCCAGTTTGCTGCCTTCGCGCGCGCGGGTGTCGCGGAAGTCGCCCAGTACGGCGTTCAGGCCTTCCAGGCACAGCTGGTGCAATACTTCTGGTGCCAGCGAGTTCGACTTGAGTACGCCCGGCCAGCGCAACAGCTCGCCCATGCCCAGGTCGCGTACCTGCGGGGCCAGCTCGCGGACTTCGGCGCTGACGGCCAGCAGGCGCTGGACGGTGTCGCGGTTCAGCTCCAGCTGCGGGGTATCGCTGTCGGTCTGGTTCAGGCCAATGCGGCACTCCACTTTGCCACGGGTAACACGGCCGCCGATCAGCTCGCGCAATTGTGGTTCGATGATACGCAGCTCTTCCGGCAGACGCATTTGCACGTCAAGATAGCGGTGGTTGACCGCACGCAGCTCGATGGATAACAGGCCACCCGGGAATTCACGGGTGGTAGAGGCAAAGCCTGTCATGCTTAAAATCATGGGGGCTCCCGAAACGGAATGAATAATTGGAAACTGACCCCGGATCGTTCTATCGATCCTGAGGCTGGCACACTATAACAATGGACACTACGCAATCCAAGCAGCGAGCACTACCGGTAGGCACACGGCTGGAAGATTACACCGTGGTGCGCAGCCTGAGCTCTGGTGGTTTTAGCGAGGTTTATCTGGCGCTGGACCAGTACGACCGTAAATACGCGATCAAAGAGTATTTGCCACTCTCCATGACCGGGCGGCGTGGCAAATCCGATGTCACGGTGTTGAACGAGCTGGATCGGGAGGCATTCAAGCTGGGCTTGAAGTGCTTTTTTGAAGAGGCACGTATCCTGGCCGCTATCCAGCACCCCAATATTGTCAGGGTGAGTAACTTCTTTCGTGCCAACCAGACCGTTTACATGGTGATGGACTATACCGAAGGACGCCCGCTGGCCAAGGAGATCGAGCTGTCGCCGCAGGGCATTGCCGAACCGCGTCTGCGCCGCTTGTTTGCCGAGTTGATCGGTGGTCTGCGCGAAGTGCATCTGCAGCATTTGCTGCATCTGGATATCAAGCCGGCCAATATTTACCTGCGTCGCAACGGTACACCGGTGTTGCTGGATTTCGGTGCCGCCCGCCAGACATTGGGGCGTGTCCAGCATTTGGCCAGCATGTTTACTCCTGGCTATGCTGCGCCCGAGCAGTATGATGCCCAGGCCAAGCTGGGCCCGTGGACCGATATCTATGCGCTCGGTGCCTGCATGTACATGGCTATGGGGGGCGACAAGCTGCCGTCGGCGGATCTGCGTCTGAAACAGGACAAAGTGGTACCGGCTAGCAAGGCGTTTGCCCGTTATTACTCCCCGGAACTTCTGGCATTGGTAGACGATTGCCTGGGGCTGGACCCGCTCACCCGTCTGGCTAGCCTGAGTGAAATGCAAAAGCGGCTACGGGACAAAAACTACGTTACCCCCGAGCCCCCGCGCGGCGTGTCCGCCTGGCTTGGCAGGCTAATAGGGCGATAACCATGAAATTTGCCATTGCGGTAGATACCAGAGTGGGTGGTCGCCCCTATAACGAAGATCGCATCGGTGTAGTCTGTACCGAGCAGGCGCAGCTATTGGTGTTGGCTGATGGTATGGGCGGCCATGCGCATGGCGAGGTGGCTGCGCAGATTGCAGTCGATGTGTTCTGCGAATTGTTCAAGAAAGCCGCCAAACCCCGGCTACAGCATCCACGACGTTTTTTGCTCAATGCCGGGCAAGAGTCTCATCAGGCTATTCTGGACCACGCCATTCGTCACCGGATGAGTGAAGTGCCCAGTACCACGGTGGTGGTGGTGGTGATTCAGGACGACGAGGCGTGGGTGGCGCACGCGGGGGATTCACGCTGCTATCTGCTGCGGGACGGCCAGGTGGTTTGGCGTAGCAACGATCACAGCCATGTACAGCGTCTGATCGATACTGGTTTTCTGAACGAGGCCGACGCCCACGACCACCCGGCGCGTAACCGTATTTACAACTGCCTAGGCGCTATCGGTGAGCCGGATATCGAATTGGCCGAGACTTTGCCCTTGGGCTATGGCGATACGCTGTTGCTGTGTTCTGATGGTGTGTGGGGGCCATTGCGCGACGATGAAATCGCCAGGGCTTTTGTTGGCCGTTTGCCCTCCATGGTGGTGCCCGCCCTGCTCAGCGTGGCCGAAAAGCGTGCAGGTGCGCATAGCGATAACCTGAGCGCCATTGCCTTGCAGCTGCTGTCTGACGAGCAATTCGTCCCGGGGCGGGAGGGTTTCATCGACAGTGAAACGCTCGCCGATACGCAAAGCGAGCAAACTTGGCAGTCTACCCTGATGGATAGCGAGCTTACCCAGGGCCTGAAACGTGGCTGATACCCGTCAGCCTGGTAAGGCTTTGCGCTAGAATGCCGGTTTCAGACGTACCGAGAGAAACCGCATGCGCCCATCCCAACGCGCCGCAGATGCCCTGCGCACCGTCCGCCTTACCCGCCATTACACCAAACATGCCGAAGGCTCGGTATTGATAGAGTGCGGTGATACCAAAGTGATCTGTACTGCCAGCGTGGAAGAGTCGGTGCCGTCATTTCTGAAAGGCAAGGGGCAAGGCTGGGTCACTGCAGAGTACGGCATGCTTCCCCGTTCTACCGGAAGCCGTATGCGCCGCGAAGCAGCTAGTGGCAAGCAGTCTGGCCGTACCCAAGAAATCCAGCGCCTGATCGGCCGCAGCTTGCGCGCGGTGGTGGACCTGCAAAAGCTGGGCGAGCGCCAGATTTTGATCGACTGTGATGTTATCCAGGCCGATGGTGGCACGCGCACGGCCAGCATTACCGGTGCGTTTGTTGCTTTGGCCGATGCGATTGCCGGCTTGATCGCGGCAGGCAAGCTGGCAGAAAGCCCCTTGCGTGACCACGTTGCTGCCATTTCGGTAGGGGTGGTGGCTGGCCAGCCGGTGTTGGATCTGGACTATGTAGAAGACTCGGGCTGCGAAACCGACATGAATGTCGTGATGACCGGTGATGGCCGTTTTATCGAGGTACAAGGTACTGCGGAAGGTGCCCCTTTTAGCCGCGATGAAATGAATGCGCTAATGGCTTTGGCAGAAAAGGGTATTACCGAGCTGGTGTCGCTGCAAAAGCAGGCACTGGCCAGCTAGCCAGGTCATGTCCTGCCGTGTTTCCCGGCAGGCTTATACGAAAAAAGGGCACCGCAAGGTGCCCTTTTTTATCCTGCAGCCGAATTACTTGGCAGCGGAAGCGGCTTTTTTAGCCTTAACAACTTTTTTCTCTACTTTCTTTTCAGCTTTCTTTTCTACTTTCTTTTCAGCAGCAGGAGCCGAAGCAGCAGGTTTCTTGGCATCAGCAGCGAAACCAGCGGAAGCAGCAACAGCGAAAGCCAGACCAGCAGCAACCAGAGTCAGTTTTTTCATGGTGAAATCCTTTGCAAAGAGTAGGGTATACACGTTGTGTTCAACGTCTGATGCCATGTTAGGTAGTTGCCTGCTACTTGTCTGTTATGAATTGTTCATCGTTGTATCGCTTTGTTGCTCCGGCCAGCCCAAGGTAAAGCGTGCACCACCCAGTGTGCTGTCGTCTATCCGGATGTGGCCATGATGCGCCAGCATGATCTGCCGCACGATGGCCAAGCCCAGGCCATAACCCCCCTGGCCGGCACCACGGCTTGGGTCTAGCCGCACAAAGGGCTCTAGCACATTGGAACGGTCGGCTTCGGCAATGCCGTGCCCGTTATCTGACACGCTCAACTGCTGTTCGCCATTGAGTACGGTGAAGCTAAGCTCGATTTCGCCCTGGCCGTAGTTGGCCGCATTGTTCAGCAGATTATCCAGTGCCCGTGCCAGCAGGGTGGGGTCTGCATGCAGGCTATCGTGGTAGACCCGCAGGCTTACCCTTAGCTGCGGGTGGTGGCTGGTCAGGTCGTCCAGACGCTGGCGTAGCCAGGTGTGCGCGGGCAGGGTTGCTGGCTGCATCGGCAAGTCCGGGCGGCCCAGCCGGGCGTGTAGCAGCAGTTCGTCAATCAGCGAGCCGATATTGTTGAGATCGCGCTCTATGCCCTCGTGTACCGGGTTGGCCGCGTCCACGTCCAGCAAGGCCAGGCGGTAGCGTAATCGCGCCAAGGGGGTGCGCAGCTCGTGTGCCACGGCATTGATCAGGGTTTGCTTGCTTTCCAGCAGGAGTTCTACGCTTTCTGCCATATGGTTAAAGCCGCGTGCCAGCGGTTGCAGGCCCGAGGTGGGCGCCAGGCTGACGCGTGCCTGAAACTGCCCCTGGCTGAGCTGTTTGGCGGCATTTTCCAGTTGTACCAGCTCGTTCCAGTGTGGCCGCATCCATAGCAGCACGGGTATGGCTAGCGACAGGCCGATCATGGTGAGCAGGGCGTAGTCCAGCCACTTTAGCTCGTGCATGAATACCAGATAGCTCATTGGCCCGGCAACGAGTGCGTAGGGTGACTGCTTGACGCGCTGCAGGTAGACCAGATCGTCTTCCAGCATCACGATATCGCCACGCAACAGGGCCTGCATGGAGACAGGGTCAAGCGGCAGGCTATGTAGTGGCTGTAGCGCTACATTGAAATCCAGCTCGTGGTCCAGCTTGGCCAGTTCGGCTGGCCATTGCTGTTGCGGAACACCATCCAGCGTGTGCTCGATCAGCGTGAGCGTGGTTTTCAGCAGATCGGCCAGCGCGCGGTCACCAGCCTTTTCGGCTACTTCCTTGTACACCAGGCCCGCGAGCGATACCGCCACCAGAAAACTGAAGATCAGTAGCAGATAAAACTGGATAAACAGTTTACGCATGGCTTACCAGCCTGCCGGCGAGAATAGATAGCCTTTATTGCGTACTGTCTTGATACGTTGCGGGGCAAGCGGATCATCCCCCAGCTTTTTACGCAGCCGTGACACGGCAATATCGATACTGCGATCCAGGCCGTCGTAGCTCAGGCCGCGCATCACGCGTAACAGGGTGTCGCGATCCTGGATTTCTCCGGCGTGGCTGGCGAGCTGCCATAGCAGATCGAAGTCGGATGTCGAGAGCGCGACACGTTCGCCAGCGAGCAACACTTCTCGGCAGGGGCCATCGATGATCAGTGTGCCAAATGCCAGTCGTTGTGGCTGACTGGACGGGGTGGGCGGGCTGGCTGTCGCTGGCGTGTGCTGGCGCAGCTGGGCGCGCAGGCGCGCCGCTACGACTGCTGGTGGGGTGGTTTTGAGAATATAGTCGTTCGCACCCAGCTCCAGCCCCAGGATGTGGTTCATGTCGCTATCCAGCGAGGTGAGCATCACGATGGGGCCGTGAAAGGTTGGCCGCAGCTCACGGCACAGCGTCAGGCCATCTTTGCCCGGCAGCATGATATCCAGCAGGATCAGCGCAGGCTGTACACGGGTGACGGCATCCAGTGCGGTATCTCCGCGTGGCTCGATGATCACGTCCAGATCGTGGCGCGCCAGAAAGTCGCGCATCAGCGCGGCCAGTTCGGCGTCGTCCTCAACAAAAAGCACGGTGTGTTTCATGGGGCGCAGTCGGCTAAAAAACTGAGTATCGCCGCCTGCGCTTTTCCGGGCAAGCCTGCGCCTGTAACAGCATGATGGCCGGACAAGCACGCATTAGCGTTTTTCTACCTCAAAGGCACTGGCCAGTGCGGCTACCTGGGCGGCCTCGCTGGCCAGGCCGGCAATCGCTTGTCTGGCCGTGGCAATCTGTTCGGTCGAGGCATCGAACCTGGCCGAGATCAGTGTCATGCGTTCGGCCAGGTGGCCGGCGGTGGCAGACTGCTGGGCATTGGTTACCGCAATCTCCTGCATCATCATGTTCACCTCGCCGGAGCCCTGCTGCAGGGCGTCCAGCCGCGTCAGTGTTTGCTGTACGGTTTCCACGCCGGCCCGTGTTTCCTGCGTGATGGCAGCAATCGCATCGACAGTGCCTTTGGCGGCCAACTGTACATTGCTGACCAGGTGTTTGATTTCGTCGGTGCTCAGGCTGGTACGTTCGGCCAGCTTGCGCACTTCGTCCGCTACCACGGCAAAGCCGCGGCCGCTTTCGCCCGCGCGGGCAGCTTCGATGGCAGCGTTCAGGGCTAGCAGGTTGGTCTGGTCGGCAATATCGTGGATGGTTTGTGTTACCTGGGAAATACTCCCGATGGCACTGGAAAGCGCGCGAATGGTGTTCTGTGCTTCTTCTACCGCCTGGGCGGCCGCCTGGTTGCGGTTTTGCGAGCTGGCCATCTGTTCTACGCTTTGCTGCAGGTCGTGGCGAGTATTCTGGCTTAGCCGCGCGGTATGTTCGGCATTGGAGGCGACTTGCTCTATCGAGGCCGAAAGCTCTTCTACCGCAGCGCCCATTTGGGTAACCGCGGTAGTACTTTCATCAATATGCCCCAGCAGTTCGCCTACGGCGACCTGGACTTGCTGAGTGTTGCGGGTCTGCTGGTGAGCGGTCCATTGCAGGTTATCCAGCATGACTTTCAGGTTGACCTGCATGTAAGCCAGGGCGTTCTCTATTTTGCCCTGATCTCCGGCACGGTTGATGCACAGCGGGTTGGTGAGTTTGCCCTGGGCAATATTGCGACAGGCTTGCAGCAGGGTTTGCTGCTGCTGCTTACGCTGGCGCTCCAGCACCAGCCACAGGCCAGTAGCTACCATGCCTAGTGCACTGATCAGCAGACCGCTTTGGTCGGGATGCGTGGCACCGGCCAGCACCACCATCAGTGTCATCAAGGTGACGTAGAGCGGGCGGAACCACACCATGAGGCGCCCGGTTTTGGGTGGTTTTTGCCAGCGTTTACCTGCGAGCAGGGCTGGATAGGTTTGCTCGGCTTGCTGGATGTCAGCCCGGCTGGCCGGGGTGCGTACCGACATATAGCCGGTGATATTGTCGCCTTCCAGTACCGGCACGACAAAAGCGTCTACCCAGTAGTAATCACCGCATTTTGTACGGTTCTTCACCAAGCCCCGCCAGCATTGCCCTTGTTTGACGGTATGCCACAAGTCGGCAAACAGCACGGGCGGCATTTCCGGGTGGCGCACGATATTGTGGGGCTGGCCCAGCAGCTCTTCCCGGCTAAAACCGGAGAGCTGCACAAAGCGGTCGTTTGCATAGGTAATCGTGCCGTCCAGGGTGGTCTGGGTCACGATGATGCCTTCGGTAAACGGTATTTCGGTCTGGCTGACAGGCAAGTTTGTACGCATGGTGATCGGGTCGGTAAGGGGAAATAAGGGATGGCTATGTGTCAGGGGCTATCCAGCAAGAGCTGGTGAATATCCGGTAGCAGGGCTTGCCAGTGCTCGGCGGCCTCGTGGTGCACCACATGATCGTCGGCATGGGGGCCATAGCGTATGGCCAGGTTGATGCTTTCAGGTTTGAGGCGCTGGTTGCGCAGGGTGTCAAAGAACACCACCACTTCGGGGCGGGTCAGGTCGCCGTCTGCGTGGCGTTTCACCACGGCCAGCTTGCCGCTTGCCAGGCGTACCAGGGTACCTGGCGGGTAAATGCCGAAGCAGTGCACAACCTCGCGTACGACTTTCGGGTCAAAGTGGTTTTTGCCCAGCTCAAAGATTTTCTTGATGGCTACCGGGGCGGGCAGGCCTTTGTGGTAGCAGCGGTCAGAGGTAATCGCGTCGTATACATCGATAATGGCGGCTTGTTGGCCGTATACCGAGATGGCCCCCCCCGCTAGCCCCAGCGGGTAGCCGGTTCCGTCGAAGCGCTCGTGGTGTTGCAGGGCGATGGCGCGGATGATGGGCGAGTGGATACCGTTTTCATCCAGAATCTGCTGGCTAAAGCGCACGTGTTCGCGCATCAGCTGACGCTCTTCTGCTGTGTGGCGGCCAGGCTTGTTGAGGAGTTGCAAGGGAATGCGGGTCTTGCCGATATCGTGCAGTAGCCCACCCATACCTGCTTCGACCACGATCTCGTGCGGTGCGCCCTGATAGTGCTGCAGGATCATCAACAACAGCGCCACGCTGACCGAGTGCTGAAAGGTATAGGCATCCTTGCTGTACATCTGCGCCACCATGCGCAGTGCCAGTGCGTTGCGGTCCAATGAGCCGGACAGCTCGCTGCTGATGCCATGCAGCGCCGCCACATCCAGCCGCAGGCCCAGCCGGGCATCTTTCATCAGGTTTTGTGTAATGGCTTCGGTGCGTAGCACGATATCGCGCGCCAGCCCCAGCTCGTGGCTTAGTGGGGTGGCGCGGACCTGGCTTTTCTTCGTAGCCGTGTTGCTGGCGGGGGCTGGCGCACTGGTGGCGTGGGGAATATCCCGGCCTTTTTCGGTATCGATATAAAAACTCTGTATGCCTTCCTGGCGCAGCATGTCGATTTGCGCCGCATTACGCAGGCAAAAGCGCGATAGCCAGAACGGGTGCGCAGTCCAGTCACAATCCAGGCTGGCAACAAACATGCCTACCATGGCCTGGTCGATATGGATTTTGCGTAGCTTAGGCATTGTATTTCTTGCCGTCCGGCACGAAGTAATTCACCAGCGTGTTCAGTGTTTGTGCCACCTCGTGCAGTTTGGCCGACATGGCATACGCTTCCTGCGTATCTTGGCGGTTAGACACGATCAGCTTCAGGATCAGGTCGATCTTGTCCAGGAAGTCTTCCAGGGCAAAGGTTTGCAGCCGGTTCAGGTTGGTGATGCTGGCAATGCAGTCGGCTACCTGCGGGGCAACTTCCTTGTCGGCCAGCAGCTCGTCCAGCATGGTCAGCTGGTTGGACAGCTCGTAGATGAAGTCCAGCGACATGAACGACTTGGCTTCTTCCAGCTTGTCGTGCTGTACCTCGGAATGGTCACTGATCTCGAATAGCGCCGTGTTCAGGCTCAGGCAGGCGGTGTCGATCTGGCCTGCCAGCAGGTTCAGCTCGTCCATCACCACCTTCAGGTGCATCTGCATGATTACGCTGGAGCGCAGCAGGTGGCCGGTTTCGCCGGCACCATCCAGTGGCACGTCGCCGGTCAGGTCGCCTTCGGCAATTTTCTCGAAGTTCTCGATAGCCGAATCCAGCGGACGTACGATCTGGCGCATGAAGACCAGGCCAAAGGCCACCACGGTAATGATGCCCGTGATGATGCCCAGCAAGGAGATATCCACAATCTGCTCGTTGCGCTGGTTAATGCGGCCAACCTCCTGCGCCGACTGGCGCAGTATCTGCAGCCGGTTCTGCTCTGCCAGCTGTACCAGTACTTGTAGCTGGTTTTCCAGGCTGGCATCCAGCGCGCTGCTATGCGCCAGGCGGGCGGCATTGTTCAGGGCATCCAGCCCTTTCAGGCGGTCGCGGATATCTGCGGGTGTGTGCGGGTTGGCGGCATAGCGGCTGCCTAGCCGTGCAATGCCGGCTTGGCGCAGGGCAATCGGGGCGCTCTGGGCGCGGGTCGCGTCGATTTCCAGCTGGCTGATCACGTCCAGCTTGCGCAGGTATTGCCCGTCGGCCTTGTTGATCTGCTCGGTGCTGTGCTGGATGGTACCGATGCCGAGGATGCCACCGGTAATCAGCAGCGCAATCACGAACAGCGAGCCGGCGATATAGCCCGACTTGATCGACAGCAAGCGCTTCAGGCCCCCTTGCTTGGGCAGTTTGGCTCCGGGCTGGGCGTATAAACGGGCGGCCTGTTCGATTTGCTCGTCGCTGGCGGCGTAGCGTACCGACATATAGCCCACCACTTTGCCGGCTTTGCGGATTGGCACGATGGTTGCCTGCACCCAGTAGAAGCCGCCGTCTTTGGTACGGTTTTTGACAATGCCGCGCCAGGGTTTGTTTTGCTCTACTGTTGCCCACAGGTCGGCAAAGGCGGCGGCGGGCATGTCCGGATGACGCACGATATTGTGCGGTTTGCCTATCAGCTCTTCGCGGCTGAAACCACTGATGGCGATAAAGGCGTCATTGGCATAGGTAATCATGCCGCTCAGATCGGTCTTGGACACGATGGCGGTGTGGAGGGGAACCTTGTATTCGATGTCGCTCATGTCTTACATCCAGATCCGTTTGATAGCCAGCAGCGCGGTTTTGCACCGCTCCGGTGAAATGCAGCCTTTGATTTCGTACTTGGTATTCAGGGTATCGCGCGGGGTCGGTTCGCTGCGGGGGAAGCCCTTTTCGTCGATGATGGAGTACACCATCGGGCTCTTGCGGGTGTAGTTCGTGTTCTTCACCACGCCGATCTCGCCGCTTTGCAGCGCTACGACGGTACCGGCGGGAAAGCGTGTGAGTTTCTTGATCAGCAAGCCGATATGGTTTTCCAGATACTTGCTGTCCTTTTGCAGGTACAGCTCTTTCAGCGTGTTGGCAGGGTAGATGCCGGGGCGCCACTTATTGGCAATGGTCATGCCGGCGTAGGCGTCGGCCAGCCCCAGCAGCAGGGATAGCTCGTGGGCCTCGCCGCGCGTTTTGCCTAGCGGATAGCCGCGGCCATTGGGCTGCTCATGGTGTTCGTAAACATGCAGCAGCCACTGTTTGTCTTGTATGCCGTGCTTTTGCAGTAACTTGACCGTGGTGCTGGTGTGTTCCCATACCGCCAGCTGTTCCAGCTCGCCCAAGCCCTTTTGCGCACCCAGGCCTTTATCGAAGTGGTACAGCGCCAGGTCCCGGGTAAGGGCGGCGCACAGGAGTGAATCCAGGGCGGTGTCGTCCTGGCAGATCTGGCTGGCCAGCATGTAACACACTGCGGCACCCAGTACATGCTTGTTGGCGCGCAGGTCCTGGCCGTGTTGTTGCAGATATAAAGCGGCCAGCACCGCGTCCGGGTCATGCTGGATAAACCCCACCAACTGGTGGGCGCGGCTGCGCATCAGCTCTTCCACATTGGCCAGGTTATTGGGTGGGCTCAGGATGATGCGGTGGATCCGCGCGATGGCTTCGACAAAGCTGGCCATCTCGACGAATACGCTGGTTTGCTCTGCCGGGCGACGCGTCGCACGGGCCTTGATTTCCTTGGCCGATGGCAAGTCACCCGCTTCGGAAATACCAATGAAATAGCCCCGCTCTACCAGTTTGTCGGCAAAGCCAGGCATGGACACGACAAAGCCTTTGCGCAGGATCAGGTTTCCCGAGCGGTCGAAAATCGAGTAGTCGATAGGCTTGTGCATCTGTATGTCTGCAAACGCCAGTTTGCGGAGGAGTTGGGCCATAAATATCTCTAAATGATGCTTACTTTATTTTTAATGATTTATTTGATTATTGATCTGGTATTAACAGGGTGTTGAAAATTTGGCCGATATTTATAGGGAAACGAATGCTAGTGGATGCTTTGTGGACAGGCTTGACCCAGATCAAATGCTGCTGGTCTGGCAAATGTGATGGCTGCATCTGTCTCTGAATTGATACAGACCAATGGTATGCCTGTCTTGTGCAGGCACTCTCCTAGCAGAACACCAACTTTTATCGGCAGTAGGTAAAGCTTCCGCTCTGGGCACGCAGCTTGCGCTGGTGCCAATATTGGCAATTCCCCTGGAAACCAGCGGCGTTGGACGTAGAATTTTCTCGAATCGAGGACGTTCTGCCAGATGAAGAAATCAAGGTTTTCGGACAGCCAGCTCATTACGGTGCTCAAGCAGGGAGAGGCTGGTAAGCCGGTTCCGGAGTTATGCCGAGAGCACGGCATCAGTTCCGCGAGGTTCTACAAGTGACTGTAATGACCCACTAAAAACCTGTGCAGGTCATAATTCACACAGGAGCACGTGATGAGTATGACCATGGAAGACGATATCAAACGCTGGACCGCCAAGCGCAAAGCCGCGCTGGTGATGGAGATCATTCAGGGCAAGCGCACGGTGGCCGAAGCCTCCCGCGCCTTCGACCTGGCCCCTTCCGAGATCGAGATCTGGGTCGATGAGGCCAAGCGCGGCATGGAAAACGCCCTGCGTGCCAAGCCGATGGACATCCGCGAGCAGTACGGAAAACAGCTCAAAGAACTGCAGGAAGCCTACGGCGAAGCCATGCTGGAGCTACGTGCCAGAAAAAAGCTGCAGTCTCTGCTGGGCGAGGACGACAAGTAGTCCACCTCGTCCGGCAGGGACTAGTAGACGACGACATCCAGGTGCTCATCAGCAAGCTGTGCCGCTGGTTCGGCGTGCCACGTCGCACGCTGTACTACCGCCCGCAGAAGGCTGCACCCAAGCTGCAGCCGTAGTTGGTCGAGCCGATCAAGGAGATGATTGAGGAGAATCCCTCATTCGGCTACCGAACCGTAGCAGGCCTGCTGGGCATGAACAAAAACACCGTGCAGCGCATCTTCCAGCTCAAAGGCTGGCAGGTGAAGAAGCGGCCGGTCGGCTTCCGCCCGCGTGTGCAAGCCCTGCCATCGGTGGCGGCCGAGCCCAATCAACGCTGGGCCACCGACCTGTGCCGTATCTGGGCCGGTAAGGATGGCTGGTGCCATTTGGCCTTGGTGATTGACTGCTGCACCCGGGAATTGCTGGGCTGGCATCTATCGCGAAGTGGCAAGTCCAAAACGGCCGAGTCGGCGCTGAAACACGCGCTGATCAACCGCTTTGGTTGCCTGGGCCGGGTACCGCAACGCTTTCTGCTACGCAGTGACAATGGTTTGGTGTTTACCAGCCGCAGCTATACCGCACTGGTGAAAAGCTACGGTTTGCAGCAGGAGTTCATCACGCCGTACACGCCGGAGCAGAACGGCATGGTGGAGCAGGTGATCCGCACCTTGAAAGAGCAGTGTGCGCATCGGCACCGCTTTGAAAACCTGGCGCACGCCAGCCGGGTTATTGCAGACTGGATCGGGTTTTACAACCACCGACGCCCGCACCAGGCTTTGGGGGTGAAGACGCCAGCGATGGCGTATCAATTAGCAGCCTGACCTGTGCAAAAAGGGCTGGGTCATTACATGGTGAAGAACAGGGCGCACAAATATCCAACGAAAAATGCCAGTCAGCGTTAACTGACTGGCATTAGCCAACTGGCGGGTTTTTTCATTTGCTTAGCGGTTTTTGTTCCAAGCCAATGCTGGAGCAAAACAGTCGGCTTTGTTATAGTTTCTTTCATTGTATTGATTGCCAAATCAATAGCTATCAGGAATAAACAAACATGAAAAAAGCACTTCTTACCCTGTCTCTGCTGGGCTTTGCGGCCAACGTTTACGCTGCCGACTTGCTGGATACCGTGCAACAACGCGGTACGCTGAAAATCGCGCTGGAAGGCACCTATCCCCCGTTCAACTTCAAGGACAAAGACCAGAAGCTGACTGGTTTTGAAGTGGAGCTGGCTACCGCGCTGGCGCAGAAACTGAAAGTGAAGCCGGAATTCACCACCGGCGAGTGGAGCGGCCTGCTGGCTGGCCTGCAAGGCGGCAAGTTCGACGTGGTGCTTAACCAGGTGTCGATCAACGACAAGCGCAAGGAAGTGTTCGACTTCTCGCAGCCGTACACCATTTCCAGCGCGCAGCTGATCGTGCGCAAGAACGAAACCCGCGCCTTCAAGGGCCTGGCCGACCTGGCCGGCAAGAAGATGGGCGTAACCCAGGGCAGCAACTACGCTGATATGGTGAAGGCGCAGGGTGGTATCGACGCCAAGTTCTACCCGTCTGCCGCCGAGATCTTCCAGGATCTGGCGCTGGGCCGTGTGGATGCTGCCATCAACGACAGCCTGCTGATTCCGTTTGCGCTGAAAGAAGCCAAGCTGCCGCTGAAAGCCGGCGCGCCGGTAGGTGGCACCACGCAGATGGGCATTCCGTTTGCCAAGGGCAACCCCAAGTTCAAGGCTGCTATCGACAATGCCCTGAATGCGCTGCACAAGGATGGCTCGTTCAAGAAAATTTCGGTGAAGTGGTTCGGTATTGATGTATCGAAAGCACCAGCTGCGCGATAATCCTGCAGCTTGAATATCACGCCCCTGCCGTGTGCAGGGGCGTTTGTGTTTTGGAGAGCATGAATGGAATGGTTGAGTCTGGCGCAAGAGGCGCTGCCGGTGTTGCTCAAGGGTGCTGGCCTGACGGTATTCTTTGCGCTGAGTGCCATGGTACTGGGGCTGACGCTGGGTTTTGTCGTGGCCATGGTGCGGCTGGCGAAAGTGCCGCTACTGGCGCCGCTGGTGGCATTTTACGTCAGCGCCATGCGTGGCACGCCGCTGCTGGTGCAGATTTTTGTCATCTACTATGGCCTGCCGTCGGTGGGTATCGAATTCGAGCCGGTGACCGCCGGTGTGCTGGCGCTAACGCTGAATGTGGCTGCCTACCTGTCGGAAAGCTTGCGCGGTGCCATTGCCGGCGTGGACAAGGGGCAGTGGGATGCGGCGCAGTCGCTGGGGCTGAGCTGGTGGCAGAGTATGCGCCACATCATCGCGCCGCAGGGCATACGCCTGGCGGTACCCAGCCTGGCCAATAGTCTGATTTCGCTGATCAAGGACACCTCGCTGGTGTCGGTGATTACCGTGTCCGAGCTGATGATGGCTACCAAGGACATGATCGCGCAGACTTTCCAGCCACTGCCGCTGTACCTGATGGCTGCGGCCCTCTACTGGGTACTCAGCGCGCTATTTGAGCGTGTGCAAAAGCGTGTGGAGCAGCACTACGCCAAAGCTTATCAACGTTAAGCCACTTACGCGGCCTGCCTGTTTGTGCCATGGCAGGCGTGGCAAATGCATACCGGCCAGGGTTGGCCGCAAGGGATAAAGACCATGAAATTTGCTACCAAGGCTGTACATGCCGGTTTCGACTATCACCAGCATAACCGTGCGGTGATGCCGCCCATCTACCAGACCTCGGCGTTTGCCCACGACGCGGTAGGCGAGCAGCTGGACTTTGCCTACGCCCGTACCGGCACACCAACGCGCGCCGCGCTGGAGGCCAACCTGGCGGCGCTGGAAGATGCGCAACACGGCCTGGCCTTCGCCAGCGGCATGGCCGCTATCGACGCGGTACTGCGTGCTACCTTGCAGCCGGGCGACGAAGTGATTGCGGTAGCCGACTTGTACGGCGGTGCCTATCGCATCCTGGACAAAGTGATGCAGCCCTTGGGTATCAAGGTGACCTTTGCCGACCTGAGCGATGCGGCCAACCTCACCGCAGCGATTAGCTCGCAAACCCGTCTGGTCTGGCTGGAAACGCCGACCAACCCGCTGCTGAACCTGGTGGACGTGGCGGCGCTGTCGGCCATTGCCCACGCCCACGGCGCCAAGGTAGCAGTGGATAACACTTTTGCCACGCCTTATCTGCAAAACCCGCTGAATCAGGGGGCTGATATAGTGGTGCACTCGGCCACCAAATACCTGGGCGGGCACTCCGACGTGCTGCTGGGCTTGGTCGCCGTGAATGACGAGGCACTGTTCAAGGCCATCAAGTTCATCCAGAACGCCGCCGGCGCGGTACCCGGCCCACAGGACTGCTTCCTGACCCTGCGCGGCATCAAGACGCTGGCACTGCGCATGGAGCGCCATTGCGACAATGCCGAGCGGGTGGCAGCTTACCTGCAGCAGCACCCGGCCATCGAGCATGTGTTTTTCCCCGGCTTGCCCGGCCACCCGGGCTATGAGCTGGCCCGCCGCCAGATGCGCCGTTTTGGCGGTATCGTCACCATCTACCTGAAGGAAGACAGCCGCGAGGCCGCCAGCCGGGTGGCCAGCCGCCTGCAGCTATTCATGCTGGCCGAGTCGCTGGGGGGCGTGGAGTCGCTGGTGAATCACAGCTATACCATGTCGCATGGTGGCATGCCGCCAGCACAGAAAGCGGCGCTGGGCATACGTGAGGGGCAACTGCGTTTGTCGATCGGCATCGAGGATATCGACGATATCCTGGCCGACCTGGCACAGGCTTTGGCTTGATCGTTAAGCAGCTTGGCCTAAAGGATGTGTTGGTTCAATAATGAACTAATATTGTCCACGAGCAAGGTAGCCATGAAGCGTCTTTTTCGAGGGCTGGTGCTGGGTGCCAGCATGCTAATGGCCACGGTGCAGGCTTCCAGCCTGCCTGCCATGGTGGTGGTTACCGAAGATGCGCGCCCGCTTCATTATGTATGGCAGGGGCAGTTGCAGGGCGAAGCCCCGCCGCTGATTGACCAGCTACTGCGCGAGGCGGATATACGCTACAGTCAGCAGGTCTACCCATGGGCGCGGGCTTATCTGATGGCCAGCAGCCTGCCCAATGTGCTGATTTATTCCATTGCACGCACACCGGAGCGCGAGGCGCAGTTTCACTGGGTTGGCAAACTGCTGACGGTGCAGTACGCCATGTATGCCCTACAGACACGCCAGGATATCCGTGCCCGCACGGTAGACGATCTGCATAATTACCGGCTGGGTGTGACAGCCAATGATGTGCGCGCCAACTGGTTGCGTGAGCAGGGCATCCGCGAGGTAAGTGCGGATAGCCGTACCGGTATGGATATTACCAACGATGGGTTGAGCAATATGCGCAAGCTGCTGCAAGGCCGCGTCGATATGGTGCCCACCTCGGCTGTGGGCTTGCGCTCGTTCTGCCTGACCGAAAATGTAGACTGCAGCCGTTTTCGCCGTGTCATGGTGTTGCCTTTCAGTGTGGACTTGTACGTGGCTGCTAGCTTGAAAACGCCCCCTCCAGTAGTGCGAGCCCTGCGTGGCGCGTACGATCGTCTTAACCGTAGTGGTCGCTATCAACGCTTGATGGCACCGTATATCGATGGTGCTAGCGTAGCGCTGGTACGGTAGAGAGCTTGATCATGAAGAAATGGACGCAGCGCCTGTTGCTGTCGGTGTGCTGGTGGAGTGCGTGCAGCATGGCGCAAGCTGCCACTGCCACGACTTTCCGCGTGGTAACCGAGGATGCGCCGCCTTTTACCTATTGGCACGATGGCGAGCTGGCTGGCCCGGTATTGCCTTTTGTGGACAAGCTGATGCAGGCCGCCGGCTTGCCCTATACCCATCATGTTTATCCTTGGGCGCGCAGCCTGGCACTGGCCCAGCACGCGCCGAATGTACTGATTTATGCTCTGGCACGCACGCCGGAGCGCGAAGCCAGCTTTCACTGGATAGGCGAGCTGGTCGATATGCGCATTTATCTTTACGGCATGGTTGGCCGCAAGACGCCGCAAGTGGATTCGCTGGCGCAAGCCAGGCAGCTGCGGATTGGTGTGATTAACAAAGATATCCGCCTGGACTGGCTCAAGGCAAACGGCTTTAGCGAGCTGAGCCCTACTTCTGTAGGCGGCCTGGATCTGTCAGAAAACAGTGAGGTCAACATGCTCAAGCTGCGGCGTGGCATGGTCGATGCGGTGCCTGTCAGCCGCATTGCCATGCAGACTTATTGCCGCCAGAGCAAACTGGATTGTGGGCAGTTTCGGCAGCTGTACCCGCTGCCGATGACGATGTCGCTGTACCTGGCCGCGAGCAAAAAGACCTCTTACGAATATGTGAATACCCTGCGCTACCACTACCGCAAGCTGGTGCAGGATGGCAGCCATCACCAGGCCTTTTCCCGGCTGAACGATGGCTAGCTTGGCTGGCGGATATTGTTTGGGTTGGCTGGCGCTGCATTTGCGGCCTGCTTGAGTCACCTGTAATGACTAAGTTGCATGCAGCGCGGCGAAAATGATATGCATCGGGCTCATCAGAAAGAAAATGGCAGCACCCGAAGGTGCTGCCGTGATGGCTTGCTATCAGCTTAGGTTAGCTGCGTAGCGCATTTTTCAGGCGTTGCCATTGCTCTTTCGTTTCCGGGTTGTGCTGGCTTTTTTCGATAGCCGCGCGCACAAAGGCCGTACAGCAACCTACCATGACCCCGGCCAGGATGAACAGCAGGGCGATCAGTGCCCGACCGGGTTTGTCTGCTTTTTTAGGGATGGCGGCCGGCATGGCAATGACAATGGATTGCTCTTGCTGCTTCAGCGACTTGAGCTCTCTGTCAATATTTTGTATTACCAGTGTTTTGTAGGTATGAATAAACAGGTCTTTTTTCTGTCTATCGCTCACGTTGCCTGCTTTGCCGCCTTGCAGCAGCGATACCGCATTTTCTTGCATCTTCTGCACTAATTGCTTCTCACCGCCTTGCAGGATAACCGATGATTCCAGCGCCGCAATCGGCAGAGCGTAGGCCAGGAATTCATTCTGGTCGATGTCTGCTTTGCCTGCCGGTACGGCAATGGCAGCGATTTCAGCTGCTACGTCGGCTTTGGCAGCATCCAGTTTGCTTATCTTCTGGCTGACCGTGCTGAGCTGCATCCGTTTAGCTTCGGCAATAATGCACTCTACAGTGTTATTGATGTTCTTTTGTGCTGCTGCCGCATCGTCCAGCTTCAGGCTGAGCTGTATCTGGCTGGTTTTGTTATTCAGGCTGGCCGTGTAGGTGCCGTCCAGATCGTTGATGATGTCCGCGGCGGTGATCAAGCCATCTTTTTCCAGCTGCTTGATCAACGGCTGTTTGATGCCTTCGCTTTGCGCCAGCGATAGTATCGTCTCCGGGGCGATACCTACGTCACTATTTTTGTTCGTGATAATGGTCGCCGCGGCGGTAAAGGTGCGAGTCTTGATTACGTACGCGTAGGTCATCCCTAGGGCAGCAAATATCAGGATACAGACGGCAATCAGGCGGCGGTATACGACCAGGACGGTAAGCAATTCAATGAGAGAAAACTCGTCTTGTTCTTCTGTGTAGTGTTCGGATGGCGTCATGGAGGTATACGGCTTTATTGTTGGTTAACACGTATTAGCGCGATGAGTTGCATGTTTCAAGTAAGTGATTATACCGAAAACATGCGTATATATAATAGGCAAGGCCAAGGCTGTTTGCGGGCAGTCTGTCGTGCTATCCGCGGCTGAGCAGGCATGATGTCAACCGTAGTCGGGTGATGTGCGCATCATGCTGCGTGATGTCTTCATCATGAATGATGGGGGGCCGGTAGCGTGTAGCCACGCTATAGCGCGCCTGTGGCTTACTCTGCAGCTGGTTTGGTCTCATCATGCCTGTCACCCAGATAGTTTCGCATGATGCGCTCGGCCTCTCCCTGAGCCTGTAGCTGCAGAAATGCCTGCTGTAGCGCTTGGACTTGTGCTTTCGGGGTATTCCGGTGGCAAGCCAGCCAGGAGTTGGCTTCGCCCAGGCTGGCCACGGCTTTCAAAGGAAAGCGGCTGAGCCTGGCTTCGTAGCGGGCTACCACATCATGTACGGCCCAATAGTCAGCCTGGCCTAGCTGCAGCAACCGTAAGCCGTCTGCGACGACATTGGTTGTGCTATAGGGCAGGCGCTGTTGTTGCAGGCGTATTTCTGCCGATGACCCTGCCAGTACGGTAATACGTGCGTCGGCAGCCGATTGCAGGCTTGCCAGGCGTGTGCTGCCCACCCAGCTATACAGGCGCAACTGACCCGGCGCGATCAGCCCCACCCACTGGTACTGCTTTTCTCTGGCGGGGTGTCGGCTAAGGGGAAACACGCAGGCATCGCGATGCTGGCTGGCCATCAGCTGTGCCCGGCGCCAGGGTAGCGTACGGATCTCGATGGTGACGCCGGCCAGGTTGGCCGCACGCAGTACCAGCTCGTCGGCGATGCCGGGTTTCTGCCCACTGCCGGGGCCCATATGGAGTGGCGGGTAGAGCATGCTGTATGCCTGCAGCGCGGTCTGTGCCTGGGCTGAAGGGGCGAATAGCAGCAAGGTTGGCAACAAGAGTGGCAGCAGGCGAATCAGCATCTACAACATGGCCGGAAAAATAAAAAAGGCGCACAGGGCAGCGCCTGTACGCCTTGATTGTACGCCTGTCGGCTTAGCCTGCCTTGACGCAATCCACGCAATACACTTTTTTACCGTCGACCAGCGTCGCCACCAGGCCGTGTACGTCGGTTTCAAAGCCGGGTAGCTGGCTGTTGAAGGCCTGCACAAAGCGCAGGTAGTCGACGATGGTGGTGTTGAACACTTCGCCCGGAATCAGCAGCGGGATGCCCGGCGGGTACGGGGTCAGCAGTACCGCGGTAACGCGGCCTTCCAGTGCCTCTACCGGTACGCGCTCGATCTCGCGGTGTGCCATCTTGGCGAAAGCGTCGGCCGGGCGCATTGCCGGCTCCATATCGGACAGGTAGATCTCGGTAGTGAGGCGGGCAATGTCGTGCTCGCGGTACAGGCTGTGGATCTTCAGGCACAGGTCTTTCAGGCCCACACGCTCGTACTGCGGGTACTTGGCGACAAACTCCGGCATCACGCGCCACAGTGGCTGGTTCTTGTCGAAGTCGTCCTTGAACTGTTGCAGCAGCGAAATCAGCGTGTTCCAGCGGCCTTTGGTGATGCCGATGGTGAACATGATGAAGAAGCTGTACAGGCCGGTTTTTTCCACCACCACACCGTGTTCGGTCAGGTACTTGGTGACGATGGCCGCCGGGATGCCCAGCTCCTCGAAGCTGCCGTCCAGCGACAGGCCCGGGGTCAGCAGCGTGGCCTTGATCGGGTCCAGCATGTTGAAGCCGTCTTCGATGCCGACAAAACCGTGCCAGCTGTCTTCCGGTTTCAGCGTCCAGTCGATCGGGTCGCAAATGCCGTCGTCGGACAGGGCGTCCGGGCCCCACACACGGAACCACCAGTCTTCACCGTACTCTTCGTCCACCTTGCGCATGGCGCGGCGGAAGTCCAGCGCCTCGACCAGCGACTCTTCTACCAGCGCCTGGCCACCTGGCTGCTCCATCATGGCCGCGGCCACGTCGCAGCTGGCGATAATGGCGTACTGCGGGCTGGTAGAGGTGTGCATCAGGTAGGCTTCGTTGAAGCTCATGGTGTCCAGCTGGCGGTTCTCCGGGTCCTGCACCAGGATCTGCGAGGCTTGTGAAATGCCGGCCAGCAATTTGTGCGTGGACTGGGTGGAGAAAATCATCGATTCCTTGCAGCGCGGGCGGCCTTCACCGATGGCGTGGAAGTCGCCGTAGAAGTCGTGGAAGCTGGCATGCGGCAGCCAGGCTTCATCGAAGTGCAGGGTGTCGACTTCACCATCCAGGATGCCTTTGATCTCTTCTACGTTGTACAAAATGCCATCGTAGGTGGACTGGGTGATGGTGAGGATGCGCGGCTTGGTATTGGGGTTCTTGGCCAGCGCTTCACGGGCGAACGGGTTGGCCGCAATCTTGGCGCGAATGCTTTCCAGCGAGAACTCGCTTTTCGGAATCGGGCCGATGATGCCGTAGTGGTTGCGCGTGGGCATCAGGAACACCGGAATGGCGCCGGTCATCATGATGGCGTGCAGGTTGGATTTGTGGCAGTTGCGGTCTACCAGCACGATGTCGCCGGCGGCGACGGTGCTGTGCCACACGATCTTGTTACTGGTGGAGGTGCCGTTGGTCACGAAGAACAGGTGGTCGCAGCTGAAGATGCGCGCGGCGTTGCGCTCGGACGCGGCCACCGGGCCGGTGTGGTCCAGCAGCTGGCCCAACTCGTCTACCGCGTTGCACACGTCGGCGCGCAGCATGTTTTCACCGAAGAACTGGTGGAACATCTGGCCGACCGGGCTCTTCAGGAACGCCACGCCGCCGGAGTGGCCCGGGCAGTGCCAGCTGTAGGAGCCGTCGTAAGCGTAGTTCACCAGCGCGCGGAAGAATGGCGGCGCCAGGCTGTCGAGATAGGATTTGGCTTCGCGGATGATGTGGCGTGCCACGAACTCCGGCGTGTCTTCGTGCATGTGGATGAAACCATGCAGCTCGCGCAGGATGTCGTTCGGGATGTGGCGCGCGGTGCGGGTTTCGCCGTACAGGTACACCGGGATGTCGGGGTTGCGGCGGCGGATTTCCGCCACAAAGCCGTACAGGCCGCCCAGCGCGGTTTCGGCCGAGTCGTCGGTGTGGAATTCCTCGTCATCGATAGACAGGATGAAGCCGGCGGCGCGGCTTTGCTGCTGCGCAAACGAGGTGAGGTCGCCGTAGCTGGTGTAGCCGATAACGCTCATGCCCTCCGCTTCGATGGCGGCGGCCAATTCACGGATACCGGAACCGCTGGTGTTCTCGGAACGGAAGTCCTCGTCGATGATGACGATGGGAAAGTGAAAACGCATACCTGAGTCCTTGTGACTGTTAACTCGGACACATCAGGCTGCCGTGGGGCCGCTTGGGCTGCGCGTGAACCACGCCGGGTGCGGCGGCGTGAGCACCTGTAACGCCAAAGCTGGCCTTCGCGGCGGGGGCCGGAAGTGTCACTCGGTGCGCGTTGGGGCACAGTTCTGTACGTACGACGTGATGCCGCCGCCCTGGATGGCTGGCCTTGAGGCGCGATTGTTTATCCGCCATGCCAAGGCACGACGGAACAAAGGGGCGCTTTGCACCGCGGTCCGCACTGGGAGGCTCGCCTCCTTCACGTCTGCCGGCTTAGGGTGTTGTCGTCCGGGTGGCCTTGATTGAGGTTGGCCGCAACGGAAAACACCTTCGAATAACCCAAGAAAGCGCGCATTGTAGCGGCATTGTGGGCGTTTATGTTGCACGGCAGTATTACAGGCAGAAAAAGTTTTTCGTACCAGGCTGCCGCTGCAAGGTAATCAAATATATTTGATCAAAAAGACGTGCGCAAACAAGTGTTTGCTACGGTGTGGCGTCGGGTGGCGTACCGCTTTTAGGCGTGCTGCGCTGGCGCCGCCGCCAGAGCCGAGGCAAGGCGCGCAGTAGTACGCTGCCACCTAGTAGCACCAGCACCAGCGCTAGCGGTATCACCACCAGATAGGGTTGCCACAGAATGGCGGCGGCCAGCGCTAGCAGCACCAGCGCGATGCTGGCAAAGGCGCTGGCTTCGCTATCTTCGACATTGCGTGTGCCGCGTACGGCGGTGTCCAGAACCTCGCCCAACCGGGCCGCTTGCCGCGCGGCGGCTGCGGCGCTGGCGGCCGCGTGCTGGCGCAAGGGCAGGCGTGGGCCTTGCTGGCGCGGCTTGGCCAGCGCCGGCCGCTTGTGCATGCCACTGAGTACCACCTCGGTGGCGTGATCGATATCCTGCAGAAAGCGGGTTTCCATCTGGGCTGCCAGCTGGGCATCTTCTATCGCCAGATCCAGCTCGCGGTTGGCCAGCCAGCTGGACACGTTAAGGTTGGTAGAGCCGATGCGCGCCCAGCGGCCATCCGCTACAGCGGTTTTGGCGTGGATCATGGGCCCGTTCCATTCGAATACCCGTACCCCGGCTTCCAGCAGCGGGCGGTACAGCGTGCGTGATACGGTGGCGATCCAGCCGATATCGCTGCTGCGCGGCACCAGCAGGCGCACATCCACCCCGTCGCGGGCAGCATTGCATAAGGCGCTCAGATAAGCCCCCGTGCCCATGAAGTAGGCATCGGTCAGCCATAGCCGTTCGCGGGCAAAGCCGGCAATCAGCAAATCCAGCCGCATCAGCTTGGCGGTAGAGGGCGTGGTGGCGATCAGCCTGGCGCTGACCTGGCCTGCCGCCGCAAGGTTGGCCGCAAGCGCGGGTAAGGGCTCGCCACATGCCGCCCAGCTGTCGGCAAAGGCCGCCATGGCGTCGGCCAGTAGCGGGCCGCGTAAGCGCAAGCCGGTATCGCGCCAGTCCTGCCAGCGCGAGCTGGCGCACAGGCCGCCGATAAACGCCGTATCGCCATCCACCACGATCAGTTTGCGATGGTCGCGCCCCAGCAGGCTCAGGCCGCTGGCCCAGCCCGGTGCTTGCCAGGCGCGTACCTGGGCGCCGGCCTGCTGTAGCGGTTTGAAAAAGCCGCGGTAGTGTTCCCGCCAGCAGCCTAGCCAGTCGTACAACACATACACTTGCACGCCATGAGCCAGGCGCTCCAGCAGCAAGCCGCGCAGTTGCTGGCCAAATTCGTCGTCGGCAAACAGGTACATTTCTATCAGCACGCTGTGTTGTGCCGCGGCAATACTGTCCCACCACGCCTGGAAATTGGCTTCGGCATCAAACAACACCGCTATCTGGTTCCCGGCGACCAGTGGTGCGCCAGCCGAGCGCGCCAGTGCCTGTTCTGCCAGTTGGCGAAACAATGAGCTGGGGTTCGGGCTAGCGTGGGGTGATGTCATTTGTTTATTGTCTGACAGTATTAAAAATTCATTATTTTGTAGGGTTTTGCTGTGGTGGGAGGCAAGTCGTTTTTTTGAATGTTGGCGTCTCCAAATTATAAAGAGTGATACGGGTAATCCCGCATTTTGTAGTGGCAAAATTACAGTAAGTTATTGTTTATTAAATGATAATGCGTCGCACAAAAAGCGGTTGCAGGGTCAGTATTCTTGACCTTAGAATCGAAACATTCGCATCACATTATAAGCAGGGACAAAAGATGGACAGACAGCGCTGGCTGGAGGGCACTTTATACAGCCCGGATTTCGAACAAGACAGCTGTGGTTTCGGCCTGATCGCCCAACTGGACGACAAGCCATCGCACTGGCTGGTCAATACCGCCATATCCTCCTTGGCCAAACTCACCCACCGTGGCGCCGTGGCTGCCGACGGCAAATCGGGTGACGGCTGTGGCTTGCTGTTCCGCAAGCCGGACGGCTTCCTGCGTGAAGTTGCCGCCGAAGCCGGCTTTGCCCTGAAGGCAGTGTATGCCGCGGGTCTGGTGTTTGCCCACCCCGACGCCGCCCAGGGCGAGCGCAGCCGCAACCGGCTGAAAGAATTCCTGGAAGCCCAGGGCCTGGAAGTGGCCGGCTTCCGCCAGGTGCCAATCGATATCGGCGCCTGTGGCGAGCAGGCAATGGCATCGTTGCCCAGCTTCTACCAGGTATTCGTTAACTGCCCCTTCGGCATGGACGAGTTGTCGTTCCAACGCCGCCTGTATATGGGTCGTCGCCAGGCTGAAAAAGCCAACAAGGCAGACGACCCTTATTTTTATCTGCCGACCCTGTCGCCGCACACGCTGTCGTACAAAGGCCTGGTAACGCCGGACAACCTGCACAAGTTCTACCTGGACCTGTCCGACCCGCGTTTCGAGTCCAGTCTGGCGGTGTTCCACCAGCGCTTCTCCACCAATACCTGGCCGCAGTGGAAGCTGGCGCAGCCGTTCCGCTTCCTGGCGCACAACGGCGAGATCAACACCGTACAGGGCAACCGCAACTGGGCCCGCGCGCGCGAACGCATCATGACCTCGCCGCACATCGACATGGACGCCATCCGCCCTATCGTGCAGACCGACGGTTCCGACTCCATGAGCCTGGACAATATGCTGGAAGGCCTGCTGATGGGCGGCATCCCGCTGTTCCGTGCGCTGCGTCTCTTGGTGCCGCCGGCATGGCAGAACGTGGATTCCACCGATAAAGACCTGCGTGCCTTCTACGAATTCAACTCCATGCATATGGAGCCGTGGGATGGCCCGGCCGGCATCGTGCTGACCGACGGCCGCTACGCCGGCTGTATGCTGGACCGTAACGGCCTGCGCCCAGCGCGCTGGGTGCTGACCAAAGACAACATCCTCACCATCGCGTCCGAAGTGGGCGTGTGGGATTACAAGCCGGAAGACGTGGTGAAAAAGGGCCGCGTGAAGCCGGGTCAGTTGTTTGCCGCCGACCTGCAAACCGGTGAAATCCTGTACCCGGAAGACATCGACGCGCAGCTGAAGTCGGCCAAACCGTACCGCCAGTGGATCAAGGACGCCGGTTCGCGCCTGGAGCTGTCCATCGAGGACGATGCCGGCCTGGAGGCATGGCCGAAAGAGCAGCTGCTGACCTACCAGAAGCTGTTCAACATCAGCTTTGAGGAGCGCGACCAGATTCTGCGCGTGCTGGCCGAGGACGGCCAGGAAGCCGTAGGCTCGATGGGTGACGATACCCCGATGGCGGTACTGAGCCAGAAGGTGCGTTCGCCGTTTGACTACCTGCGCCAGCAGTTTGCCCAGGTGACCAACCCGCCGATCGACCCGATCCGCGAAGCCATCGTGATGTCGCTGAACACCGTGTTCGGCCCCGAACGCAATATGTTCGAGGAAACCGCCGAGCACGCCAAACGCCTGGAAGTGCGCAGCCCGGTACTGTCGCGCGAGAAGTTTATCCGCATTACCACGCGCACCGAGCCGTACCTGAAGACCACCACCTTCGACCTGTGCTTCGACCCGTCCGAACGCACGCTGCAGCAAGCCATCGAGCGCCTGGCGGCGCACGTGGTAGAGGCGGTGCAGGAAGATACCGTGATCGTGGTGCTGTCCGACCGTACCATCGCGGCCAACCGTCTGCCGATTCCTGCGCTATTCGCCGTCGGCGCCGTACACCACGCGCTGATCGACGCTGGCCTGCGTTGCAAGGCCAACATCATCGCCGAAACCGGCACCGTGCGTGACCCGCACCAGATGGCGTGCCTGCTGGGTTACGGCGCTACCGCCGTTTACCCGTACCTGGCGTACCAGACCATCGTCGACCTGGTGGCCACCGGCGACGTGAGCCTGCGCGTGAACGAAGCGCTGCAACACTACCGCAAGGGCATCAACAAGGGCCTGATGAAAGTGCTGTCGAAGATGGGTATTTCCACCATCGCCAGCTACCGCGGTGCCCAGCTGTTCGAAGGCATCGGCCTGCACGAAGACCTGGTCAAACTGTGTCTGAAGGGCACGGTGTCGCGTATTTCGGGTGCCAGCTTTGAAGACTTCGAAGAAGACCAGAAGCTGCTGTCGCGTCTGGCTTTCAACCCGATGCGCCCGGTGACTCACGGTGGTCTGCTGAAGTACGTGCACGGCGAGGAATACCACGCCTACAACCCGGACGTGGTGATGACGCTGCAAAAAGCGGTACAGAACACCGATTACGACGCCTACAAACAGTATGCCGAGCTGGTGAACACTCGTCCGGTGGCTATGTTCCGCGACCTGATGCAGCTGAATTTCGACGGCGTGACACCGATTGCCATTGACGAAGTGGAGCCGGTGGAAAGCATCCTCAAACGCTTTGACTCTGCCGGTATGTCGCTGGGCGCGTTGTCGCCCGAGGCGCACGAAGCCATGGCCACCGCCATGAACCGCCTGGGTGGCCGCTCGAACTCCGGCGAAGGTGGCGAAGACCCGGCGCGTTACGGCACCGAGAAGATGTCCAAGATCAAGCAGGTGGCGTCCGGCCGTTTCGGCGTGACCCCGCACTACCTGGTGAACGCCGAAGTGCTGCAGATCAAGGTTGCGCAAGGTGCCAAGCCGGGTGAGGGCGGCCAACTGCCGGGCGATAAAGTTTCGCCGCTGATTGCCAAGCTGCGCTGCTCCAAGCCGGGCATCAGCCTGATTTCGCCGCCGCCGCACCATGACATTTACTCCATCGAAGACTTGGCGCAGCTGATTTTCGACCTGAAGCAGGTGAACCCGAAGGCGCTGGTGTCGGTAAAACTGGTGGCCGAGCCGGGCGTGGGCACCATTGCCGCTGGTGTGGCCAAGGCGTACGCCGACCTGATCACCATCTCCGGTTACGACGGCGGTACTGGTGCCAGCCCGCTGACCAGCGTGAAATACGCCGGTAGCCCGTGGGAGCTGGGCCTGACCGAAGCGCAGCAAGTATTGCGTGCCAACGGCTTGCGCGGCCGCGTCCGCGTGCAGACCGACGGCGGTCTGAAAACCGGCCTCGACGTGATCAAGGCCGCCATCATGGGCGCCGAGAGCTTCGGTTTCGGTACCGGGCCGATGGTGGCGCTGGGCTGCAAATTCCTGCGTATCTGCCACCTGAACAACTGCGCCACCGGTGTAGCCACCCAGGAAGTGAAGCTGCGTTCCAAGTACTTTATTGGCTTGCCGGAAATGGTAATGAACTACTTCCTGTTCATCGCCCAGGAAACCCGCGAGTGGATGGCCAAGCTGGGCGTGCGCAATATGGAAGAGCTGATCGGCCGCATGGAAATGCTCACCCTGGAGGACGGCAAAACCAGCAAGCAGCAGCGTCTGGACCTGTCGCCACTGCTGTCGCAAGGCACGGTGCCGGATAGCGTGCCACGCTTCTGCGTAAGTGACTCCAACCCGTCCTTCGACAAGGGCGAGCTGGCCGAGCAGATTCTGGTGGACGCGCTGCCGGCCATCAACAACAAGCAGATGCTGGAGCTGAGCTACCCGATCGAGAACATTCACCGCTCCATCGGCGCCCGTCTGTCTGGCGAAATCGCCCGCGTACATGGCGCAGCCGGCCTGCCGTTTGGCTGCCTGAAAGTGAAGTTCACCGGCTCCGCCGGCCAGAGCTTTGGCGTGTGGAACGCGCCAGGTCTGCACCTGGAGCTGGAAGGCGATGCCAACGATTACGTGGGCAAAGGCATGGCCGGTGGCCGCGTGACCATCTACCCGCCAAAAGGCGCTGCATACCAGTCGGACGAGTCCATCATCATCGGTAACACCTGCCTGTACGGCGCCACTGGCGGCCAGCTGTTTGCTGCCGGTGTGGCCGGCGAGCGTTTCGCGGTGCGTAACTCTGGCGCGCTGGCGGTGATCGAAGGTGCTGGTGACCACTGCTGCGAATACATGACCGGCGGTAGCGTGATCGTGCTGGGCGAAACCGGCTACAACTTTGGCGCCGGCATGACCGGGGGCTTTGCCTTCGTATACGACCGTGCCGAGAAGTTTGCCTACCGTTTCAACAACGAGCTGGTGGATATCAACCTGATCAACGGCGAAGCCATGGGCATGTACCGTGCCTACCTGCTGGAGAAGATCGCCAAGCACGTAGAGCTGACCGGTTCTGAAACCGGCCGTGCCATGCTGGAAAACTTCGACGATTACGTCGACTACTTCTGGCTGGTGAAGCCTAAAGCAGCCAAGCTGGAAAGCCTGCTGAAAGACTGATAGGGACGGGCGGGTTGGTCCGCCCCTTGATAGCAATAAAAGCACCTTGCGGCCAAGGTTGGCCGCAAGGGCAAAGGACAAGTGATCATGGGTGACGTTTTCCAGTTCATGAAGCTCTCGCGCAACCCGGGCGACAAAGTAGAAGTTGCCGTGCGCAAGATCGAATTCAAAGAGATTTACACCCCGCTACACGCGGTGGACGCGACAGACCAGGCCGGCCGCTGCCTGTCCTGTGGCAACCCTTACTGCGAGTGGGAGTGCCCGGTGCACAACTACATTCCTAACTGGCTGAAGCTGGTGAAGGAAGGCAAGCTGTTCGAGGCGGCCGAGATGTCGCACAAGACCAATAGCCTGCCGGAAATCTGCGGCCGCGTTTGCCCGCAAGATCGCCTGTGCGAAGGCGCTTGCACGCTGGAGCAGGGTGGCTTTGGCGCCGTGACCATTGGCAGCGTAGAAAAATTCATCACCGATGAAGCCTACAAAGCCGGCTGGCGCCCGGATATGTCCAAAGTGGTGTGGACCGACAAGAAGGTTGCCATCATTGGTGCCGGCCCTGCTGGCCTGGCCTGTGCCGACGTGCTGGTGCGTAACGGCGTACGCCCGGTAGTGATCGACCGCTACGAAGAAATCGGCGGCCTGCTGACTTTCGGCATCCCCGAGTTCAAGCTGGAAAAGAGCGTGGTGCAACGCCGCCGCGAGATCATGGAAGGCATGGGCGTGACCTTCCAGCTAAATACCGAAGTGGGTCGCGATGTCGAAATCGAGGCGCTGCTGGAGCAGTACGACGCCGTGTTCATGGGCATGGGCGCCTACAAGTACATGAAGGGTGGTTTTGAAGGCGAAAGCCTGCCTGGCGTGCTGGAAGCGCTGCCTTTCCTGATCAACAACGTGCGCCAGTGCATGGATACGCTGCCTGCCGGCGATGCACCACTATCCATGGCCGGCAAGCGAGTGGTAGTGCTCGGTGGTGGCGATACCGCCATGGACTGCAATCGCACCTCCATCCGCCAGGGCGCCAGCAAGGTGATCTGTGCCTATCGCCGCGACGAGGCCAATATGCCGGGCTCCAAGCGCGAAGTGGCCAATGCCAAGGAAGAGGGTGTGGAGTTCCTGTGGAACCGCCAGCCTATGGGCGTAGAGCAGGCAGCCGATGGCAGCTTGCGCCTGAAACTGGCTGAAACCCGCCTGGGCGCGCCGGACGCCAAAGGCCGTCGTAATGCCGAGATCGTGCCAGGCAGCGAAGAGGTCATCGAGTGCGATCACGTTATCGTGGCTTTTGGCTTCCAGGTAGAAGCCGCTAGCTGGTTCGAACGCCAGGGCATTGCCAGCAATGCGCAGGGCCGTACCGTGGCCCCGGCCAATGGCCAGTTCAAGCACCAGACCAGCAACCCGAAAATCTTTGCGGGTGGTGACCAGGTGCGCGGTGCCGACCTGGTAGTGCGTGCGGTATTTGAAGGCCGCCAGGCTGCAGAAGGCATGCTGGCTTATCTGCAAGTCTGGTAAAACGCGCCAGTGGCCCTTGCGGCCAACCTTGCCCGGCCCGCCACATGGCGGGCTTTGTCATTTCCGGCGGTGGCAAACTGTAAAAATCTTGGCCGGCCCCCTCTTGAAAACCGGCTATGCCGTCCCTATGATTAGCACTCGTCAGGGCAGAGTGCTAATGCACCTGTCCGCTATCGCTGAATTGATAGGTAATCATCTTTCAACAGCCACTGCTATTAGGAGAGTCAAATGGCAATTCGTCCTCTGCACGATCGTGTTGTTATCAAGCGCCTCGAGGCTGAAGAAAAAACCGCCTCCGGCATCGTTCTGCCGGGCGCCGCAGCTGAAAAACCAGACATGGGTGAAGTCGTTGCCGTAGGCAACGGCAAGATCCTGGAAAACGGCGATCGCCGTGCGCTGGAGCTGAAAGTTGGCGACAAGGTTATCTTCGGCAAGTATTCCGGCCAAACCGTCAAGGTTGACGGTGATGAGCTCCTCGTTATGCGCGAGGAAGACGTGATGGGCATCGTTGAGTAATCCGGGCCGCATCCCTCTTATCAAACTGATTCTGGAGAATTTCAAGCATGGCAGCTAAAGACGTACGCTTCGGCGATTCCGCCCGCGCAAAAATGGTAGTGGGTGTCAACATTCTGGCTGACGCCGTTAAAGTGACTCTGGGCCCGAAAGGCCGCAACGTGGTACTGGACCGCTCCTTCGGCGCCCCGACCATCACCAAGGATGGTGTATCCGTTGCCAAAGAAATCGAACTGAAAGACAAGTTCGAAAACATGGGCGCCCAGATGGTGAAAGAAGTCGCTTCCAAGACTTCCGACGTTGCCGGTGACGGCACCACCACCGCTACCGTACTGGCCCAGGCTATCGTGCACGAAGGCATGAAGTTCGTGACTGCCGGCATGAACCCGATGGACCTGAAGCGTGGTATCGACAAAGCCGTTATCTCGCTGGTAGGCGAGATCGCCAAGATCGCCAAGCCTTGCGCCACCACCAAAGAAATCGCCCAGGTTGGCTCCATCTCCGCCAACTCCGATAGCGATATCGGCGAAATCATTGCTACTGCAATGGAAAAAGTCGGCAAAGAAGGCGTGATCACCGTTGAAGACGGCAAATCGCTGCAGAACGAGCTGGACGTAGTAGAGGGCATGCAGTTCGACCGCGGCTACCTGTCCCCGTACTTCATCAACAACCAGGAAAAACAGATTGCCGCACTGGATAATCCGTTCATCCTGCTGTTCGACAAGAAAATCTCCAACATCCGCGACCTGCTGCCAGTACTTGAGCAAGTGGCCAAGTCCGGCCGCCCGCTGCTGATCATCGCTGAAGACGTAGAAGGCGAAGCGCTGGCTACTCTGGTAGTGAACACCATCCGTGGCATCCTGAAAGTGGTTGCCGTGAAGGCGCCAGGCTTCGGCGACCGTCGCAAGGCCATGCTGCAAGACATCGCTACCCTGACCGGCGGCACCGTGATTGCAGAAGAAGTGGGCCTGACCCTGGAAAAAGTGACCCTGGACATGCTGGGCCAAGCCAAGCGCGTTGAAGTGGGTAAAGAGAACTCCACCATCATCGATGGTGCAGGCGATGCCGCGCTGATCCAGGCACGTGTTGCCGAGATCCGTCAGCAGATCGAAGCCGCTACTTCCGACTACGACCGTGAAAAACTGCAAGAGCGCGTAGCCAAGCTGGCTGGCGGTGTTGCCGTGATCAAGGTCGGTGCAGCTACCGAAGTGGAAATGAAAGAGAAGAAAGCCCGCGTGGAAGACGCGCTGCACGCTACCCGTGCTGCCGTTGAAGAAGGCGTGGTGCCTGGCGGTGGCGTAGCCCTGCTGCGTGCCCGTTCCACCCTGGCCGATCTGGAAACCGCCAATGCCGACCAGGCTGCCGGCGTGAAGATCGTACTGAAAGCCATCGAAGCCCCGCTGCGCCAGATCGTGCAGAACGCCGGTGACGAGCCATCTGTAGTGGTAAACAAAGTGCTGGAAGGCAAAGGTAACTTCGGTTACAACGCCGCTACCGGCGAATACGGCGACATGCTGGAAATGGGCGTGCTGGATCCAGCCAAAGTAACCCGCTCCGCGCTGCAACACGCAGCCTCCGTAGCCGGCCTGATGCTGACTACCGACTGCATGGTAGCCGAACTGCCGGAAGACAAGCCTGCCATGCCAGACATGAGCGGTATGGGTGGTATGGGTGGTATGGGCGGCATGATGTAAGCTGCCTCGCTACTGCGAAGCCAGAACCCCGCACTACGGTGCGGGGTTTTTTATGTGCTACGGCAATGCGGCCAACCTTTCAGCAGGGTGGCCGCATTGTTTTGCCCGTGCAGTCTGGCACAATGCCGGCTTTATCTCGCGGAGCGTCAACATGAAACGATCAGATTTGCTCAAAGCGCTGGACGGCAAGCTGGAGCCGTGGCGCTTCAAGGATTACGCCCCGAACGGGCTGCAAGTGGAAGGCTGCGACGAGATCCGCCGCGTGGTAACCGGCGTCACTGCCTCGCAAGACTTGATTGACGAAGCCATCCGCCGGCAAGCCGATGCCATTCTGGTGCATCACGGTTACTTCTGGAAAAGCGAGGCAGCGCCCATTACCGGCATCAAGCGCCAGCGTATTGCGGCGTTGTTGCGCAGCAACATCAACCTGTTTGCCTATCACCTGCCACTGGATGCGCACCCGGAGCTGGGTAATAACGCGCAGCTGGGCCAAGTGTTGGGCTTGCAGAATGGGGCTCCGTCCGTGACTGAGCCGCTGATCTGGACCGGTGAGCTGGCGCAGTGCACTACTGCAGAGGCTTTGTGCGAGCAAGTTGGCCGCAACCTGGGGCGCGACGCACTACTGTTAGGGGACAAGACGCGTAGCGTGCAGCATGTGGCCTGGTGTACCGGTGGCGCGCAGGGTTATTTCGAACAAGCCATCGCTTTGGGGGTGGATGTGTTCATTACTGGCGAAGTGTCTGAGCAAAATCAGCATTTGGCCAATGAAACAGGCGTAAGCTTCATCGCGGCGGGCCATCATGCCACCGAACGCTATGGTGTAAAGGCGCTAGGCGAGTGGCTGGCGCATGATTTTGCCCTGGATGTGCAATTTATCGATCTCTTTAACCCGGTTTGAAAACTAAGCCCCTGTTGTCAATGAGGCGATTTGTCGCATATGCGCTTCAAGTTCCCTCATGGAATCGGGTAGAATTGTAAAGTTTCAAGTTTATAGCTCGGTTTCCACGTTTGAGGATGACTGTAATGAGTGAACAACACGTTGATGCGGGGCGCCGTCGTTTTCTGACGGTGGCCACCAGCGCGGTTGGTGGTGTGGCGGCAGCCGGTGTGGCTGTCCCGTTTTTGATGAGCTTTGCACCTTCTGAGCGTGCCAAGGCTGCAGGTGCGCCAGTAGAAGTGGACATCAGCAAGCTGGAGCCGGGCCAGAAGATCAACGTCGAATGGCGTGGCAAGCCGGTATGGGTTCTGTCCCGTACACCTGAGCAGCTGAAAAACCTGTCGACTATCGAAGGCGATCTGCTGGACCCGAAATCGGAAGCGCCGCAGCAACCGGCGTATTGCCAGAATGCGACCCGCTCCATCAAGCCGGAAGTACTGGTAGCCGTGGGTATCTGTACGCACCTGGGCTGTTCTCCGACCCACCGTCCGGACCTGGCGCCTGCCGACCTGGGCCCGAAATGGGTTGGCGGTTTCTACTGTCCATGCCATGGCTCCAAGTTTGACTTGGCTGCCCGTGTCTACAACGGTGTGCCGGCGCCAAAGAACATGGAAATCCCGCCGCACAAGTACCTGACCGATACCACGCTGCTGATCGGCGATGACAAGTAAGCGAGGGGAAAATACATGAGCACTGGCCAAAAAATCCTCAATTGGGTGGATGAGCGTTTCCCGCTGTCCTCGATGATGAAAGAGCACGTCACCGAGTACTACGCCCCAAAAAACTTTAACTTCTGGTACTTCTTCGGCTCCCTGGCACTGCTGGTGCTGGTGATCCAGATCGTTACCGGTATTTTCCTGACCATGAACTACAAGCCGGATGGCACGCTGAACGGCGCTGGCATCCCGGTGGCGTTTGCTTCGGTGGAATACATCATGCGTGATGTGGCAGGTGGCTGGATCATCCGCTACATGCACTCCACTGGCGCATCCATGTTCTTTGTCGTGGTTTACCTGCATATGTTCCGTGGCGTGATCTACGGTTCCTACAAGCAGCCGCGCGAGCTGGTCTGGGTATTCGGTACCCTGATCTTCCTGGTGCTGATGGCTGAAGCCTTCATGGGCTATCTGCTACCGTGGGGCCAGATGTCGTTCTGGGGGGCGCAGGTGATTGTTAACCTGTTTGCTTCCATCCCGGTTATCGGCCCGGATCTGTCGGTATTCATCCGCGGTGACTTCGTGGTGGGCGATGCGACGCTGAACCGCTTCTTTGCCCTGCACGTAATTGCTGTACCGCTGATTCTGCTGGCTCTGGTAGTAGCCCACCTGATCGCCCTGCACGAAGTGGGTTCCAACAACCCTGACGGCGTGGAAATCAAAAAACTGAAAGGTGAAGACGGTAAGCCGCTGGATGGCATTCCGTTCCACCCTTACTACACCGTCAAAGACGTTCTGGGTGTGGCAGTGTTCCTGATTGTCTTCTCCGCGATCGTGTTCTTTGCGCCGGAAATGGGTGGTTACTTCCTTGAACATCCGAACTTCGACCAGGCTGATCCGCTGAAGACCCCGCCGCATATTGCGCCGGTATGGTACTTCACCCCGTTCTACGCGATTCTGCGCGCAGTACCGTCGTTTGCCGGTACCCAGGTGTGGGGCGTGCTGGCAATGGGTGCTGCCGTAGTGCTGATTGCCTTCCTGCCGTGGCTGGATAAGTCCCCGGTGAAGTCAATCCGTTATCGTGGTCCTAAGTTCAAGATCATGCTGACCCTGTTCATTACCGCCTTTATCGGTCTGGGTATTCTGGGTGCACTGCCGTCCACCAACCTGCGCACCATCGTGGCTCAGCTGTTCTCCTTTATCTATTTTGCGTTCTTCCTGGGCATGCCGTTCTATACCAAGAACGACGTGGGTACTACACCGGTTCCGACCCGTGTGACCATGAGCACTCCAGCTCGCCAGGTACGCTTTGTGGTACTGGTGGCAGTAACGCTGGTGGCCGCTACCCTGTTTGCAAAATTCATCTGATAGAGGGGGCACTATGAACAAGACTATCCGTCAACTGGTTGCCGCCGTAGCCCTCATGGTTCCTGCTGTTGGTGCGTTTGCTTCTGCCGAAGGCCCTGCCCTCGAAAAAGCACCAATCAACATCCAGGATACCGAAAGCTTGCAGCGTGGCGCACAGACCTTTGTGAACTACTGCCTGTCCTGCCATTCGGCCAGCGCCATGCGCTATAACCGTCTGACTGACATTGGCCTTTCCGAAGAGCAGATCAAGTCCAACCTGATGTTTGCTACCGACAAGATCGGCGAGCAAATGAACGTGGCCATGGACAAGAAAGATGCCAAGGCCTGGTTTGGTGCAACACCCCCGGACTTGTCCGTGATTGCGCGCTCGCGTGGTGCCGACTACCTGTACGGCTACCTGCGTGGCTTCTATCGTGACCCTAGCCGCCCAACCGGCTGGAACAACCTGGTATTCGACAAGGTGGGCATGCCGCACATCCTGTGGGAATGGCAAGGTGAGCAAGAGCTGCGTACCCATAAAGGCGCAGACGGTCATGAAGAGCACAAGCTGGAGCTGGTGAATGCCGGCACGCTGACCAAGCTGGAAAACGGCAAGGCTAATACCGCCGAGTTTGACAAGCGTATGGCCGACCTGACCAACTTCCTGGTTTATATCGGTGAGCCGGTACAAGTGAAGCGCCATCAGGTGGGTTACACCGTACTGCTGTATCTGTTCTTGCTGCTGTTGCCTTTCGCCTATTTCCTGAAGAAGGAATACTGGAAAGACATCCACTAAGCCATGTGCCAAGTGGGGCGGCTTGATGCTGCCAGCCAAACCCCCTTCGTTCGCGAAGGGGGTTTTTGTATTCCGCGTGCCGGAGTGTGCTTTTCCTGTTTTCTACAGATTGGTTTTTTGATATTTCTCTTTTTATTCATTGACTTATGCAACTTTTGTGGAAAGTGGTGGGTCAAAGGTGCTAGAATTGCACGTTATTTGATCAACAAGCCTGTTTAAGGAATGAATGCCTCATGATGACCCTTTACTCTGGTAGTACTTGTCCTTTCAGCCAACGCTGTCGCATCGTGTTGTTCGAGAAGGGCATGGACTTCGAGATCATTGATGTGGATATTCACAACAAGCCTGAAGATCTGGCCGTGATGAACCCGTATAACGAGGTTCCGGTGCTGGTAGAACGCGACCTGATTCTTCATGAATCCAATATCATCAACGAATACATCGACGAGCGTTTCCCGCACCCGCAGCTAATGCCGGCAGACCCGGTGATGCGCGCGCGTGCCCGTTTGTTCCTGTTCCGTTTCGAGCAAGAGCTGTTTGTGCACGTAAAAACGCTGGAAAACGGTGCTAGCGGCAAAGAAGCCAATAAAGCCCGCGAAGCTATTCGTGATGGCCTGGTAACCATCGCGCCGATTTTCGCCAAGCAGAAGTTCATGCTGGGTGACGAATTCTCCATGATCGACGTTGCCATTGCGCCACTGATGTGGCGTCTGGAGCACTATGGTGTTGACCTGGGTAAAAACGCAGCGCCTATCCTGAAATACGCCGAGCGCCTGTTCCAGCGCCAGTCGTTTATCGACTCGCTGACGCCTGCAGAAAAGGCCATGCGCAAGTAATAGCATTACCAGGCAGGCCGGCTAGGCTTTATGGCAGGGTTGCTGCCGTAGAGCTGGCTGGCCTGTTTTCATATTGCCAGCAGAGGAATTCCCCATGACAGCCAGTACCAGGCCTTATCTGATTCGTGCCATTCATCAGTGGTGCACCGATCAGGGGCAGACACCTTATATGGTGGTGTGGGTCGACGAGAATGTGCAGGTGCCGATGGAGTTTGTGAAGAACAACGAGATCGTGCTCAATGTTGGCTACGGTGCTACGCAGGGCTTGAGTATCGAAAATGACTGGATTTCGTTTTCGGCGCGCTTTGGTGGTATCTCGCGTGAAATCTGGGTGCCTGTCGGTAATGTGCTGTCCATCTTTTCACGCGACTCTGGTGAAGGTATGGGCTTTGAGCTGGAGAAGCTCGCAGACACGGCGGTGCGCCCATCTGTCGCTGCCGAGGTGACCGCTACCCCGGCCGAGCCTGCTACCGATGCTGCGCCGCAAGGGGCGAAGGTCATCACGTTTCCAGGGCGTCGCAGCTAAACAGTGCGCCCATGAAAAAACCGCCCGGTAAGCCCGGGCGGTTTTATTTTGCGGCCAAGTTCGACGCTTGGCCAGGCTGCTTATTCTACGCGCTCGCCATGGAGTACTACGTCCAGGCCTTCGCGCTCTTCTTCTTCGCTCACACGCAGACCCATCACCATATCCAGCAGTTTCAGCAGGATAAAGGTCACGATGGCGCAATACACTACGGTAGCGCCTACACCTACCGCCTGGGTCATCAGATTGCCTTCCACACCACCAATTTCTTTTACTGCAAAGATACCGGTCAACAGTGCGCCGATGATGCCGCCTACGCCGTGTACACCAAAAGCATCCAGTGAGTCGTCGTACTTCAGCATGTGTTTCAGCGAGGTTGCGCTCCAGTAGCACACGGCACCAGAGATCAAGCCAATTGCCAGTGCACCTTTGGCATCGACAAAACCCGCTGCCGGGGTAATGGCTACCAAGCCTGCAACAGCACCGGACACAATACCCAGCACCGAGGGCTTGCCTTTGGCGATCCACTCGGCTGCCATCCACGACAGGGCGGCCATGCCGGTAGCAACTTGGGTCACGACCATGGCCATGGCGGCGCGGCCATCAGCGGCTACAGCGGAGCCGGCGTTGAAGCCGAACCAGCCAACCCACAGCATGGATGCGCCCACCAGCGTCAGTACCAGGTTATGCGGGGGCATGGCTTCGCGGCCAAAACCGACGCGTTTACCCAGAACCAGCGCGGCTACCAGGCCGGCAATACCCGCGTTGATATGGACAACCGTACCACCAGCAAAGTCCAGTACGCCGTGGTCAAACATCCAGCCGCCGGGTGCCCATACCCAGTGCGCTACCGGTACATAAACCAGCAGAGACCACAGCGCCATGAAGACCAGCATGGTGGAAAACTTCATGCGTTCGGCAAAGGCACCGGTAATGAGTGCTGGCGTGATAATGGCAAAGGTCATCTGGAAGATCATGAATACGGCTTCCGGGATGGTGCCAGCCAGTGGGTGTACGGTCAGCTTGCCTTCATCTTTCAGGTACAGCATACCGTCCAGCAGGATGCGATCCAGGCCGCCAATCAGGCTGTTGCCCGGGGTGAATGCCAAGCTGTAGCCCACCACGGTCCACAACACGGTAATCAGCGCGCAGATAGCAAAGCTCTGCATCAGGGTGGCCAGCACGTTTTTCTTGCGGACCATGCCGGCGTAGAAGAGTGCCAGGCCAGGGATGGTCATGAACAGAACCAGCGCGGTGGAGGTCATCATCCAGGCGGTATCACCCGCGCTGATGACTTTGGTTTCCACTAGGGTTGGCGCGCCATCGGCCAGCGCCGGAAAAGCTGTACACAGTGCGCCGAGTGCTGCTAGCGAGAGTAGTTTCTTGCTCATTTTATTGTCCTTTCAGCAGAGGCTTAAACGGCGTCGGCGCCAGTTTCACCGGTACGGATACGAACCACTTGCTCCAGATCGTAGACGAAGATCTTGCCATCACCGATTTTGCCGGTACGGGCGGCTGTTTCGATGGCTTCAACTACTTGATCCAGCTGCTCGTTACTAATGGCAATTTCCAGTTTGACCTTCGGTAGAAAGTCCACGACATATTCTGCGCCACGGTATAACTCTGTGTGGCCTTTCTGGCGGCCAAAACCTTTCACTTCGGTAACGGTAATACCTTGCACGCCGATGGCGGAAAGGGCTTCACGGACTTCGTCAAGCTTGAAGGGCTTGATAATGGCGCTGACCAGTTTCATGTTGGCTCCTTGGTGCTCAGTAATGAGTGAGTGTGACAAATCTGCCTATGCATGAACTGTGCCAGAGTTGTATTTTCTTTATATTTCAATCAATTGCAGCAATTTCCATTTCTGTATTCGATACGTTCTTGCTATGTTGCACGCTTTAAGATGGGCTTGCTCGGTAATGGTGCGTCTGCGCTTATGCAGGGGAGGGCACTTTTTGCTAAACTGCCCTGCATTCATCATGCCAAAGTCAAGGCGTCATCATGCTCAGTCAGAAACTGTTCGACGAAATCAGCAATAAAATCTCCGAAACCATCGCTGCCAGCCCGGCTAAAGATCTGGAAAAGAACGTGAAAGCCATGATGGCTGCAACGTTCAGCCGTATGGATCTGGTGACGCGTGAAGAGTTTGATATCCAGCAGGAAGTGCTGGCGCAAACCCGGGCTCAGCTGACCGAGCTGGAGCTCCGTCTGGTGCAGCTCGAAACGCAAAGCGCCACGCCGGCCAGTACGGATGCGCAGGCTGACCCTAGCTAGATCTGTATGTCGCTCGCGGTCTGCTTGAGCCGCGCGCTTGCCGGCATCAGTGCACCCGAGGTGGCGGTCGAAGTGCACCTGGCTAACGGCCTGCCCGCCTTTACCCTGGTAGGGTTGCCGGATACCGAGGTAAAGGAAAGTCGCGAACGGGTGCGCGCTGCGATCATCCAGTCCGGTTTTGATTTTCCGGCCCGTCGCATTACGGTGAATCTGGCGCCTGCCGACTTACCGAAAGAGTCGGGCCGTTTTGATTTACCCATTGCTGTGGCATTGTTGGCCGCAGATGGCCAGCTGCCACTAGATGTGTTGTCCGGCTACGAATTGGCCGGTGAGCTTGGTTTGGGCGGGGAGCTCAGGCCTGTTCGTGGTGCATTGGCCATGGTGGCGGCGGCACGTAGTAGTGGCAGGCGCTTTATCCTGCCCAGAAGTAGTGCAATAGAGGCGTCCTTGGTGCAGGGGGTCGAGATCTATGCTGCGGATAGCTTGGTAGAAGTTTGTGCACATCTATCAGGCATCAGCCTGCTGGAACGCACCGTTTATCCCGAGGGATGGCAAGGCCAGGTGGTTTATCCCGATCTGGACGAGGTGAAAGGTCAGGGCTTGCCCAAGCTGGCATTGGAAGTGGCCGCTGCCGGTGGGCATAGCCTGTTGATGCAGGGCCCTCCGGGTACGGGGAAGTCCATGTTGGCCGCACGCTTGCCCGGCATTTTGCCGGCAATGAGCCAAGATGAGGCGCTAGAGAGTGCTGCTGTGCAGTCTTTGGGCAGCCAAGGCTTTGATGTGCGTTTATGGTGCGTTAGGCCCTATCGGCACCCGCATCACACCGCTTCCGCGGTGGCGTTGGTGGGCGGCGGGTCAGATCCGCGCCCGGGCGAGATCACGCTGGCGCATCATGGCGTACTGTTTCTGGATGAATTGCCCGAGTTTGACCGCAAAGTGCTGGAGGTCTTACGGGAACCTCTTGAGACTGGAGAGATTCATATATCCCGTGCCGCGCGTCAGGTGTGTTATCCGGCCAGGTTCCAGCTGTTGGCCGCCATGAACCCTTGCCCTTGTGGCTACCTGGGGCATGCGCGTCGCACTTGCCGCTGTACGCCGGAGCAGGTTTTGCGCTATCGGGGTAAACTGTCGGGTCCGTTGCTGGACAGGTTTGATTTGATGGTAGAAGTCGGGTCGCTCTCGCTTGACGAGTTGCAGACGTTACCCGCTGGCGAGTCTAGCGCGCGGGTGCGTGAGCGGGTAGATGCCGCCCGGCAGTGTCAGTGGCAGCGTCAGGGCAAGAGCAATGCCAGTTTGCAAGCTGCCGAGCTCGCTTTGCACTGTGCCTTGTCGCCAGTCTTGCAGCAGCAGCTCAATCAGCTACTGGAAAAACTGGATTTGTCAGCCCGTGCGTATCACCGCGTATTGCGTGTGGCGCGCACACTGGCCGATCTGGCGGGAAGCCAGGAAGTGTCACGCCAGCATATCCTGCAGGCGGTACAGTTCCGGCGAGGGTTGGCCGGCTTTGCCGCGGGCAAGTAAACAGCATGGCAAGATTAAAATTAATATAGTGGGCTTATGAGTAACAGAGATTTGAAGCATACCTCCCGAGCAGGGGGGCGTAGTGCGCCAGCTGGCAAGAGTAGTGGTGGTTTGATGACTGGCGTGCTGGTAGGGCTAATTGTCGGTGTGGGTATTGCCGTAGGCATGACCATGTACCTGAATCGTGCCTCTACGCCTTTCAGTAATCTCGAAAAGATGCAGGGCAAAGAGGAAGCCTCTTTGCCTGCTGCCGAGCTGCTTGAGCCGGGTGCCAAGCTTGCCACTACGGCTGCACCGGTACCTGTGCCCGCGCCGGTAGCGGTGCCGGCTGTGGTGCCGGCCTCGGCACCTGTTGCTGCGGTACCAGCAAAGCCAGCGCCGGCGGATGCGGACGGGCAGCGCTTTGATTTCTACAAGATTCTTCCTGGTCAGCAGGAAGCTATCCAGCAGGATGGCAAGCCGGCAGATGCGGCGCAGCCCCCAGCGCTGCCACGCCTGTTCTTGCAGGCCGGCGCTTTCCAGTCGGAAAGCGATGCAGACAATATGAAAGCCAAGCTGGCATTGATGGGGGTGGAAGCCAAGATCCAGTCGCTTAACCTGCCCGAAAAAGGCTTGGTACACCGTGTGCGTATCGGGCCATTCGAGCGTCAGGAAGATGTCGATGCATTGAAGGCCCGCCTGCGTCAGGAAGGTGTTGACGCGTCGCTTGTAAAATTACCTGCTAAATAAGACGAAAGATCTGTCATGAAGAAGTGGTTGCTTGCCCTGATGTTTACCCTTACCGGCTTTGCCCATGCCGCGATTGTGGAAGGTAAAGACTACACGGTTCTGCCCAAGCCCCAACCGGTGGCGACGCCTGGCAAAGTGGAGGTGATCGAGTTCTTCTCTTATCACTGCGTACATTGCTTCCATCTGGAGCCGGTATTGGCGCCTTGGGCCAAAAAGCTGCCTGCCAATGTAAGCTTCCGTCGTGAGCAGATTGTCTGGGGTGCGCAGATGGAGCCGCTGGCCCGTCTGTTTGCTACCTTTAATGCCACCAAGACCCTGGACAAGCTGCATGCCCCGGCACTGAAGGCCATGGTAGAGCAAAAGATCAACCTGGCTGACGAAGCTGCACTGGGCAAGTGGCTGGCAACACAGCCTGGCGTGAACGTCACGGCCTTCATGCAGACGTATAAATCTTTTGGTATCAATGCCCAGGTTGGCCGCGCTAGTAAAATGACCCGCGACTATGCTATCCAGGGTACCCCTACCATTGTCGTGGCCGGCAAGTACGCTACCATGGCAGCCGAGCCTGCCCGCCTGTTGCAGGTTGTTGATGAGCTGATCATCAAGGCGCGCGGCAAGTAAGCTGCGGTGACATAGCAGGCCGCCCCGTGATGGGCGGCCTGTTTTCTTTACTTAAGTACAAAAGGTTCTCTGTGGATTTTCTATTGCTCGCCAAGGCGCTGCTCTTGGGTATTGTCGAGGGGATGACCGAGTTTCTGCCGGTATCCAGTACAGGCCACCTGATTGTGGTCGGGGATCTGATCAACTTCCAGAACGAAGGCAAAGTCTTCGAGATTGCTATCCAGTTTGGTGCCATTCTGGCGGTGCTGTTCCAGTACCGGGAACGTTTTGTCTCGCTCGCCACCGGCATTACCCATGATGCCAAGGCGCAGCGTTTTGCGGCCAACTTGCTGATTGCTTTTCTGCCTGCGGCGGTAATCGGGCTGCTGTTTATCAAGCAGATCAAGGCGCATCTGTTTAACCCGATCAGCGTCGCCACCGCACTGATCATCGGTGGCTTGGTGATTCTTTTTGCCGAGCGTCGTCAGCAGGTAGCGCGTATCCATACGGTGGATGATATTCGCGGCCGCGATGCCTTGAAGGTGGGGCTGGCGCAAGTGATTGCCATGATCCCGGGTACTTCCCGTTCCGGTGCTACCATCATCGGCGGCATGTTCTTTGGACTGGATCGCAAAGTAGCTGCCGAGTTTTCCTTCTTTCTGGCTGTGCCGACCATGTTTGCCGCGACTGTGTACGACCTGTACAAGCACCGCGACCTGCTATCGATGGCCGACTTCCCCATGTTTGCCGTCGGCTTTGTGGCGGCCTTCCTGAGTGCCTTGCTGGCAGTGCGTACCTTGGTCAAGTTTGTGGCCAACCATACCTATGAGATTTTTGCCTGGTATCGCATTGTGTTTGGTTTGGTGATTCTGGCGACATGGTATTTTGGCTTGGTGGCCTGGCACGTATAAAAAGGCTTGACGTTATTATAGGGATCGTCTATTATGCGTTCTCTCTGTCGCGGGATGGAGCAGTCTGGTAGCTCGTCGGGCTCATAACCCGAAGGTCGTAGGTTCAAATCCTGCTCCCGCAACCAAGTTTCAAAAAAAGCCGTTAATCCTTGATTAACGGCTTTTTTCATGCGCGCGCGACTCTGTGCACTGTCGATGTAAAAGCAAAACCCCTTTCATATTGAAAGGGGTTTTGTGTTTTGGTGGCTACCACGACATGCGCGGCAGCCAGGGGCATCAGATGCGGCGAGCCAGCTCTTCTGCCTTACCCAGGTAGCTATCCGGGCTCAGCGCCAGCAGGCGTACTTTCTCTGCCTCTGGAATCTCCAGGCCTTTGATGAATGCTGCCAAGGTGTCACGGGTGACACCGTCTTTGCCACGGGTCAGCTCTTTCAGCTGCTCGTACGGGTTAGGTACGCCGTAACGGCGCATCACGGTCTGGATCGGTTCGGCCAGTAGCTCCCAGGTGGCGTCCAGGTCGGATGTCAGCATGGCCGGGTTGATTTCCAGCTTGTTCAGGCCTTTCATCAGTGCCTTGAAGCCCAGCAGGGTGTAACCAAAGCCCACGCCCATATTGCGCAATACGGTGGAGTCGGTCAGGTCACGCTGCCAGCGGGACACCGGCAGCTTTTCTGCCAGATGCTGCAGGATGGCGTTGGCCAGGCCGAAGTTGCCTTCCGAGTTTTCGAAGTCGATCGGGTTCACCTTGTGCGGCATAGTGGAGCTGCCCACTTCGTCTTTTTTTACCTTCTGCTTGAAGTAACCCAGCGAGATATAGCCCCAGATGTCGCGGTCCAGGTCGATCAGGATGGTATTCACGCGGCTCAGGGTCTGGTACAGCTCGGCCATGTAGTCGTGCGGCTCGATCTGGATGGTGTACGGGTTGAAGGTGAGACCCAGGCCGCTGACAAAACGGCCTGCCAGGCTTTCCCAGTCGACGTTCGGGTAGGCCACGATGTGGGCGTTGTAGTTGCCCACGGCGCCGTTGATTTTGCCCAGCAGTTCCTGTTTTACCAGCTGCTCGCGCTGGCGCTTCAGGCGGTAAACCACGTTGGCCAGCTCTTTACCCATGGTGGACGGGGTGGCAGGTTGGCCGTGGGTGCGGCACATCATCGGTACGGCAGCCTGGTCGTGTGCCAGCTGGCTCAGCTTGGTGATCACCTCGTCCAGCGCCGGCAGCATCACGGTATTGCGCGCGGTTTTCAGCATCAGGGCGTGGCTGAGGTTGTTGATATCTTCCGAGGTGCAAGCGAAGTGGATGAACTCGCTGGCAGCCATCACTTCCGGGTTGCCGGACAGGCGCTCTTTCAGCCAGTACTCGATGGCTTTTACGTCGTGGTTGGTGCGTGCTTCGATGGCTTTGACTTCTTCGCCGTGCTGGATGGAGAAGTTGGCGATGACATCGTCGATTTCGCGGATGGTGGCGTCAGAGAACGGCTTTACCTCCTCGATGCCCGGCTCGGCAGCCAGCATTTTCAGCCACTCCAGCTCTACCTTGATACGGGCTTTCATCAGGCCGTATTCGGAGAAGATGGTGCGCAGCGGTTCGGCTTGGCCGGAATAGCGGCCATCGAGCGGGGAAAGGGCGGTCAGCGTGGTCAGGTTCATCACTCAGTGCTTCCAGGTTGCTGGCCAGCGCAGGCTGGCCGGTTGCTTCAAAAAGAAATCTTCAGTGCGGGCTCAGTTGGCCAGCCGGCGCGCAATACCCGCGGCCAGTAGGTCGGCTGCTTCCGGTTTGAACCGGAAGAACAGCTCGGGTTCAATCATTTCCAGCTCCATGATGGCAAGTTGGCCGCGGTTGTCGCGCACCATGTCCACCCGGGCGTACAGCACATCAAACGGTACGGCTGCCACTGCAGCTTCGGCGAAGCGGATTTCCTCGGCGCTGGCCTCGTAACGGTGCACGGTACCGCCATGGTCGTCCTGCACGCGGAAGTCACCCGCTTTGGCTGTTTTGCGTATGGCGTGGGTGTACTGGCCGTCGATGACCATCAGTGACAGCTCGCCTTGCGTCAGGATGTCGTGCTGGAACGGCTGCAGCATCATGGCTTCCTGCTGGATAAGCTCGGCAAAAGTGCACTCCAGTGCGGCGGCACCATCGGCTTGTAGCCGGTAGGTATGGCGGGCGGCACCGGAAATCACCGGTTTCAGGATGGCTTCTTGCCAGCCGCTCTGGGTTAGTGCTTGTGACAGTGTGCGGGTATCGCCCACTTCGATATAGCAGGTAGGCACGGTATTGATACCGGCTAGTTGCAAGTCGGCTAGATAATGCTTGTCGAGGTTCCAGTGGATCAGCCCGGCCTCGTTGAAAAGGCGGGTGGTCTGGCTGACTTTGGCTAGCCAGGGGGCAAATTCGTCAAAGCGGTGAAAGTAATCCCAGGTAGTACGAAACACGGCGGCTCGGCATTGTGCCCAGTCATAGCCGTATTCTGCCCAGTCTTTGCGGCCAACCTTCAGGCCTAGCTTTGCCAGTGCGCTTGCTACCAGACCATCTTCCAGATGAACCTGGCGGCTGTACCAATCGTTTTCATCTTGCTGCAGTAAGGCGTGGTCGGTCAGGACAACGATATCGTATTGCATCAAACACCCTTCACATCCGCATGAAAAACGGGCGTACACGACGCCCGTTGCTCACAATTACATGCCAGGTAGCATGCCTTTCATGCCCTTCATCAGTTTCATGATGCCGCCTTTGGAGGAAAAGGCTTTCATCATTTTCTGTGTCTGTTCGAACTGGGCCAGCAAGCGGTTTACTTCTTGTACCGACACGCCGGAACCGTTGGCAATACGGCGTTTGCGGCTGGCTTTGATCAGCTCGGGCTTGCGGCGCTCTTCCATGGTCATCGAGTTGATGATGCCCTCGATGCGGCGCATGGATTTTTCAGCCTCGGCACCCTGCACGCCCTTGGCGAGCTGGCCGATTTCACCTGGCATTTTTTCCAGCAGGCTGGTCATGCCGCCCATTTTCTTCATTTGCTGCATCTGGGCCTTGAAGTCTTCCAGGTCGAAGCCTTTGCCGGATTTCAGCTTTTTCGCCATTTTGGCGGCTTCGTCCTGGTCTATGCCTTTTTGCACGTCTTCAATCAGCGATAGCACATCGCCCATGCCCAGAATGCGGCTAGCCAGACGGTCTGGGTGGAAGGGCTCCAGGCCGCTGATTTTCTCGCCTACACCGATAAACTTGATCGGTTTGCCCGTGATATGACGCACCGACAGCGCGGCACCACCGCGCGAGTCGCCGTCCATCTTGGTCAGCACTACGCCGGTCAGTGGCAGCGCTTCGTTGAAAGCCTGGGCCGTGTTGACAGCATCCTGGCCCTGCATGGCATCTACCACAAACAGGGTTTCTACCGGTTTCAGGAAAGCGTGCAGCTCCTTGATTTCAGCCATCATGGCTTCGTCAATGGCCAAGCGGCCGGCGGTATCCACCATCAGCACGTCAAAGAAATGGCGTTTGGCGTAGTCCAGCGCCGCCTGGGCAATGGCCAGCGGTTTTTGGTCGCCGGCAGACGGGAACCACTCCACCCCAACTTGTTCAGCCAGGGTTTTCAGCTGCTCGATGGCAGCAGGGCGGTACACGTCGGCAGACACCACCAGAATCTTTTTCTTCTGGGTGTCTTTCAGCAGTTTGGACAGCTTGCCGACGGTGGTGGTTTTACCGGCGCCCTGCAGGCCGGCCATCAGGATAATGGCGGGTGGTACGGCGGCCAGGTTCAGGGCGTCGTTTTTCTCGCCCATCAGCTTGACCAGCTCTTCATTCACCACGCCGATCAGCGCCTGGCTTGGGGTCAGGCTGCCCAGAACCTCTTGGCCTAGGGCCCGTTCTTTCACCTGGCTGATGAAGGTTTTTACCACCGGCAGGGCGACATCGGCCTCCAGCAGCGCCATGCGCACTTCGCGCAGGGCATCCTGTATATTCGTTTCCGAGATCCGTGCCTGACCGCGCAAGGTTTTCAGCGCACTGGTGAGGCGTGAGGTAAGGTTGTCAAGCATGGGATATCCTTATGGTCTGCCAAGCGCTCTCGGCTTGGTGTAGACTTCTGCAATCGTTCATTTTACCACGACCCGGTTCCGGTTCGTTGAGCTCCCACATTCCATGAGCGGATTCCTCTTCATTTTGCTAATTCTGCTGGCCTGCGGTTATATGGGGCTGTCCTGGCATTTCCTGGCGCACTGGCGCGGTGCGGCTTCCTGGCAGCGCCAGCCGGTGAGCGAGCATTCCTTGCTGGGCATACTCCTGCTAATGCACGCCGCCATTCTGGCTATGCCGGTGCTGCACGATGGCGGCGTCCGTCTGGGGGTTGGTTCGGTGCTGTCCCTGCTGAGCTGGATCATGCTGCTGATTTTCTGGACCGGCAGCTACTTTGCCCGTATGGAAGGTTTGCAGATATTTTTGGTGCCTTTAGCCGCCATAGGCCTCCTGATGGCAGAAGTTTTGCCCATTCCCCACACGTTGTATGCCATCGATAACCTGGCGTTCATGCTGCATTTGCTCGTCTCTCTGCTGGCGTACAGTCTGTTCGCGATCGGTGCCATGCTGGCTGTCCTGATGCTGGTGCAGGAGGGCGCCTTGCATCACCGGCGGTTTGCCCTGGCCCGGCAGATGCCGCCGTTGCTGGTGCTGGAAAACCTGATGTTCCAGACCCTGGGCACGGGCTTTATCTTGCTGACATGCAGTCTGGCCAGCGGTGTGTTTTTTGCTGAAGAGGTGTTTGGTCGTGCGGTGCCGCTGAGCCACAAAGTCATTTTCGGCTTTTTATCCTGGTTGGTATTCGGCAGCTTGCTGGTTGGCCGCAAGATGCATGGCTGGCGCGGCCGCTTGGCCATACGCTGGACGCTGGCGGGTTTTGCACTGTTACTTTTTGGCTATATCGGTAGCAAGATAGTGCTGGAGTTTGTTTTACATCGCTATTGAGCTTTTGGCATATTGAGTCAGCGGCAGGCATCTGTGCCGTAATCACATCTTTCTATAAGGAGTAGTTATGAAGAAATGGATTATTGGCCTGTTTGCCATGCTGATGTCGGTAGCCGCCCTGGCCGCGGTGAACATCAACACGGCGACTCAGCAAGAGCTGGAAACCCTGAAGGGTATTGGCCCGGTAAAAGCCAAGGCCATTATTGACTACCGAGCCAAAAATGGACCTTTCAAAAGCCAGGCGGATCTGGTGAATGTGCCAGGCATCGGCGAGAAAACGGTAGAAAAGCTCAAAGCTGATCTGGCCGTGAGTGGTAGCACGAATGCTGCGGCAGCTAAAGTCGCAGCCAAAGGTGCAACAAGCACTGCAGCACCCGCCACGGCACAGCAAGCAGCTAAACCTGCCAAGGCTGCAGCAAATGCTGCTACGCCTGCTGCCGCCAAAAAACCCTAAGCAGACACCTGTCCTGCACATAGCCCGGCGTATGCCGGGCTTTTTCATGCGATAAGCCAGTCTGCAGCGTGTTTCAGGTGTATGGATTGGCGCAGGCCCATGGCTAATCTTGCTTGCCAAACAGCGCCAGTGCCCGTTCCCGTTGCACGGCGTGGTCAACGATGGGCTCCGGATATGTTTCGCCCAGGATAAAGCCCAAGGGAAGCTGCTTGGCCAGCCAGGGGGCATGGATTTGCTTGTTATCCAGTGCGGCCAACTGGGGCAGATAGCGCCGGATGAACTTCCCTTCCGGGTCAAACTTTTCCGATTGGCTTACCGGGTTGAAGATACGGAAGTAAGGCTGCGCATCACAGCCTGTAGAGGCCGCCCACTGCCAGCCACCATTGTTGGCCGCAAGATCAAAGTCCATTAGTTTGGCGGCAAAATAGGCCTCGCCCCAGCGCCAGTCAATCAGCAAGTCCTTCACCAGAAAACTGGCCACAATCATGCGTAGTCGGTTGTGCATGTAGCCGGTCTGGTTCAGCTGGCACATTGCCGCATCCACGATAGGGTAGCCGGTGCGTCCTTCACACCAGGCTTCGAACCAGCTGCGCTCCCCTGGAAACTGCAGCGACTGATACGCAGGCTTGAAGCTTTCCGTTGCCGCATGCGGAAAGTGCCATAGCAATTGCTGGTAGAACTCGCGCCAGATCAGTTCGTTGAGCCAGCAGCTGGCGCCTTCGTTTTCTTGTGAAATGGCGAGGGCTACGGCTTCTCTTACCGATACGGTGCCAAAACGTAGGTGAACAGACAGGCCGGATACGCCGGGTTCGCCAGGAAAGTCGCGCAGGGTATGGTAATGCGGCAGTTTGCGGGTAAAGCGAGTCAGCAAGTCCAGCCCGGCATCACGCCCGGGGTTGGCCGCTGGGGTGATCGATGACGGGCCGAATCCTAATTCATCCAGCATGGGCATGGGTGAGATGGCCGCGTCAGGCTTGCCCCAGCATGCTTTTCCTGTATCCGGGTAAGGTTGCACTAAACCGGCGTGGAAGCGTTTCCGCCAGGCGCGCATATACGGTGTAAACACCGTGTAGGGTTTGTTTTGCCCGGTGAGCAGCTCGTCGCACTCAACAATGACCTGATCCTTACACAAAACCAATGTACTGCCGAGCTGCGCCAGCTGGCTGGCGACTTGTGCATCCCTGCTGCGGGCGTAGGGCTCGTAATCACGATTCGCGTATACGGATTGGCAACCTAGGGCGTGCGCTTGAGCAGGGATTAGGGTGGCGGGATCCCCGTGCAAAACCAGAAGGTCGCCACCGCGGGCTTGCAGTGCCTGCTTGAGCTCGTTAACGGCGTGGTGGATAAAGCCCAGCCGCGCATCGTCACTCGGCAGCTGTGCCAGTATTGTGCTGTCAAAGACAAACACGCCATACACCATGTCAGCGTGAGTACAGGCTTCGAACAGCGCGGCATTATCGGCCAGGCGCAAGTCGCGCCGGAACCAGATTAGTGATTTCGATAGAGTCATGTTTGATTGGTCTTGTGTGGCAAACGCAACAGCTAGCGTGGTAGGCATGTTTTCTGTTGCTAGTGTACAACTGTTGAAAAATAGTCTTTTTCCTTAATAAACAATGCCTTGCCTTGTATTTTCTGGTTGTATACAAACTGCAGTGACCAAAAAAACCGCACTAAAGCTTTGTTTTTTTGCAACGGTGCATTTATATTCCAGTCCAGATACCGCCGGTTAACCGGTGGTCAAGACAGCCCGCCCGGCACCCACAAAACGTGCCGGCTACTCATCGGGCAGTGTACATGACCTCGAAAGGAACACACATGAAGAAGCTGATCGTACTGGCTACTCTGGCTGCTCTGCCGGCTGTTGCAATGGCTGACGTTACTATCTCCGGCGTTGTTGGCGTTGGTATCCAAAACACCAAAACTGGTTCCGCTGGCTCCGTTAACGACATGAACCGCGCTGCCGGTGAAGTGAAGTTCGCTGGTTCCGAAGATCTGGGTAACGGCCTGAAAGCTGTATGGCAAGTTGCTAACCGTATCGACCCTGCTTACGACGAAAAAACCAACGCCTGGGGCGGTCGTGACACTTTCGTTGGTGTTAAAGGCTCCTTCGGTCAAGTTCGCTTCGGTAACGTAAGCAACCCAACCAACTCCGGTTTCTCCGGTAACGCTGATGTGTTCACCGTAATCGGTCTGCACGGCGACGGTTCCTACAAAGATGGCGAAGCACGTCTGGCTCACTCCATCCGCTTTGACTCCGCTGAAGTTGCTGGTCTGAAAGTAGCGATCTCCCAACAGCTGAAAGAAGGTTCCGGCCAAGCTGTTGCTGCTAACGCCACTTCCTACTCCAGCGGCCTGGGCATTAGCTACGCTGCTGGTCCTGTGACCCTGATTTACTCCGGTACTTCCAAAAAGAACGGTACTGTTGCTGGTGTTACCGACAAAACCAACCAGTTCACCGCTCAGGCTTCCCTGGGTGATGTTGGCCTGAACTTCGGTTACGGCGATGCCAAAGCAAACACTGGCGTAAACCAGACCAAAAAACGTGGCTACGGTATCAGCGCTACCTACGCAATGGGTGCTGTTACTCCGATGGTCGGCTACTGGAAACAGAACGACAGCAAAAAAGGTGGCGTTTCCCAGAAAGACGGCTTCAACGTGTTCTCGGCTAGCGTAGACTACGCTCTGTCCAAGCGCACCAACGCTGGCGTTGAGTTCCAGAAGCAGTCCGAGACTGTAACTGGCAAAAACGACAAGAAGCGTACTGCCGCTGTTTACCTGGTACACAGCTTCTAATCGAATCTTTTCGATTAGTATGCAAAAAGGCTGCTTCGGCAGCCTTTTTTTATTGCAGAACAAGGCATGGCTTTGCAGTAAAGTACACAATGCTTGCTGATACCTGACGGCTTCGGTCGTATAATCGGCTTAACTCACTTTCAAGTACTGATGTCTATGGACGCTGCTTCGATTTCCGGTCTCGGTCGTGCTTTGGTGCAAAGCGAACATCTGTTGGTGCAAGACGCAGAAAGCATCCAGCGTCAGGCCCAGGCATCTGGCATTTCATTCGTAGAGCAATTGGTGCTGAGCAAAAAGCTTACGCCGCTGGCGATTGCCAAGTTTGCCTGCAGCATGTTTGGTTTACCTTTGCTGGACTTGTCTACGGTCAGTAGTGACAGCCTCCCCAAAGGCGTGGTGGACGACGAATTGGTGGCGGGTAAGCGCTTATTGCCATTGTATAAACGTGGTACGCGCTTGTTTGTCGGGACGTCTGATCCGACACAAACTGCGGCGTTTCACGCCATTACCTTCAAGACTGGTCTGACTGTAGATGTGGTGGTGGTCGAGGACGACAAGCTAGGCAAGCTGGTTGGCCGCTACAGCGAGAATGCCGCCGTTGCCGCATTTAACAGTATGGCGGCGGACGAGTTTGGCGAGCTGGAAATCGCCGACCCGGATACCGAGGCGGTACCGGATGGCATGCCGGATGTAGATGATGCGCCGGTGGTGAAGTTTGTAAACAAGATCCTGCTGGATGCGATTAATGGTGGTGCCTCGGATATCCATTTCGAACCGTACGAGCGCTTTTACCGCGTGCGCTACCGTATCGATGGCAATCTGAAAGAGATTGTGCAGCCACCATTATCGATCAAAGAAAAGATTGCCTCGCGAATCAAGGTGGTCTCGCGCATGGATATCTCGGAAAAGCGTGTGCCGCAGGATGGCCGCCTGAAACTGAAAATATCCAGTACCAAGGCTGTGGACTTCCGGGTCAGCACGCTACCTACGCTATATGGCGAGAAAATCGTGATGCGTATCCTGGATGCGTCTGCCGCCTCGCTGGATATCGAACAACTAGGGTTTGAACCCAGCCAGAAGGCACTGTTACTACGAGCCATTGAGCGGCCGTATGGCATGGTGCTGGTAACCGGGCCCACCGGTAGCGGTAAAACGGTTTCCTTGTACACCTGCCTGAATATCCTGAATAAACCGGATACCAATATTTCTACCGCGGAAGACCCGGTGGAAATCAACTTGCCGGGCATCAACCAGGTTAACGTCAACGAGCGTGCGGGCCTGACGTTTGCCTCGGCTTTGCGTTCGTTTCTGCGTCAGGATCCGGACGTGATCATGGTGGGTGAGATTCGCGACTTCGAGACCGCGGATATTTCTATCAAGGCAGCCCAGACCGGCCACATGGTGTTTTCTACGCTGCACACCAATAATGCACCAGCGACGCTGACCCGTTTGTTGAATATGGGCGTAGCACCGTTCAACATTGCCAGCTCGGTGCTGCTGATCATGGCGCAGCGTCTGGCGCGCAAGCTGTGTAACCACTGCAAAAAGCCGGTGGATATCCCGCATGAGGCGCTACTGCGTGCTGGCTTTGCCGAAGAAGAACTGGACGGTAGCTGGCAGCCTTATGGCCCGGTGGGGTGCGACGAATGCCGTGGTTCCGGCTATAAAGGCCGTACCGGTATTTATGAGGTAATGCCTATTACTGATGCCATGGTGCGTTTGATCATGTCGGACGGTAACGCGATAGACATTGCCGACCTTGCCAAGAAAGAGGGCATGGTGGATCTGCGTCACTCTGGTTTGTTGAAGGTAAAGCGGGGCGTTACCTCGTTGACCGAAATTGAAGCCGTTACCAACGAATAAAGAAAGTAACCCGGCATTATGGCGGAAGCTGCACTGAAGAAGCCCTCCTCGGCGATCTGGAACTGGGAGGGTAAGGACAAGACAGGCAAGATCATCCGTGGCGAGATTCGTGCCGAGTCCGAGACGGTGGCCAAGGCACAGCTACGCCGCCAAGGCATCAACGCCACCAAGGTCAGCAAGAAGCGTGCTGGTTTTGGCAAGCGCATTACTGAGCGGGACGTGGCGCTGTTTACGCGGCAACTGGCCACCATGATGAAAGCGGGCGTGCCGCTGTTGCAGGCGTTTGACATCAGTGCCAAAGGCCATAGCAATGCGGCCTTTACCAAAATCCTGCTGGATGTGCGTTCCGAGGTGGAAACCGGTAGCAACCTGGCTGATGCCTTTCGCAAATATCCGGTGTATTTCGACAGCCTGTTTTGCAATCTGATCGCGGCCGGTGAAACCGGCGGTGTGCTGGATTCGCTGCTGGACAAGCTGGCGACTTACAAGGAAAAGATCATCGCGATCAAGGGCAAGATCAAGTCGGCGATGATTTACCCGTCGGCAATTATCGTTACTGCCTTTGTAATCACGGCGGTGATCCTGATCTATGTTATCCCCGCGTTTAAAGAACTGTTCTCCAGTTTTGGTGCCGACTTACCAGGGCCTACCCAGCTGGTGATCTGGCTGTCTGATTTGTTTGTCGAGTATTGGTGGCTGATTTTTGGTGGTATCGGCGGCACTATCTGGGGGCTGGTGACGGTGTACAAGCGTTCGCCCGCCATGCAGGTAGGTGCGGACCGCTTGCTGCTGCGTGTACCGATTATTGGCGACATCGTACGAAAGGCCACGATTGCCCGCTGGTCACGGACCTTGTCTACGCTGTTTACCGCCGGTGTGCCTTTGGTCGAGGCGCTAGACTCGGTGGCTGGCGCTGCGGGCAACCAGGTCTATGCTGACGCAACCAAGATTATCCAGGCCGATGTCAGTGCCGGCTCCACGCTGAACTTTTCCATGCAGCGCAGTAATCTGTTCCCCAATATGGTGCTGCAGATGACGGCGATCGGCGAGGAATCCGGCGCGCTGGATGACATGCTGGACAAAGTGGCGGACTTCTACGAAGAAGAAGTCGATAACGCCGTCGCCGCACTTTCCAGCCTGCTGGAGCCGATGATCATGGTGATTCTGGGTGTGCTGATTGGTGGCCTGGTGGTGGCAATGTATATGCCGATCTTCAAGATGGGTCAGGTGGTGGGCTAATGCTGGACGAATTGATGTTATTGCCCGCAGCGTGGCAGGTCGGTTTCGCGCTGGTGTTGGGTTTGCTGGTGGGCAGCTTTCTGAATGTGCTGATACACCGCTTGCCATTGATGCTGGAGCAGCAGTGGCAGCAAGAGTGTGCGGTGTTGCAGGGGCAGGAGCCGCAGCCTGCGGCCAACTACAATCTTTTTTACCCCCCATCCGCTTGTGTGCACTGCCATGCTCCTATCCGGGCCTGGCAAAACATCCCGGTGCTCAGCTATCTGTGGCAGCGCGGGCGTTGTGCCAGCTGTGGTGGCGCCATTGCGTGGCGCTACCCGCTGGTAGAGCTGGTCGCCGGTGTGGCATTTGCTGCTTTTGCCGCGCAGCTGGGGCTGGGCTGGCCATGGTTGGCCGCATGTTTTTTCAGCATGCTGCTGCTGGCGCTGGCGCTGATCGATGCCAAGACACAATTGCTACCCGATGACCTGACGCTACTACTGCTGTGGGCTGGTCTACTGTTTAGCCTGCTTGGCGTCACGGTTCCTTTGGCTGATGCGGTGGTCGGTGCCATGGCAGGGTATCTGACCCTGTGGAGCATTTACTGGCTGTTCAAGCTGGCTACCGGTAAAGAGGGCATGGGCTATGGCGACTTCAAGCTGTTGGCCGCATTGGGTGCCTGGCTGGGTTGGAGCATGCTGCCGCTAGTGGTGCTGCTCTCTTCGCTGGTAGGCGCTGTGGTTGGCTTGCTGATGGTGGCTTTACGCTGCCACGATCGTGGCCAGGCGATGCCGTTTGGCCCCTATCTGGCCGCGGCGGGCATGATTGCGTTTGTCTGGGGCAAGCCGATTGTGGCTTGGTATACCGGTGCCTAGCCCGGTCGTGGGGCTGACCGGCGGCATAGGTTGCGGCAAGAGTGCCGTAGCCAAGCTTTTTGCGGGCTATGGTATCCCCTGTGTGGATACCGATACCGTTGCCCATGCGTTGACCGCGCCGGGTGGCGCGGCCATGCCGGCGATTGTTGCGGCGTTCGGCGCCGGCATGCAGCAGGCCGATGGTGCGATGGACCGCGCGGCGATGCGGGCGCTGGTATTTGCCGAGCCAGCACAGCGGCAGGTGCTGGAGGGTATTCTGCACCCGATGATTCATGCGGAGAGCCTGCGCCAACTGGCGGCGCTATCCGCGCCTTATTGCTTGTTGGCGGTGCCTTTGCTGTTTGAAAGCCAGCGTTACCAACAGGTCATCTCGCGTAGTTTGCTCGTGGATTGCGCCCCCGCCACGCAGATTGAGCGGGTAATGGCGCGTAACGGCATGGCAGAGGAGCAGGTACGCGCCATCATTGCTGCGCAGATGAGCCGTGAGCAGCGTTTGTCACTGGCGGATGATGTTTTGCCTAATGATGGCGATCTGGCAGCGCTGGCGCTTCTAGTTGCTGCCAAACACCGTTATTATCTAGCCTGCTTTGGCATTGCCGATCCGGCATGACATCTAATCAACGGACAGCTGCTGTGACCAGTTTCGAGTTTCCCCTAGTAGAACGTACTCGTACTTTGCTTCGACTGGAGCAGGTATACCAGCGTCTGGTGTTTTTCATTGCCCAGCAGGAGAGCTATTCGCACCATGCTGCGCTGATGTCGCTGTTCGAGGTACTGGAAGCCGCCGGGCGTACCGAATTGAAGTCCGACTTGCTGCAAGAGCTGGAGCGTCAAAAGCTGAACCTGGAGTCGCTACGCGACAACCCGGTAGTACAGCAGGACGCGCTGGAGTCACAGCAGGAGGAAATCGAGCGCACCATGGCGAGCCTGCTGGATATCACCGGCAAGTTTGGCCAGCACCTGCGCGAGAATGAATGGCTGATGGCTATCAAACAGCGCTCGGTGATTCCGGGTGGTACCTGCCAGTATGATTTGCCGTCGTATCACCTGTGGCTACAGCACGATAGCGAGCAGCGCAGGGCCGACCTGCAGCGCTGGGCTGCGCCGCTGATGCCCACTGCCTGGGCGGCCAACATCCTGCTGAAATTGCTGCGTGATAGCGGTAAAACCCACCAGTACACCGCGCGGCGTGGCGCTTTTCAGCAGATGTCCGGTGGCAAGGTCGTGCAGCTGATTCGTGTCGGTTTCGACAGTAGCTTGCAGATCGTGCCGGAAGTCTCTGCCAACAAATACGCCATCAATGTACGCTTTATCCACGCGGCTACCGGCGAAGTACGCTCGCGCCAGGTAGAGGATGACGTGGATTTCTCTCTGACCTATTGCAAGTTCTGACCATGACAACAACACGTACCGTCGCCTGCCCGCAGTGCAAGGCAGCAGTGCCGTGGGGGCCGCAAAGCCCGTACCGCCCTTTTTGCAGTGAACGCTGTCGTTTGATCGATCTGGGCCAGTGGGCCAACGAAGAGTACCGCGTGCCAGTGTCTGGCGATGACCCGATGAAAGAACTGGACTCGCTCTAAGCTGCGGGACGCCGTTAAGTAAAAAGCGCTGCCAAGGCAGCGCTTTTTTCATGGCAGGCCGGCTGCGGCCAACCTTCAGGTACGTGCAATCACCGCGCCTTGGGCAAAGTAGGTGCGCACGCCCGACATGATGGCCTCGGCCATATCTTGCTGGAATGCGGGGTCGACCAGCTTGCGCTCTTCTTCCGGGTGGCTGATGAAGGCGGTTTCCACCAGGATGGACGGAATATCCGGCGCTTTCAGTACCGCGAAACCGGCTTGCTCTACTTTTTCCTTGTGCAGCTTGTTCAGGCCGCCCATTTTGCCCAGTACGGCTTTGCCCAGCTTCAGGCTGTCGTTGATGGTGGCCGTCTGGGTCAGGTCGAACAGGGTGTGCGCCAGGTACTTGTCCTTGCCGGCAATCTTGACCCCGCCAATCATGTCGGCGTCGTTCTGCGTTTTGGCCAGCAGGCGCGCCATGGTACTGGTAGCGCCGTTTTCGGACAGTGCAAACACCGACGAGCCACGTGCGGTGCGGTTATCTACTGCATCAGCGTGTACCGAGATAAACAGGTCTGCACCGATTTTGCGCGCTTTGGCCACGCGTACGCCCAGCGGCAGGAATACGTCTTCGTCGCGCGTCAGATAGGCCTTCATATTCTTTTCGGCGTCCACCAGCTTTTTCAGCTGGCGGCTAATACGCAGCACTACGTCTTTTTCGCGCGTACCGCTGGGGCCTACCGCACCAGGGTCTTCGCCACCGTGGCCAGGGTCGATCATGATGACCACCGGGCGTGCCGGGTCGGTTTTACCTTTATTACCGCGTGGGGCGTTGTTGTCCAGTTGGCCTTTGTTGTAGTCCTGCAGCAGTGCCAATAGCGGGTCGTCCTGCTGCGCGTTGGCCGGGTACAGGTCTACTACCAGGCGATGCTGGTATTCGCCTACCGGTTTGAGCGAGAAAATTTGCGGCTTCACTTCGTTGCGCAGATCCAGTACCAGACGCACGGTGTTGCTATTGAACTGGCCGGCGCGTGCGGTACGGATAAACGGGTCTGCGGACTGAATCTGGCCGCTGATTTCTTGCAGTACACCGGTGAGCTGCACGTCTTCCAGGTCGATCACCAGACGGTTCGGGTTGGCCAAGGCAAAGTGCTTGTAGCGGATCTCGCTACCGGCTTCGATAGTCAGGCGGGTATAGGTGGATGACGGCCACACCCGTACGGCAACGATCTGGCTGCTGGCGGCCAGGCCCGCACGGCTGACTGTGAGCAGAAAAGTGGCCGCAGCCGCGCCGATCAGCTTGCGGCGCAGTGCGTCATGAAGCGCTTGAGACATACGTGTCCTGTTTCACTGTGGGCATGAAGGCGATAGTTGCGACCATCGCCATCTACACTAAGTTTCAGTACCAGATCGGGCTGGGGCAATACTCCCGCGGCTTTGTCAGGCCATTCGATAACGCAGACGGTATCGTTGGCAAAGTAGTCGGCAAAGCCGGCGTCGTACCATTCTTCCGGGTCATTAAAACGGTACAGGTCGAAATGGTGCAAAGTGAGCGTGGGTAGCGGATAGCTCTCTACCAAGGTATAGGTCGGGCTTTTTACCCGCCCGCTGTAGCCCAGGCCCTGCAACAGGCCGCGCGTGAACGTGGTTTTGCCCGCGCCGAGGTTGCCATCCAGCTGTAGTTGCAGCCCGCCTTGCAAAGCGCTGGCCAGCTGACTACCCAGCTGCAAAGTCGCGGCTTCATCGGCAAGGTAGCCGGCGCTGACACTGGTATCATCCGTTGCCATGAGTGGAATATCCTGTAAAAACGAGAATTATCGCCATTTGGCCAGCCAAATCAAGCAGTGGGCGCAGGGCCTGGGCTTTGCCGAGGCACGCATCACGCAGGCGGCGTTGCCACCCGAGGCCGAGCAGCGCCTTGCCAGCTGGTTGGCCGCAGCTTATCACGGCGAGATGGACTACATGGCACGTCATGGTGCACTGCGGGTGCGCCCAGCCGAGCTGGTGCCGGGTACGCTGCGTGTGATCAGCTTGCGTATGCACTACTGGCCGCAAAGCGCAGCCGATGCCGAGGTGGTACTGCAGCAGCCAGATCAGGCTTACATATCACGCTACGCCTTGGGGCGTGACTATCACAAAGTGCTGCGCAACCGGCTGCAAAAGCTGGCCGAGCAGATCAGTGCGGCCGTGCCCGAGCACCAGTTTCGTGTGTTTACCGATAGTGCTCCGCTAGCCGAGGTGGCCCTGGCGGCGCAAGCCGGGCAGGGTTGGCGCGGCAAGCACACCCTGCTACTTAACAAAAAGCAGGGTTCGCTGTTTTTCCTGGGCGAAATCCTGACCAATTTGCCTCTGCCGGAAGATCCCGCGGAGGAAGGGCACTGCGGCAGCTGTACCCGCTGTCTGGACGCCTGCCCCACCGGGGCGATTGTGGCACCGTATACCGTGGACGCGCGGCGCTGTATTTCTTACCTCACCATCGAGCTCAAAGGGGCCATCCCCGAGCCGCTTCGCCCGCTCATTGGCAACCGCATTTATGGCTGTGACGATTGCCAGCTGGTATGCCCTTGGAACCGCTTTGCTGTGCCGACAGCCGAGGCTGACTTTGCCGTACGCCATGGCCTGGACGCTATCAGTTTGCTGGCGCTGTTTGCCTGGCGCGAGCAGGATTTCCAGCAGCGCATGGCCGGTAGCCCGATTTATCGCATCGGGTACAGTAAGTGGCTGTCCAATATTGCCATTGCGCTGGGGAATGCCCCGTACGCCATAGACATTGTTGCCGCGCTGCAACAGCAGTGCCAGGCGGAGGATGAGGTATTGCGCGAGTCGGTACAGTGGGCGCTGCAGCAGCAACACAGCAAGGCCGCGGCGGGATAAGGTTGGCCGCACGCGGCCAACCTGGGTATTACAGGGCTTTGGTGAAGTGGAACGAGGAAATCACAAAGCCCAGACGGAAGTACAGCTTGTGCGCCTGGGTACGCCAGGTGCCAGAGTCCAGCACGATATAGCCGCAGCCGGCTGCGCGGGCGTGCGCCTCGCACCAGGCAATCAACTGGCTGCCCACGCCTTGCGAGCGGGCTGCTTCGTCGGTGACTAGGTCGTCGACATACAGCCGCAGGTCTTCGTAGGTGTTTTCGTACAGGCGGTATAGCGCCAGTCCCACAGGCTGGCCCTGCTCGTTGCATGCCAGTACCAGGCGTGCGCCGTAGCGGCAGACGCGCTGCATCTTGGCCAGATAGGCCGCGCTATCTTCCGGCAACATCGGGCGCAGCTGCCTGTGTAGCGCGGCTGCGCGTTGCAGCAGCTCGGGCTCGATGATCTGGCCCGTGTCATCTGTCAGCGGGATAAGCTGCAGGCTACCCATGTCAGGCTTCGCGCGACGGGGCGATCACCAGCGATTCGCCTTCCAGAATGGCTTTGCCTTTTACCAGGCAGACGGTAGCAAACTTCACGCGTTTTTTCGCCGGATCCAGCTCGGTCACGGTCACGCGGGCCGTCACGGTTTCGCCGATTTTTACGGGCGCTTTGAAACGGGTGGATTGCGACAGGTAAATGGTGCCGTTACCCGGCAAGCGGGTGCCGACTACGGTGGAGATCAGGCTGGCAGTGAGCATGCCGTGGGCGATGCGGGTCTGGAACATCGAGCCTTCGGCGTACTCCTGGTTGATGTGCACCGGGTTGTCGTCACCGGATACCGCGCTGAACATCAGAATGTCGGCTTCCGTAATGGTTTTGGCGTACTCGGCGGTGTCGCCAAGTTTGATGTCTTCGAAATAAACTGTCATGAAAACTCCTCTGCGGGCGGCTGTTTACAGCGCCAGCCCACTGCCGGCACTGCTTGTGCGGTGTTCCTGCCTGTTTTTCTGCTTATGACATGCTCAATGTTGCGCTGCATTCTGACACGCTTTGCCCCAAATGCAAATTACGGGGAAATGGCGTAATATCTGCACACCCCTGTTGTACTGCATTTTTATTGTCGTCAGTCTACCAATTAAACGCTCGTTTGATTAAAGTGTGGTGCTAGCACGAACAAGCGCCTGCTGCTGCGTCGGCGAGTCGTTGAAACCTGAAGAGTCTGCTGGAGGAATATGAAAGCTCTAGTCGCTGTGAAACGCGTTGTCGATTACAACGTGAAAGTGCGCGTCAAGGCCGATGGCACGGATGTGGATGTGGCCAACGTCAAGATGTCGATGAACCCGTTTGACGAAATCGCCGTGGAAGAGGCTGTGCGCCTGAAAGAAGCCGGCAAGGTTTCCGAAATCGTGGTGGTGTCCATGGGTGTGAAGCAGTGTGAAGAAACCCTGCGTACTGCGCTGGCCATGGGTGCTGATCGTGCCATTCTGGTGGAAACCGACGCCGAGCTGCAGCCCTTGGCCGTAGCCAAGCTGCTGAAAGCCGTGGCCGACAAAGAGCAGCCACAGCTGCTGATCGTGGGCAAACAGGCTATCGACGACGACGCCAACCAGACCGGCCAGATGGCCGCCGCCCTGCTGGGCTGGGGCCAGGGTACGTTTGCTTCCAAGGTGGACGTAGCTGCAGAAACCATCGACGTTACCCGTGAAGTGGATGGCGGCCTGGAAACCATCAAGCTGCGCCTGCCAGCCGTGGTCACTACCGACCTGCGCCTGAACGAGCCGCGCTACGTCAAGCTGCCTAACATCATGGCCGCCAAGAAAAAGCCGCTGGATAAAACCACCCCGGCCGACCTGGGCGTTGACGTGACCCCGCGCCTGAAAACCCTGAAAGTGGCCGAGCCAGCCAAGCGCTCTGCCGGTATCAAGGTTGCCAATGCTGCCGAACTGGTAGCCAAACTGAAAAACGACGCAAAGGTGCTGTAAGCCATGGCTATTCTCGTTATCGCTGAACACGACAACCAGAGCCTGAAAGCAGGCACCCTCAATACCGTTACCGCCGCGGCCAAGCTGGGCGAGGTACACGTACTGGTGGCCGGCCACAACGCTGGCGCTGCTGCCGACGCTGCCAAGGCCGTTGCCGGTGTGGCCAAGGTACTGCTGGCCGACAGCGCAGCCTACGCGCATGGCCTGGCCGAAAACCTGGCGCCGCTGGTGGTGGGCCTGGCTTCCGCTTACAGCCACGTGCTGGCCCCGGCTACCTCCTACGGCAAGAACCTGCTGCCGCGCGTCGCCGCGCTGCTGGACGTAGCCCAGATCTCGGACATCATCGCCGTAGAGTCTGCTGATACCTTCGTGCGCCCGGTGTACGCCGGTAACGTGCTGGCAACTGTGCAATCTGCCGACGCCATCAAGGTGATCACCGTGCGTACCACTGCTTTTGAAGCGGCGGCACAAGGTGGTGCGGCCAACGTGGAAAGCATCGCTGCCGCTGCAGACGCGACCCTGTCGTCTTTTGTCAGCCAGGAGCTCACCAAGTCCGACCGCCCTGAGCTGGGCGCCGCCAAGATCATCGTATCCGGCGGTCGTGCGCTGGGTTCCGATGTGCAGTTCAAAGCCGTGATCGAGCCGCTGGCCGACAAGCTGGGCGCAGCCGTCGGTGCCTCGCGCGCTGCAGTCGATGCCGGCTACGCGCCAAACGACTACCAGGTAGGCCAGACCGGCAAAGTCGTCGCCCCGCAGCTGTACGTAGCGGTGGGCATTTCCGGTGCCATCCAGCACCTGGCCGGCATGAAAGATTCCAAAGTGATCGTAGCGATCAACAAGGATGAAGAAGCGCCGATCTTCCAGGTGGCCGACTACGGCATCGTCGGTGACCTGTTCACCGTGGTACCGGAGCTGATGGCCGAGCTGTCCAAGTAAGACGCAGTACCAAGCAGTATCAATAAAACAAGGCGTGGCGCTACGGTGCCACGCCATACAAGAAAGCCGGTTTACCGGTTCGTCTGGGGAAATGCACGCTGCCCGCAGCGTGGGCTTGCCATCAGCCGGATCGGTGACCGGTTTTTTTGCACGATGACGAGTTAATCGAGGAGTAATTTTATGATCTACAAGGCACCCGCCAAGGAAATCCGTTTTGCCCTGAACGAGCTGGCCGAGCTGCCCGCCGTGTGCAGCCTGCCAGGCTACGAAGACTGCTCGGTGGAGCTGGTCGACGCCATTCTGGAAGAGGGCGCCAAGTTTGCCGAAGGCGTACTGGCGCCGATCAACAAGCAGGGCGATAAAGGCGCCAAATGGTCGCCGGATTTCACCGTTACCGCCGCCGAAGGCTTCAAGGAAGCGTGGCAGCAATACGTGGAAGCCGGTTGGGTGGGCTTGCGTGCTCCGGCCGAGTTTGGCGGGCAAGGCTTGCCGGCGCTGGTAGCGTTGGCCGCAGAAGAAATGTGGTGTTCGGCCAACCTAGCGTTTTCTCTGGCGCCGATGCTGACGCTGGGCGCCATCGAGGCGATCAACCATCATGCCTCCGACGAGCTCAAAGCCATCTACCTGCCGCGCATGTCCACCGGCGAGTGGACCGGCACCATGAACCTGACCGAGCCGCAAGCCGGCTCCGACCTGGCGCAGGTGCGCAGCAAGGCTATCCCGGTAGGCGATGGCAGCTACAAGATCAGCGGCCAGAAAATCTTCATTACCTGGGGCGAGCACGACATGGCGGACAACATCGTCCACCTGGTGCTGGCCCGTCTGCCCGACGCCCCGGCCGGCGTGAAGGGCATCTCGCTATTTATCGTGCCCAAGTTCATGGTGAATGCCGACGGCAGCCTGGGTGCGCGCAATGACGTGCGCTGCGTATCGCTGGAGCACAAGCTGGGCATCCACGGCAGCCCTACGGCTGTGATGAGCTTTGGCGACGAAGGTGGCGCCATCGGCTATCTGGTGGGCGAGGCCAACAAGGGCCTGGGCTATATGTTCACCATGATGAACCACGCCCGCTTGGGCGTAGGCATCGAAGGCATGGCGGTATCCGAGCGTGCTTACCAGAAGGCGGTGGAATACGCGCGCGACCGCGTGCAAAGCCGTGCCGTGGGCAGCCCGGACCCGGCTGGTGTGGCCATCATCCAGCACCCTGATGTACGCCGCATGTTGATGACCATGCGTGCGCAGATCGAGGCGCAACGCGCGCTGGCTTTCTACGCCGCCGCCGCGCTCGACCGCGCCGCCCGTCACCCGGTGGCCAGTGAAGTGGCTCGCAACCAGGCGCTGGTGAATTTCCTGATTCCTATCGTGAAGGGCTGGAACACCGAGCAGGCCAACGAGATCACCAGCCTGGGCATGCAGATCCACGGTGGCATGGGCTACATCGAGGAAACCGGCGTAGCGCAGTACTGCCGCGACGCGCGCATTACCGCCATCTACGAAGGCACTACCGGCATCCAGGCGCTGGACCTGATCGGCCGCAAGACCGCCAGTGAAAACGGTGCCACCGCGCGCTGGCTGCTGGAAGAAGTACGCAGCACCGTGGCCAAGCTGGCAGCAGCCGGTTTCGACAGCATTGCGGCCAACCTTGAAGCCTCCGCGAAAGATGCTGAACGCTGCGTGGACTTCGTTGTTGGCACATTCGGCAGCCAGCCCGCGTTGGCCGCAGCCGGTTCGGTACCGTTCCTCAAGCTGATGGGCATCACGCTGGGTGGCTGGATGATGGGCCGCGCCGCGCTGATCGCCAAAGAGCAGCAGGGCGATGAAGGCGCCGACGCCGACTTCCTGGCCGCCAAGCAAGTGACCGCGCGTTTCTACGCCGAGCATCTGCTGCCGCAAACCGGTGGCCTGGCCGCCGCGATTGTGAATGGCGCCGATAGCGTACTGGCATTGGATGCCGCGCTGTTCTAAGCCGGACGACCTTGCTGAAGCGAAGCCCCCTTTCAAATGAAAGGGGGCTTTTCATATGCTGGCAATGCGGCCAGTGTAGGATACTTGCCCATCCATGCTGTCTTCATTACTCTTCCACCTTTGTTTGTTTTCGGTAAATTCCGTTTATGCCCACGCCACAACGTGCCTTGCGCCAGGTTGCGCGCCTGCCAGTGCTACTGCCGCTGCTGGCGGCACTGTTTGCCTGCTGGTGGCTGTTTGCCACCTTGTTGGGGCTGCTGCCGGCTTCACCAAGCATGCGCGTGCTGGCACCGCCGCAGCCGCTGGCCGCTGCCGGTGCTGTAGCGCAGCAGTCCTGGTTTGGTGTGCTGCAAGACGCTACGGCTAGCCAGGCGGCGCCGCCGGTAACGGTGCTGGGTGTACTCGGCGGGGGGCAGGGCTCGCGCCAGGACTTCGCCATTTTGCTGGAAAATGGCCAGAAAATTGCCGTGCGCGCCGGTGACAAAACGCCCGGTGGCTGGTTGTTGCTGCGGGTAAACGGGGGCGGGGTTGTACTGCGCCAGCCGGATGGTAGCGAGCTGAATGTGGTGCTAAGCCGGCAAGTACAGCCGGATAGTGCGCTGCCAGGCCAGGCACCGTCGCAGCCGCAGCTGTTTGGTGCGCCGGCGGTGCCGCCTGTCATGCCGGCACCCGCTGTCGCTCCGGCCGTGACGGGGCTGTCGCAAGGGGACGCGCCAGTCCAGAAGGACTGAGCGGCAAGCGGCAGGGTGTTTTTATTGAGGTTTTACGTTGGCGCTACGCTGGCGCAGTAGCAGGCGTGGTGCAAGACGCCACGGTATCTGAACAATAGAAAAGCAGATCGATACAATCATGCAGATAGCCCGTTTGGCCGGTGCCTTGGCACTGGTATTTGCTTGCCACGCTTTTGCCGCGCCCGACGAGCCGGTAATGCTGAACTTCGTCAATGTGGATATCGATACGGTGGTCAAAGCCATCGGCGAGATTTCCGGCAAGAACTTCGTGCTGGACCCACGGGTAAAGGGCACGGTGAATATCGTGTCGGCGCGCCCGGTACCACGCGAGCTGTCTTACCAGATTCTGTTGTCCAGCCTGCGCATGCAGGGCTTTAGCGCGGTCGAAAGCGACGGCGTGATCAAGATTGTGCCGGAGGCCGACGCCAAGCTGCACGCGCGGGTAGGCAATGCCCGCCGGGGTGACGGCGACCGCCTGATGACCAAAGTGTTCATTCTGCGACACGGCAGCGCCAACCAGCTGGTGCCGGTGATCCGCCCCATTATTTCCCCGAACAACACCGTGGCGGCCATGCCGCAGGCCAATGCCGTGGTGGTTACCGACTACGCAGACAATATCCGCCGCATCGAAGCCATTATCGACAGCATCGAAAGTGCCAGCGCTGCCGATAGCGTGGTGCTGCCGGTGAAATACGCCTCGGCTATCGAAATGGCCAGCCAGCTGAACAAGCTATTGCAGGAAGGCAGTACCGGTGCGGCCAACGCTGCCGACGGCGGCCGTATCACCATCGTGCCGGACGCACGCAGCAATGTGCTGCTGGTGCGCGCCGATACTAGTGGCCGCTTGGCCAAGGTAAAAAACCTGCTCACCCTGCTGGATCAGCCTAGCCAGGCCGGTGCCAATGTGCGTGTGGTGTACCTGCGTAATGCCGAGGCCACACGGGTAGCGCAAACCCTGCGCAGCCTGCTGTCCGGCGAGGCGGCCCCCGCCGCGGCTGCCAGCACGCCAGCCAATGGCCAGGCTCCTGGCACAGCAGGCAGTAGCAAAGCGGCCGACAGTAACGGTGGCGCGCTGGGCAGCACTATCCAGGCGGACGTGGCCAACAATGCGCTGATCATGAACGTGCCGGACGCCATGTACCAGAACCTGCGCAATGTGATCGACATGCTGGACCGCCGCCGCGCGCAGGTCTTTGTCGAGGCGCTGGTGGTGGAGGTATCGGCCGAGCGGGCGCAGGAAGTCGGCATGCAGTGGCAGTCGTTGTCCGGCCTGGGCAATGGCGGCACCAGCGTCATTGGCGGCACCAATTTCCCGGCTACGGGCAACCCCGGCATCCTGAATGTGGCGACCGGTGGTGCTGCGGGCATCAGCGCGATGGCTGGCAGTAGCGGCCTGACAGTGGGCATCAGCAAGGGCACCGTGACCATCCCGGGTATCGGCCAGGTGCTGAACCTGGGCTTGCTTGCGCGTGCGCTGGAAAAAGAAGCCGAAGGCAATGTGCTGTCCACGCCCAACCTGATGACCATGGATAACGAAGAAGCCAAGATCGTCATCGGCCAGAACGTGCCGTTTCTCACCGGCAGCTACAGCAATACCGGCACTGCCGGTGGCAATAACAGCAGTGTATCGTCGCCCTTCCAGACCTACGAACGCAAGGACGTGGGCCTGACGCTGAAGCTGACACCGCAGATTTCCGAAGGCGGCCTGGTAAAGATGAAAATCCTGCAGGAAGTGTCGTCGGTAGAAGAAACCAGCCGCAATAACCCCGCCGGCCTCACCACCAATAAACGTGCCATCGAAACCACCGTCACCGTGGACGATGGCAGCATCGTCGCGATTGGCGGCCTGATCCAGGAAGCGGTCAGCGATGGCGAGAACAAAGTCCCGTTGCTGGGCGATATTCCCGGCCTGGGCTGGCTGTTCAAGTACCAGCAAAAGCAGCGCAAGAAAACCAACCTGATGGTGTTCCTCAAGCCCACCATCCTGCGTGACGATGGCAGCGCGCGCGGCCTGGCCAGCGACCGCTACGACTATGTGATCGGCGACCGCCAGCGACAGGACGGCAAGCTGCCGCTGAATGCCGCAGACGCCTACCAGTCGTCGCCGGCAGGCGGCCTGCTGCAGCAGCTGCAGCAAAGCGGCAAACTGCCGCAGCCGGATAGCCAGCGCGTGGCCAAACCATGAGCGTAGCCCGCCACCCGGTGCTGGGCTTTGCCTTTGCCCGTAGCCAGCGCATCGTGCTGGAAGACGGCCCCGATGGCCGCGTGCTGCTGCTCGACAGCCAGACCCCGGCCAGCGCCATCAGCGAAGTACTGCGCCTGCACGGCGCGCCCGATCACCTTGAAACGTTGGCCGCAGACGAGCTGGACCGCCGCCTGTCCAGCCTGTACGCCAACCGCAGCGACGGCGCGGCGGGTGTGGTGGACGATATCGGCGACAGCCTGGACCTGAACGCCATGGTGGATTCGCTGCCCGAGGTGGAAGACCTGCTGGAGTCCGAAGGCGACGCGCCCATTATCCGCATGATCAACGCGCTGCTGACGCAGGCGCTGCGCGACGGCGCCTCCGACATCCATATCGAAGCCTTCGAAGACCGCAGCCTGGTGCGTTTCCGGCTGGACGGCACGCTGCGCGACGTGGTGACGCCGCACCGCGCGCTGCACGCCGCCATGGTGTCGCGGCTGAAGATCATGGCCAGTATGGACATTGCCGAAAAGCGGCTGCCGCAAGATGGCCGTATCTCGCTGCGGCTGGGGGGGCGCCCGGTGGATGTACGCGTGTCCACACTGCCCACCAGCCACGGCGAGCGCGTGGTACTGCGGCTGCTGGATAAAGAGGCCGCGCGGCTGGACCTGGCCACGCTGGGCATGGCCGCCGACACATTGGGGCAGGTTGACGGCCTGATCCGCCAGCCGCACGGCATCTTGCTGGTGACCGGCCCCACCGGCTCGGGCAAGACCACCACGCTGTACGCCGCGCTGTCGCGGCTGGATGCGCGCCACACCAACATCATGACGGTGGAAGACCCGGTGGAGTACCACCTGGACGGCGTCGGCCAGACGCAGGTCAACGCCAAGATCGACATGAGCTTTGCCAAGGCGCTGCGCGCCATCCTGCGCCAGGACCCGGACGTGGTGATGATCGGTGAGATCCGCGACCTGGAAACCGCCCAGATCGCCGTGCAAGCCTCGCTCACCGGCCACCTGGTGCTGGCCACGCTGCACACCAACGACGCCGCCAGTGCCATTACGCGCCTCACCGACATGGGCGTGGAGCCTTTTCTGCTGGCGTCCAGCCTGCTGGGCGTGATGGCGCAGCGGCTGGTACGCCGCCTGTGCCCGCAGTGCAAGCAGCCGCACCCGCTGCCGCTGGACGGTGCGCCGGGCGTGCTGCATTACCGCCCGGTGGGCTGCCCGGCGTGCAGCAACAGCGGTTATCGCGGCCGTTACGGCGTGTACGAGCTGCTGCAAGTGGACGACACGCTGCAGAAGCTGATCCACGACCGCGCCAGCGAAGCCGAACTGCGCGCGCATGCCGCGTCGTGCGGCATGCGCAGCCTGCGCGACGACGGCTTGCGCTGGGTACGCGGCGGCGAAACCAGCCTGGAAGAAATCCTGCGCGTGACGAGGAGCTGAGTTGGCCGCATTCAAGTACACCGCCCTCGACGCCGCCGGCAAGGAACACGGCGGCCTGCTGGAGGCCGACTCCGCCCGTGCCGCCCGTGCCCAGCTGCGCGAGCGAGGTCTGCTGCCGCTGGAGCTCGATAGCGTGGCCGCACCGCGCCAGGGTAGCTCGGTGCTGGCGCGTGGCCTGCCGCGCGCCGAGCTGGTGATGTTCACCCAGCAGCTGGCGACGTTGCTGGATGCGGGTCTGCCGCTGGAGCGCGCGCTGGCCGCCATTGCCGAGCAAAGCGAGCACCCGCGCACCCGTGCGGTACTGGCGCAGGTACGCAGCGACATCCTGGAAGGCAAGTCATTGGCGCAAGCGCTGGCCGGAGCGCCAGCCGTATTCAACAGCTTGTACCGCTCGCTGGTACAGGGCGGCGAGCAGTCCGGCCACCTGGGGCAGGTCATGGCCAAGCTGGCGCACTATCTGGACCAGCGCCAGCACACGCAGCAGAAAGTGGCGCTGGCCATGGCCTATCCGGCGGTGGTCACCGTGGTGGCGCTGCTGGTGGTGGGCGGGCTGATGGCCTACGTGGTGCCGCAGGTGGTGAGCGTGTTCGCGCAAAGCAAGCAGACGCTGCCGCTGCTGACGCGCATGTTAGTGGCCAGTAGCCACTTTCTGCGCGATTGGGGTGTGGTGCTGTTGCTGCTGATCGTGGCCGCCGCCGCTGCCATCTGGCGCATGCTGCAGGTGCCGGCGCTACGCCACGCCTGGCACGGCCAACTATTGCGCCTGCCGGTCATCGGCCGCCTGCTGCAGGCGCTCAATACCGCACGCATGGCCAGCACGCTGTCGATTCTGGTGGGCTCCGGCGTGCCGCTGCTCACGGCGCTGGACACCGCGCGCGGCATCGTCAGCCTGATCCCCATGCAGGACGCCATCGCCGACACCGCCGCCAAAGTGCGCGAAGGCATGGCCCTGTCGCGCGCGCTGGGCAGTACGCGCCAGTTTCCGCCGGTGCTGATCCACCTGATCGGCAGCGGCGAAGCCAGCGGCCGCCTGGCCGACATGCTGGACCGCGCCGCCGTCCAGCAGCAGCAGGAAGTAGAGCGCAAGCTGGCGACCTTCACCACGCTGATGGAGCCGCTACTGATTCTGGTGATGGGCGGGCTGGTACTGCTGATCGTGATGGCCATCATGATGCCGATCATCGACATGAACCAGATGGTGAGGTAGGCGCCTGCCATCTGCCTGCCCGTGCGCGGGCCCCCGCTTACGGGGTAATGAATCAATACAAGGAGCAAGCATGAAACACCGCAAACCCGCCGCCCAGCGCGGCTTCACCCTGATCGAGATCATGGTGGTCATCGTCATTCTCGGCGTGCTGGCCGCACTGGTAGTACCCAAGGTGATGAGCCGCCCGGACGAGGCGCGTATCGTGGCCGCCAAGCAGGACATCGGCGCCATGCTGCAGGGCCTCAAGCTCTACCGTCTGGATAACACGCGCTACCCCACCACCGAGCAGGGCCTGCAAGCGCTGGTGAGCAAGCCGGCTAGCGGCCCAGCACCCAAAAACTGGAAGCCCGGCGGCTACCTGGAGCGCCTGCCCAACGACCCGTGGGGCAACCCTTACCAGTACGCCGCGCCGGGTAGCCATGGCGAGGTGGATATCTGGAGCCTGGGCGCCGACGGCGAGCCCGGTGGTGAAGGCAACGATGCCGATATCGGCTCCTGGGCGCTGTAAACCGGCATGAGGCGCGCAGGCTGCGGCCAACGTTGGCCGCAAGGCGGCTTTACGCTGATCGAAGTGATGGTGGTGCTGCTCATCATTGGCGTGATGGCCACTACCATCAGCTTCAGCCTGCGGCCCGATACGCATCGCCAGCTGGAGGACGAAAGCTACCGCCTGGCGCGGGTGCTGGAACAAGCCGTGGACGCCGCCGAAATGGGCGAGGCGCTGGCGCTGGACTGGCAGGCAGGCGGCGCCCGCTGGCGCGTGGCCGATAGCCAGGGCGGCTGGCAGCCCAGCGCCGATGCGTTTTTTGCCGATCACCCGCTGCCGGAAGGTTTGCGCGGTGATGGCCTGCTGCAAGACGGCCGCCCGGCCAGCGGCCCGGTGCGGCTATGGCAGGATGGCCGCCCACCCGCGCTGGCACTGACGCTGCGTGGTGACAGCGGCGCGCGCAGCATCACGCTGTCGCCGGTAGGCACCGTAACCGTGGAGGTGGCGCCGTGAAGCGGCAGGGTGGTTTTACCCTGTTCGAGGTGCTGGTGGCGCTGGCCATCATGGCGGTGGCGCTGGCGGCCTTGCTGCGTGCCAGCGGGGTGGCTGCCGACAATAGCGAACAGATGAAGCAGCGCATGATCGCCACTTGGGAGGCGCAAAACCAGCTGGCCCTGATGCAGGCGCGGCGCGAGTGGCCAGGCCCTGGCCTGCAAGAAGGTGAAATGCAAAGCGATGGCCGCCGCCTGCGTTGGGAGCGCGAGGTTAGCGAAACGCCCAATGGCAACTTCCGCAAGGTAATCCTGCGCGTATTACAGCCTGGCAGCCAGCGCTATGTGCTGGCCGAGATCACCGGCTTTGTGCGCAGCCCCGAGGTGCAGCCATGAAGCGCCAGCACGGCATGACGCTGATAGAAATCCTGGTTGCCATGAGCCTGCTGTCCATTCTTACCGTGATGGGCTACCGCGCATTTGGCAACTTGCTGAACGCGCGCGAGCACATCATGCAAACCGGTGAACGCTGGGTACAGCTGGCGCGGGTGCTGCGCCGGGTAGAGGCCGACCTGCAGCGCCTGCCGCGGCAAGCCCCCACCGAGCAGCAACAGCCCGCCTTGCAGCTGCAGCCGGCGGGGCAGGGCCAGTGGTTGCAGCTGCGGCTGGAGTCGTCCCGCTATCCGGACGGGCAAGAGCAGGTGCAATACCGCGCCGCTGGCGGCCTGGGCTGGCTGGCAGGCCCGGCCGGCAGCGCGCCGGACGGCGAGGCCTTACCCTTGCTGGGCAGCGACTACCGTGTGCAATGGCGCGTGTTGGCCGCCAATGGCCAGTGGTACGCGCAGTGGCCCACGGCGGCGGCCGGCTCGCCGCAGCTGCGTGCGCTGGAAATGCGCGTGGTATTGCCTGGTGATGAAACCATCAGCCGCGTATGGGTGCTGCCATGAAGCGGCAACAGCAAGGCATGGCCATCATCATGGCGCTGCTGATTGTGGCGCTGGCCGCTACCGCGGCGGCTACCGTGCTGTGGCAGCAAAGCCTGTGGTGGCGCCAGGCAGATAACGACCGTGCCCGTGCCGATATCCGGCTGATTGCCGACGCCGGGGTGGGCTGGGCGGGTGACATTCTGGCATTTGATGCCCGCAGTAGCGGCGCGGTAGACCACCTTGGCGAGCTATGGGCGCAGCCCTTGCCGCAAACCGAGGCCGAGCAGACCCGCATTAGCGGCCAGCTTTCCGATGCGCAGGGGCGCTTTAATGTGCACAACCTGCTGCTGCCGGACGGCAAGGAAGACGCGGTGCAGGTGCAGCTTTATCGCCGCCTGCTGGCTCAGCTGCAGCTACCGGCTGTCTTGGCCGATACCCTGCTGGACTGGCTGGACGCCGACGATGAGCAGCGCCCGCAAGGTGCCGAGTCGGCTTGGTACGCAGCGCAGCAGCCGCCTTACGCCATGCCGCCGGCTAACCGCGTGCAAAAGCTGGCGCAGCTGCGCTGGGTAAAGGGTTATAACAGCCAGGTGCTGGCCAGGCTGGCCCCGCATCTGGCGCTGCTGCCGCAGCGTAGCGCCTTGAATGTGAACACCATCAGCCTGCCCTTGATGATGGCGCTGGTGCCCGGCCTGGGGCGTGGCCAGGCGCAGGCATTGATCAACCAGCGTAGTACCACGTATTTCAAGGACAAGGCCGACTTCGGCTTGCGCCTCACCGGTAACCTGGTGCCGCTGGCGGTGGAGTACGGTGTGCGCAGCGACTATTTTCTGCTGCAAAGTGAAATACGCCACCCGCGCAGCATGCTGCGGGTAGACGCTTTACTGTTGCGCAACGAACAAGCCAGCAAAGTGCTGTGGCGAGAAGAAGGAGTGGTGCCGGTAGCGGCGGCCACCAACGGGGAATCATGAGTGTATTGAGACTGTATCTGCGGCCAGGCTGGCCAGATAGCGAGCCTGGCCTGCCGTGGGCGCTGCTGGGTAGCCAGGGGCAGTGCCTGGATGAGGGCGATGGTAGCCCCGCCGCCTGGCCGCGTGCCGACCAGCTGGAGCTGGTGTTGCCCGCCGGCACTACCCTGTTTACTGCGGTGGCGCTGCCTACCGGGCGCGAGCTGAAGCCGGCAGTGATCGGCTATGCGCTGGAAGAGCAGCTGGCAAACGACCCTGCGGCCAACCTGTACGCGGTGGGGGGCAAGCTGGCCGACGGCCGCCGCAGTGTGGCGGTGTGCGAAGCAGCGCCGGTGCGCCGTGCCGTGGCCATGCTGCGCCAGCTGGGACGGCTGGCCGACCGTATCGTGGCGGAAGAAGCCCTGCTACCCCAGCCTGCGGCAGGGCAATGGGTACTGTCCGCCCAGCCGCAGGGCTGGTTGCTACGCACGGGGGTGGATGCCGCAAGTTTTCTGCCTGCTGCCAGCGCCGCACTTTTGCTGCCCAGGTTGGCCGCAGCGCCACCGCCAGCCGGGCTGCTGGTGTTGGGCGAGCTGCCGCAGGGCTTGCCAGCCTCCTGGCCGCTACAGCAGGGCGATGCCTGGCAATGGCAGCACGGCCGCAGCAGCGGGCCGAATTTTGCCCAGGGCGAGCTGGCGGCAGACCGCCAGTGGCGTGCGTTTGCCCCCTCGCTCAAGCGCGCCGGTGTGATTGTGGCTGCCGTGGTGCTGGCACAAACCCTGCTGGCCTGCGGGCAATGGGGTTGGTACGCCTGGCAGAAAAAAGACCTGCAGCAGCAGATTCGCCAGCAAGTGCAGCCGTGGGCGCCGCAAGCTGTGGCCGGCAGCAGTGCCTTGCCCATGTTGCGGGCGGTAGACCGCTTGCGCCTGAGCCGTGGCCTGCCCGCGCGCGACGATATGGTAGAAGCCATGGCCCAGCTGGCACAGATCAACCGGGGCGAGCTCAAGCTGGTATCGCTGCGCTACGACAGCGGCCGTCTGGCATTCCAGGCCCCCTCGCTCAGCGCCGAGCAGGCCAAAGGCTGGCAGGCACAGTTGGCCGCACGGCAGTGGCTGCTGACGGCCAGCCAGAATGAACAGGGGCAGCGTGAATGGGTACTGACAAGGGAGCCGCTATGAATCAGCTGAAACAGCAGGCGCAGCAGCGCTGGCAGCAGCTATCGGCACGCGAGCAGCGTCTGCTGGCCTTGATGGCGGTGGTGCTGGGCGGGGCCGTGTTCTACCTGGCGTTATGGGTGCCGGCGCATCAGCAATCTGCTCGGCTAGCCGCAAGCGTGGCCAGTTTGCGCGCCGAGGCCAGGCTGGTGGCCACGCTCGCCAGCGAGGCGAAAGGCCTGAAACCACAGGCCGAGGTGCCCCCGTTGCCGGCTGCCGAGCTGCAAACCATGCTGGCGCCGATGCTGCGCGAGGCCGGGCTGGCAGGTTTGCAACTGCAGCCTGAGGGCGAGTTTGGCGTGCGGGTGCAGGGCGAGGTGGTATTTGACGACTGGGTACGTGCCAGTGGTCAGCTGGCTGGCCAGCAAGTGCGCGTGCTGCGTCTGCAGGCGGACGCTACCACTGCGGGCCGCGTGAAGCTGGACGCGGTACTGGTACACGCCGGGGGTGAGGCATGAAGCGGGCAGGGTGGCTAGGGCTGGTAATCGTGGGCTTGCTGTCTGCCGTGGCGCATCTGCCTGCCAGCTTGCTGGACGGCAGGTTGGCCGCAGCAACGGACGGGCGCTGGCGCCTGGCTGCGGCTAAGGGCACGCTGTGGCAGGGTGGCGGGCAACTGATGTACGCCGGCCAGCAGGGCGAGGTCTTGCCCATGAGTACGCTGGCCTGGCGCTGGCAGCCTGCTGCGCTGCGTAGCCTGGCGCTGCAGTGGCAGATCGATGCCGATGGCCAGGCTGGTAGCCTGCAGCTGACTGCGCGCAGCGCGCAGCTGGACAACGTACAGCTGCAGCTGCCGGTGGCGGCGCTGACCGGTTTCTCGCCGAAATGGCAGAGCGCGCGGCTGGGTGGCCAGCTACAGTTAAACGTAGGGCACTGGCTGCTACAGCAGGGCCGCGTGGAAGGGCAGGCGGTGCTGGCGTGGGTGGCGGCGAGCTCGCCGCTATCGCGCATCCAGCCGTTTGGCAGCTATGCGCTGGATGTGCAGGGCCAGGGCGAGCAGGTACAGCTGGCCATGCGTACGGTGCAGGGGCCGCTGCAAATCCAGGGGCAGGGGCGTTATGACGCCAGCGGCTTGCAGTTTGCCGGCAGTGCCAGTAGCGAAGCAGCGCAATACGAAGCGTTGAAGCCTGTTTTATTGATGCTAGGCAAGCCCAGCGGGGCGAATAGCGTTACGTGGCAGCTGAATTGACGTTAGCGTCAAGCCTGGCTTGTGCTTGTTCAAGTATTTGTTTTTATTGATAATTGAAAAAAAGTGCCCGTTTTGCCATTGAAAAAATGCGAAATCGCGTTATAATCGAAAAGTTTAACCGAACGGGACAAGCGCTGCGGCGTGGTGTCCCGTTTGTTATATAAGTGATTCAAAAAACCATTATTTCAGGAGCCAGCCAGTGACAACCGTACCCGCGATTCTAGCCTTGGCTGACGGCACGCTTTTCAAAGGCGTAGCCATCGGAGCCAGCGGCCACACCGTAGGAGAGGTGGTATTCAATACCGCCATGACCGGTTATCAGGAGATCCTTACCGATCCATCGTATACCCGGCAAATCGTCACTCTGACCTATCCCCATATTGGAAACGTCGGCGCCAACTCGGAAGACACCGAGTCCGGCGCCGTTTTTGCATCCGGCCTGATCATTCGTGATCTGCCGCTGTTGCACAGCAACTTCCGTGCGGAAGACTCGCTGTCCGATTATCTGGTGAAGAACAACGTTGTCGCCATTGCCGACATCGACACCCGCAAGCTCACCCGTATCCTGCGCGAAAAAGGTGCGCAGGCAGGCTGCATCATGGCCGGCGACATCGACGAAGCCCGCGCCGTTGAGCTGGCACGCGGTTTTGGCAGCATGGCTGGCCAGGATCTGGCCAAGGTGGTGAGCAGCAAGGAAGCCTACCAGTGGAACGTGCGCGAATGGCGCCTGGGCCAAGGCTATACCGAGCAGACCGATACCCCGTACCACGTGGTGGCCTACGATTTCGGCGTGAAGCACAACATCCTGCGCATGCTGGCCGAGCGCGGCTGCAAGCTGACCGTGGTACCGGCACAAACCCCGGCCAAGGACGTGCTGGCGCTGAATCCGCACGGCGTGTTCCTGTCCAACGGCCCGGGCGACCCGGAGCCATGCGACTACGCCATTACTGCCATCCGCGAGATTCTGGACACCAAGCTGCCGGTATTCGGTATTTGCCTGGGCCACCAACTGCTGGGCCTGGCCACCGGTGCCAAAACGTCCAAGATGAAGTTTGGCCACCACGGTGCCAACCACCCGGTGCAAGACCTGGACAGCGGCCGCGTGATGATTACCAGCCAGAACCACGGTTTCCAGGTGGACGAGTCCAGCCTGCCGGCCAACGTGCGCGTGACCCATCGCTCGCTGTTTGACCACACCGTACAAGGCATCGCGCTGACCGACCGCCCGGCGTTCTCCTTCCAGGGCCACCCTGAAGCGAGCCCGGGCCCGGAAGACGTAGCCTATCTGTTTGACCGCTTTATTGCGGCTATGGCCGAACGCGCCTGATCAGGAGCACAGCATGCTAGGCATAACCGACCTCACGACTTACATCCTCGGCACCATTTTCATCATTTTGCTGCCGGGCCCCAATTCGATGTACGTCTTGTCCGTGGCTGCCCAGCGCGGCGTGCGGGCCGGTTTTGCCGGTGCCGGTGGCGTGTTTACCGGCGACCTGATCCTGATGACGCTGGCGGCGACCGGTGCTGCCGGCCTGCTGCAGACCAACCCGGCGCTGTTTGCCATCGTGAAGTACCTGGGTGGCGGCTACCTGGCCTGGATAGGGCTGAACATGCTGAAAGGTGCCTGGCAGGGCTGGCGTCGTGCCAGGCTGCCGCAGGCCGCGGCGGCGGCGCAGCCAGTGGATGCGGCCAACCCTTTTCGCAAGGCCATGCTGATCAGCCTGATGAACCCGAAGGCGATTCTGTTTTTCGTATCGTTCTTCGTGCAGTTTGTCGACCCGGCTTACGCCTACCCGGCGCTGACGTTTGCCGTGCTGGGGGCCATCGTGCAGTGCTTCAGCCTGCTGTACCTGACGATTGTGATTCTGGCGGGCAACCACCTGGCCGCCGCCTTCCGCCGCCGCCGCCGCTTGTCGGCAGCCATGGGTGGCTCGGTAGGCGCGATGTTCATCGGTTTTGGTGCCAAGTTGGCCGCAGCCAGTCTGTGAATTGAATAATTGAATTGAATTGAGCGATAACGATGCCTAAACGTACTGATATCAAGAGCATTCTCATCATTGGCGCTGGCCCGATTGTCATCGGCCAGGCCTGCGAGTTTGACTACTCCGGCGCCCAGGCGTGCAAGGCGCTGCGTGAAGAAGGTTACAAAGTCATTCTGGTGAACTCCAACCCGGCCACCATCATGACCGACCCGGACATGGCCGACGTAACCTATATCGAGCCGATTACCTGGCAAGTGGTCGAAAAGATCATCGATAAAGAACGCCCGGACGCCATCCTGCCGACCATGGGCGGCCAGACCGCGCTGAACTGTGCGCTGGACCTGGCGCGTAACGGCGTGCTGGAAAAATACAAAGTCGAGCTGATCGGTGCCACCGAAGACGCCATCGACAAAGCAGAAGACCGTGGCCGTTTCAAGGAAGCCATGGCCAAGATCGGCCTGTCCTGCCCGCTGTCTTTCGTGTGCCACACCATGGAAGAGTCGCTGGAAGCCCAGGCCAAGGTGGGCTTCCCCACACTGATCCGCCCGTCCTTCACCATGGGCGGCTCCGGCGGTGGTATCGCGTACAACAAGGAAGAATTCCTGGCCATCTGCGAACGCGGTTTCGAAGCCTCGCCAACCCACGAACTGCTGATCGAGCAGTCGGTGCTGGGCTGGAAAGAGTACGAGATGGAAGTGGTGCGTGACCGCAACGACAACTGCATCATCATCTGCTCCATCGAAAACTTCGACCCGATGGGCGTGCACACCGGTGACTCCATCACCGTGGCGCCAGCACAAACGCTGACCGACAAGGAATACCAGATCATGCGTAACGCCAGCCTGGCGGTACTGCGTGAAATCGGTGTGGATACCGGCGGTTCCAACGTGCAGTTTGCCGTGAACCCGGACACCGGCGACATGATCGTGATCGAGATGAACCCGCGCGTGTCGCGTTCGTCTGCGCTGGCATCCAAAGCCACCGGCTTCCCGATTGCCAAGATCGCTGCCAAGCTGGCTGTGGGCTTTACCCTGGACGAACTGAAGAACGACATCACCGGCGGCGCGACCCCGGCTTCGTTCGAACCGTCCATCGATTACGTGGTGACCAAGATCCCGCGTTTCGCCTTCGAGAAATTCCCGCAGGCTGACGACCGTCTGACCACCCAGATGAAGTCGGTAGGCGAAGTGATGGCCATGGGCCGCACGCTGCAGGAGTCCATGCAGAAAGCCCTGCGCGGCCTGGAAACCGGCCTGTCCGGCTTCGACCCGCGTACCACCGACGAAGCGGCCATCCGCCACGAGCTGGGCTCCCCTGGCCCGGATCGCATCCTGTCGGTAGCCGATGCCTTCCGCATCGGCCTGAGCCGCGACGAAATCTTTGCCATCAGCAAGATCGACCCGTGGTTCCTGGCGCAAATCGAAGACCTGATGGGTGAGGAAAAAGCGCTGGCCGGCCGCAAGGTAGACAGCCTGAGCTACGACGAGCTGCGTCGCCTGAAGCGCAAAGGCTTCTCCGACCGCCGTCTGGGCGAGCTGCTGGGCACCGACCAGGCTGCCGTACGTGCACACCGCTGGGCGCTGAAGCTGCACCCGGTGTACAAGCGTGTGGATACCTGCGCTGCCGAGTTTGCCACCAACACCGCCTACATGTACTCCACCTACGAGGAAGAGTGCGAATCCCAGCCTACCGACCGCAAGAAGGTGATGGTGCTGGGTGGCGGCCCGAACCGTATCGGCCAGGGTATCGAGTTTGACTACTGCTGCGTACACGCCGCGCTGAGCCTGCGCGAGTCCGGTTTCGAGACCATCATGGTCAACTGCAACCCGGAAACCGTGTCCACCGATTACGACACCTCCGACCGCCTGTACTTCGAGCCGCTGACGCTGGAAGACGTGCTGGAAATCTGCCGTATCGAAAAACCGTTCGGCGTGATCGTGCAGTACGGCGGCCAGACTCCGCTGAAACTGGCGCGCGCGCTGGAAGCCAACGGCGTGCCTATCATCGGCACCAGCCCGGACATGATCGACGCTGCCGAAGACCGCGAGCGCTTCCAGCACCTGCTGCAAGACCTGGGCCTGAAACAGCCGCCTAACCGCACTGCGCGTAACCCGGTGGACGCCATGCGTCTGGCCGAAGAAATCGGCTACCCGCTGGTGGTGCGCCCGTCCTACGTACTGGGTGGCCGCGCGATGGAAATCGTGCACGAGCCTGCCGACCTGGAACGCTATATGCGCGAAGCCGTGAAGGTGTCCAACGACAGCCCGGTGCTGCTGGACCGCTTCCTGAACGACGCCATCGAAGTGGACGTGGACTGCATCTCCGACGGTACCGACGTGGTAATCGGCGGCATCATGCAGCACATCGAGCAAGCCGGTGTGCACTCCGGTGACTCCGCCTGCTCGCTGCCACCTTACAGCCTGTCGGCCGAGCTGCAGGACGAGATCCGCCGCCAGACCATCGCCATGGCGCGTGCGCTGAACGTGGTGGGCCTGATGAACGTGCAGTTTGCCATCCAGGGCAGCACCATCTTTGTTCTGGAAGTGAACCCGCGTGCCTCGCGTACCGTGCCGTTTGTGTCCAAGGTAAGCGGTGCCTCGCTGGCGATGATCGCCGCGCGTGCCATGGCCGGCATCAGCCTGAAAGAGCAGGGCTTTACCAGCGAAGTGGTGCCACCGTACTACGCCGTGAAAGAAGCCGTGTTCCCGTTCATCAAGTTCCCAGGCGTGGATACCATCCTGGGGCCGGAGATGAAGTCCACCGGCGAAGTAATGGGCGTTGGCCGCACCTTTGCCGAAGCTTACGTGAAAGCCCAGCTGGCAGCCGGCGACAAGTTGCCGCGCACCGGCAAGGTGTTCATGTCCTTGCGTGAAGGCGACAAGGAAGGTGGCGTGGAAGTGGCCCGCGAGCTGCAGCAACTGGGCTTTGGCGTATGCGCCACCCGTGGCACGGCTAAAGCGCTGGCGGCAGCCGGCATCATCGTGCAGATCGTGCACAAGGTGAACGAAGGCCGCCCGCACATCGTGGATCTGATCAAGAACGGCGAAATTGACGTGGTGATCAACACCGTGGACGAAAAGCGCCAGGCGATCCAGGACAGCCACACCATCCGCCGCAGCGCGCTGCAGATGCGTGTACCACAATACACCACCCTGGCTGGTGCCAAGGCGGTGTGTGCCGGCCTGTCGCATGTGGATGCTTTTGACGTGTACAGCGTGCAGCAGCTGCACGCCGATCTGAAGGGCTGATACGGCATCACGTGCGGCCAACCTTTGAACCGCACGTGAAATCCCGTTACAATCCCGTCTGACACAATCGTCCCGCAAAGCCGCCGTCTCGTACGGCGGCTTGCGCTTTTATCATGGGGCCGCCAGAGGCCCCCGGAGAATAGACACATGATCAAAGTCCCGTTGACCGTACGTGGAGCGGAAATGCTCAAGGCCGAACTGCAGCGCCTCAAGAGTGTGGAGCGTCCGTCGGTGATCGAGGCCATTGCCGAGGCTCGCGCCCAGGGTGACCTGTCGGAAAACGCCGAGTACGAAGCTGCCAAAGAGCGTCAGGCTTTCGTGGAAGGCCGCATTGCCGAGCTGGAAGCCAAGATTTCCAATGCTCAGGTTATCGACCCTATCGAGCTGAACGCGGATGGTCGTGTGGTGTTTGCTGCCACCGTCAAGCTGCTGGATATGGAGAGCGATGACGAAGTAACCTACCAGATCGTGGGTGACGACGAAGCCGACATCAAGGAAGGCAAAGTGTCGATCAACTCGCCTATCGCCCGTGCCATGATCGGCAAGGAAGCCGGCGATGTGGCCGAGGTGGTGGCACCAAGCGGCATTCGCGAATACGAAATCCTGGACGTACTGTATATCTGAGCCTGAGGCAGGCCGCGGCATGGGCTGCGGCCAACCTTGAGCAGCAATGATCAGGGGGAAGCATGAACGGTTTACGCGCCATCGCCCGTACTTTCTGGATTGGCGGCTTGTGGGTTATCGGCATTATTGTGACGCCGGTGCTGTTTTCGGCACTGGATAACGTGACGGCAGGCATGGTGGCAGGCAGGCTGTTTGCCTCTATCGCCTGGGTCGGTCTGGTGTGCAGTGTATTCCTGATGGCAGATTACGTGATGCGCCAGGGTGCACGCGGCCTGAAGCAGGCGCCGTTCTGGCTGCTGCTGGGCATGCTGGCCTGCATCGTGATCAACCACTTTGCCGTGACCCCCATTATTGCCGCACTGAAAATGCAGATGAACCACGCGGCAGAAGGGCTGTTTGGCGGCGGTTTCGCCACCTGGCACGCCATTTCCAGCCTGATCTACCTGGTGCAGAGCCTGATGGGCCTGGCCTACCTGCTGCGCAGCGATAACTGACAGGCAAGCAAAAAGCGGTGGCAAGCCACCGCTTTTATCATGTATTGCCAGCTGCCGTGCTTACGGGCGGGCTTTCAGTGCCTTTTTGCTTTTTGGCAGGTCGATCAGTGCTTTGTCGGACGGGCGGTACAGTACCAGCAGTTTGCCGATGTGTTGCACCTGGGCGGCGCCCAGTTCATCACAAATCTGGTCGTACATGGCGACACGCGCGCTGCGGTCATCGCCCAGAACGCGAACCTTGATCAGTTCGTGAGCGTCCAGGCTGATGGCGATTTCACGTACCACGGATTCGGTCAGGCCGTTGTTGCCGATCATTACTACCGGGTTCAGTGAATGGGCCAGGCCCTTCAGGTAAGTACGCTCGACGGCTGTCAGTTCGATTTTCATGTGTTGCTTCAAGTTTCAGATTAAAAAAAGATTTTACTAAAATTCAGGCGCTGTTCACAGTAGTTTCGTCAGTGCCCGCCATCAATGGCCGCAGCCGCGTGGAGTGCACTATCTGCAAGCCATACTGGCATGTACACCAATTGTATTTATAGTTCCCAGTAGAACCTAACCCAAATTCATCAGGAAAGAAGCATGGCACGCAGCAGGACAAGTAACGCCTGGTTAAAAGAGCACGTCAACGACCACTATGTGCATATGGCGCAAAAGGATGGCTACCGTGCCCGCGCTGCCTACAAACTGCTGGAGATCAACGAGAAAGATAAATTGATCGTGCCGGGAACCGTGCTGGCCGATCTGGGGTCTGCCCCGGGTAGCTGGTCACAGGTGGCAGCGCGTATTGTGGGTGACAAGGGCAAGGTGTTTGCCATGGATATCCTGCCCATGGACGCGATTGCCGATGTGTCTTTCATCCAGGGTGACTTTCGCGAGCAGGAAGTGCTGGACGAGTTTGTCGCATTGCTGGGCGGGCGTCAGCTGGACCTTGTAATTTCCGACATGGCCCCCAATATCTCCGGCATGAGCGCCATCGATCAGGCTCGCAGCTTTCACCTGACCGAGCTGGCGCTGGAATTTGCCCGTGATCACCTGAAACCCGGTGGCCATTTCCTGGTCAAGGTATTTCAGGGCAGCGAGTTCCAGGCTTACCTGCAGTCCATGCGCGAGCTGTTTACCGAAGTGGTAACGCGCAAACCCAAGGCCTCCCGTGATCGCTCCAGTGAAATTTACCTGCTTGGCAAGGGCCGTCGCTGACAGCCTGCCACGCGGGGGTTACAATCAAATAAACCATTCTCCAAGTCAGGGCACATAGGAGCACGCTCTTGTGAACAATATCGGCAAAAACATCGCTATCTGGGTCATCATCGGGCTTGTCCTGATGACGGTATTCAAACAGTTTCAACCCCGGGAAACGCAAAACCAGCTTGAATACTCGCAATTCATCAGCGACGTTGAAACCGGCAAGGTGCAGTCCCTGACCATCGAAGGTAACCCGCTGCGCGGCCAGTGGATACGCGGCAAGCGTACCGACGGTTCCTCGTTCAGCTCGTTTGCGCCGCTGGATACCAAGCTGGTAGACGTGCTGATCCAGAACAACGTGCGCTTCTCTGCCAAGCCGGAAGAAGAGCCGTCCATGCTGATGAACATCTTCATCAGCTGGTTCCCAATGCTGCTGCTGATCGGTGTGTGGTTCTTCTTCATGCGCCAGATGCAGGGTGGTGGCAAAGGCGGTGCGTTCTCGTTCGGCAAGAGCAAGGCACGCATGCTGGACCAGGACACCAACACGGTGACGTTTGCCGACGTAGCAGGCTGCGACGAAGCGAAGGAAGAAGTGAAGGAGATCGTGGATTACCTGCGTGACCCGACCAAATACCAGAGCCTGGGTGGTCGTATCCCGCGCGGCATCCTGCTGGCTGGTAGCCCGGGTACCGGTAAAACCTTGCTGGCCAAGGCCATTGCCGGCGAAGCCAAGGTACCGTTCTTCAGTATTTCCGGTTCCGACTTTGTGGAAATGTTTGTCGGCGTGGGCGCCTCGCGCGTGCGCGACATGTTCGAACAAGCCAAGAAAAATGCCCCGTGCATTATTTTTATCGACGAAATCGACGCAGTTGGCCGCCAGCGTGGCGCCGGTCTGGGTGGTGGTAACGACGAGCGCGAACAGACGCTGAACCAGCTGCTGGTGGAGATGGATGGCTTTGAAACCAACCAGACCGTGATCGTGATCGCGGCCACTAACCGTCCTGACGTGCTGGACCCGGCGCTGCAACGCCCGGGCCGTTTCGACCGTCAGGTCGTGGTGCCGCTGCCGGATATCCGTGGCCGTGAGCAGATCCTGAACGTGCACATGCGCAAGGTGCCGATTGCTGCTGACGTGGATGCGCCGGTTATCGCCCGTGGTACGCCTGGTTTCTCGGGTGCTGACTTGGCCAACCTGGTCAACGAGGCCGCGCTGTTTGCCGCACGTCGCAGCAAACGCCTGGTAGACATGCTGGATTTCGAATCCGCCAAAGACAAGATCATGATGGGCGCCGAGCGCCGCAGCATGGTGATGTCCGAGGAAGAGAAGCGTAACACCGCTTACCACGAGTCTGGCCACGCCGTGGTGGCCAAGCTGTTGCCCAAGTCCGACCCGGTACACAAGGTCACCATCATCCCGCGTGGCCGTGCCTTGGGCGTGACCATGCAGCTGCCAGAGCAAGACCGCTTTGCTTACGACCGTGGCTATCTGCTGGATCGTCTGGCCATCCTGTTCGGCGGCCGTATAGCCGAAGAGCTGTTCATGAACCAGATGACCACCGGTGCCAGCAACGATTTCGAGCGTGCGACACAAATGGCGCGTGACATGGTGACCCGCTACGGTATGTCCGACAAGCTGGGCCCGATGGTATACGGCGAGAACGAAGGCGAAGTGTTCCTGGGCCGCTCGGTAACCACGCACAAGAACCTGTCCGAAGCCACCATGATGCAGGTGGACCAGGAAATCCGCCGTATCATCGACGAGCAGTACGCGCTGGCGCGCCGCCTGCTGGACGAAAACCGCGACAAGGTAGAAGCCATGACTGCCGCCCTGCTGGAGTGGGAAACCATCGATGCCGAGCAGATCAACGACATCATGGACGGCAAGCCTCCGCGCGCACCCAAGCCTGGTGGCGGTTTTGCCAAGCCTGAAAACAAGCCGCCGGCACCACCGGCACCAGAGGCCAGCGCCACCCCGGCGCAAGAGCTGTAAGCCTCTTGTCAATTGCCCGAGCCGCAGCTTAAGCTGCGGCTCTTTTGTTTCTGGATCGCATCATGTCCCGCTTTATCTGTGGCCGTTACACGCTGGACCAGTCCCGTCCCCTGGTCATGGGGATCCTGAACGTCACGCCGGACTCATTCTCGGATGGTGGCCGCCACGATACGGTAGCGCTGGCAGTGGCACACGCTCGGGTTTTACTGGCGGAAGGTGCGGACATTCTGGATATCGGTGGCGAGTCTACTCGCCCGGGAGCGCCTTTTGTCAGCCCGGAAGAAGAGCTGCGGCGTGTCCTGCCGGTGCTGCGCGAGCTTGTTCACCTGCACGTACCGCTATCACTGGATACGCGCCGTACCAGCGTGATGCAGGCGGCTCTGGCCGAAGGTCTGGTCGACCTGATCAACGATGTGTCTGCGCTGGAAGACGACGGCGCACTGCCCCTGCTGGCTGCGGCCAACGTTGGTATCTGCCTGATGCACAAGCAAGGCAACCCGGACACTATGCAGCAGCAACCCAGCTACCACAGTGTGGTCGACGAGGTAGGCGGCTACCTGGCGCGCCGCGTGCAGCTGTGTCTGGATGCCGGTATCGACCAGGCTCGCTTGTTGGCAGACCCCGGCTTTGGCTTTGGCAAAACGCTGGAGCACAATCTGGCTCTGCTACGCGCTTTGCCGCAGCTGGAACAGCAGGCCGGCGTTCCTTTGCTGGTAGGTTTGTCGCGCAAGAGCATGCTGGGCGCCATTACCGGCGAAAGCCAGGCAGACCAGCGCCTGGGTGCCAGCATTGCCGCAGCCTTGCTCAGCGCGCAGCAAGGTGCCAGGGTAATACGCGTACACGACGTGAAAGAGACCGTACAGGCGCTGCAGGTACTCCGTGCTGTGCAAGAAGTGCGCTAATATTGCGCTGGATGCATGTTATGCCTGCTTCGGTGCGGGTAAAATATTATAAAAATGTCATGTGAAGGAATGCAGATGGGCCGCAAGTATTTTGGTACCGATGGTGTGCGTGGTGAGGTAGGCAAGGCCCCGATTACCCCCGATTTCGTGTTGCGTCTGGGCTACGCCGCCGGCAAGGTGCTGGTAGACCACGAGAATGAGGAGCACCCCACGGTCATCATCGGTAAAGACACGCGGATTTCCGGCTATATGCTGGAAGCTGCCCTGCAAGCCGGTTTTACTGCCGCCGGGGTAAATGTATTGCTAACTGGCCCGCTGCCTACGCCGGGCATTGCTTACCTGACCCGTGCGCTGCGCCTGTCTGCCGGTGTGATGATTTCTGCTTCGCACAACCCCTATCAGGATAACGGTATCAAGTTCTTTGCCAAGGGCGGCAAAAAGCTGGACGACGCGCTGGAATTGCAAATCGAAGCCATGCTGGATTCCCCTATGGAAACCAGCCCTTCGCGCGAGCTGGGCCGTGCCAAGCGCATCGAAGGCGCCGACCTGCGTTACATCGAATTTTGCAAGAGCACTTTCCCCAACGAGCTGGACCTCAAAGGTCTGAAGCTGGTGGTGGATTGCGCGCACGGTGCTACTTACCATATCGCGCCCAAGGTCTTCCACGAGTTGGGGGCCGAGGTGATCGCTATTGGCGACAAACCAAGTGGCTACAACATTAACGATGGTGTCGGTGCGACCCACGCAGAGGCGGTTGCCCAGGCTGTGCAGGCACACGGTGCCGACTACGGCATCTCGCTGGATGGCGATGGTGACCGCCTGATGATGGCCGACCGCCACGGCAATGTGTACGACGGCGACCAGTTGATTTATGTGATCGCCAAGGCGCGTGCTGCCCGAGGCCAGCTAGGCGGTGGCGTGGTGGGCACGGTGATGACCAATATGGCCATGGAGCTGGCACTGCAGCGCCAGGGGGTGCCCTTTGGCCGCGCCAAGGTGGGCGACCGCTACGTACTGGAAATGCTGGGCCAGCACGGCTGGCAGGTCGGTGGTGAAGCCTCGGGCCACGTGCTGTGCCTGGACAAGCACTCCACCGGCGACGGCATCATTTCTGCCTTGCAGGTGTTGGCCGCATTGTACGAGCTGAAAGCCGGCTTGGCAGATATTTGTGCCGACTGGACACCGTTCCCGCAGAAAATGATCAATGTGCGTCTGCACGGACAGGACTGGAAAACCGCCAGCGCAGCGCTGTTGCAAGAAGCCGAGCAGGCACTGGCAGGCCATGGCCGCGTGGTATTGCGCCCATCCGGTACCGAGCCGGTAGTACGTGTGATGGTCGAGGCCGACGATCTGGCGCTGGCTACCGACTGGGCCAGCCGGATTGCTGCGGTGATCGAAGCCGCGTAGCAGTGGTGGCACGCAAGATGAAAACCGGCCAAGGCCGGTTTTTTTGCGCCTGCGGCCAACCTTGGCACCCTGATTGGCGCGCAAGAAAGCAAAAAGCCCTGCCGGCGTGTGCGGGCAGGGCTTCGCGGTGTGGCCTAAGCGATGGTTACTTCCATACGTCTTTGTGGATCTTGGCCTGGATTTCCGGGTACTGCTTCACGTCGAATACCGGCTTGTCCTTGCCCGCTTTCAGCTGCTGCTGGTAGTCCTTCAGCAGCACGAACACGTACTTGGACAGCATCACGATGGCAAACAGGTTGATCAGTGCCATCACGCCCATGGCCAGGTCGGCCATGTCCCATACCAGCGGCGAGCTGCCAATGGCACCAAAGCCCACCATGAACAGTACCAGCAGACGGAAGGCCAGCATCACGCCCTTGTTGTTCTTGATGAACTCCACGTTGCCTTCGGCGTACGCATAGTTACCAATGATGGAGCTGAAGCAGAACAGGAACAGCGCAACGGCCAGGAAGTGGCCACCCCAGCTGCCCAATGTCGCGCTCAGTGCGGCTTGGGTCAGTTGTACGCCTTTCAGTTCGGCGCCTGGTACATATGCACCCGACAGCAGCACGATAAAGGCAGTGCAAGAGCACACGATGATGGTGTCGATGAATACGCCGAACATCTGGATGATGCCCTGGCTAGCCGGGTGGCTGGTGGTGGCCGCAGCGGCAGCGTTAGGGGCGGAACCCATACCTGCTTCGTTGGAGAACAGGCCGCGCTTGATGCCCATCATCATGGCCTGGCTTACAGCGTAGCCGGCAAAGCCGCCAGCGGCTTGTTCCAGACCGAATGCGCTCTTCACGATCAGCATGAAGATGCCCGGTACGGCGGACAAGTTAGTGAAGATCACGAACAGCGTCATGCCCAGATAGATCACCGCCATAACCGGCACCATCCACTCGGCAACCTGCGCTACCTTGCGGATACCACCAAAAATGATGGGTGCCGTCATCAGGACAAGACCGATAGCGACCAGGTTTTTGTCCCAGCCCCACGCGCCCTCAGTGGCAGCGACGATGGAGTTGGCTTGTACTGCGTTGAACACCAGGCCGAAAGCGATGATCAGCGAGATGGAGAAGGCAATGCCCAGCCAGCGCTGGCCCAGGCCCTTCTGGATGTAGTAAGCCGGGCCGCCACGGAAAGTACCGTCGTGGTGGTTGACCTTGAACAGCTGTGCCAGCGTGGATTCGGCAAAAGCACTGGCCATACCCAGCAGGGCGGTAATCCACATCCAGAACACGGCACCCGGGCCGCCCAGGGCGATGGCGGTGGCTACACCGGCTACGTTACCGGTACCTACACGGCTAGCCAGACCGGTCGCAAAAGCCTGGAAGGAAGAAATATCACTGCCTTCGCTATTGTGGCCGCGGCCACCCAGCATTTCCTGCCAGCCGCGCGGCAGCAGGCGTAGCTGCATGAAACCCATGCGCACGGTAAAGAACAGGCCGACGCCAATCAAGATATAGATAAGTAGCTGACCCCAAACCAGGTCATTGCCTGCGTTGATCAGGCTGTGCAGAGCTTCCATGTGGACTCCTCAAGAATGAAGGTGTTGTTAAATGCCGGTTTACCGGTCTTTGTCTTATTCGGTAAGGAACTTTCCCCTTTCCGGGGGCGCCATCATAGCGCACTTGTAGATTGTATGCGCTCGAAAGTGAAAAAAATGACAGCAAAAGCAATGATTTATGGCGTATTGCTATTGTTTGTGAAACTAAATATTCAACAGTGAATGCGGGTGGTTGTTCGCACGCAGGCTATCGCACCAGGCTCGTGCTTGGGGGCGACTGATCGCTGCGTGTGGGTGAACTGCAAGCCGCAGGTGGGCGGGCTTATTTATCGAGCAGGCGGCTGACCAAGGTGCGCACGCGCGGGGCACCAATCAGCACCAAGGGGAAGGCGCAGCACCACGCCAGCAGCCAAGCGTGCAGCCAGCGGCTGACAAAGTCAGCATCCAGGCCGGTATTGATCGCAGTAAGAATGCCGGACATGAAAAAGGCCATATAACCAGACATCAACAGGGCGAACAGCAGGGTGTGTTTACGGGTAGGCATGGCAGGTTTTGTGCAAAAGCATGCATGGTAAAGCGCAGCACGCAGGCTGGCTACCCTTGCAGACACAGGGTTATTGCGCGGTGCTGGCCAAACGGCAGGCGCAAAAAAACCGGGCCGCAGCCCGGTTTGCCGGCAGTGCCTTTCTGTGTGTCGTGGCACTGTGCATCCATAGAGTCGTCTTGCTGGCTATCGTACCAGTCGTCCAGCTCGGCCAGCAGATGTTGCTTGCCGGCAAAGCGCGCGCTGCTCTGGCTGCGCTGGTGCGCGCCGCCCTTTTTCAGCAAAGGGCTGTGCGCAAACGGGTTGCGCGGTTTCAGGGTGTTCATGTTTACTCCTGCGGGTTAGGCCAGGTTGGCCGCATGCGGCCAACCTGGCGGGTGTTAGCCGGCCTGGTGAATCAGGCTGGCCACCTTGGTGGTGATGATATCCACTGCCGGGTCGTTGGCGCCATGCGGCAGGATCACGTCGGCAAAACGTTTGGTAGGCTCGATGAACTGGTTGTGCATCGGGCGCACCGTGCCCAGATACTGCTCGATCACGTTGTCGGTGGTGCGGCCGCGCTCGGCGATATCGCGCTTCAGGCGGCGGATAAAGCGTACGTCCGGGTCGGTATCCACAAAGATCTTCAGCGACATCATCTCGCGCAGGGCGGCGTCGTACAGCGGGAACAGGCCCTCGATCACGATCACCGGTGCCGGCTGCAGGGTGACCGTTTCTTCGGCGCGGGTGTGATTGGAAAAATCGTATACCGGCATCTCGATGGCGCGGCCATTGCGCAGGTCGTCGATGTGTTCGATCAGCAGTGGCCAGTCGAAAGCGTGCGGGTGGTCGTAGTTGGTGCTCAGGCGTTGTTCAAACGTGAGGTGGCTTTGATCGCGGTAGTAGTAGTCCTGCACGATTACCGCGGCCATCTCGGTGCCGATGGTTTCCAGCACCTTGCGGGTCACCGTGGTTTTGCCGCTGCCGCTGCCGCCAGCGACGCCGATAATGAACGGTGTCGACATAATAACCTTGCCTGAATGTGAAAAAAAACGCGCCATTCTAATGAGTTAGCGTGCAGGCCACCACTACTTTTCTCAGTATTGGCACAACATGCCAAAGGCAAGCGCTGCAGTGCCGATCTGCCTGAGCTGTTTATAGCGCCTGCGCACGGATTTTCCCGGCCAGAATAGCAAAACGCCCTGCGCAAGGCAGGGCGTAGGCGGGGTTTATTCGGCCTCGTCTATCCAGGCTTGCTGGATGGCTTCCAGCACTTTTTCGCCACCGCGGCTGTGGTCGTCGTCAAAACCTGGCAGGTTCACTACCCAGTTGTGCAGGTCGGTGAAGCGCACGGTTTTCGGGTCGGTATCCGGCTGGCTATCGTACAGTTCGATGGCAATCTGGTTGATGTCGGTCCATTTCATGGCCAGGCTCCTTAGTGGTGCTCGCGGGCGTGGTTGATGGTGTAACGCGGGATCTCTACCACCAGGTCTTCATCGGTCACGATAGCCTGGCAAGACAGGCGGGATTGCGCCTCCAGCCCCCAGGCCTTGTCCAGCATGTCGTCTTCCAGCTCGTCGGACGGTGGCAGCGAGTTGAAGCCTTCGCGCACCACGATGTGACAGGTGGTGCAGGCGCAGGACATTTCGCAGGCGTGTTCGATTTCGATATCGCTCGCCAGCAGGGCATCGCAGACGGTGGTGCCGGTGGCAACGTCGTCGATAACGGCGCCATCGGGGCACAGGTCGGCGTGAGGCAGCACGATGATACGCGGCATGATGTATTCCTTTAGGTTTTTGCTGTCGCTACGGCACCTTGGCCGCAGCGAGTTTACAGGTTGCCGATGTGCTTGCCCTTCAGGGCTTGCTGGATGTTGCGGTCCATACGGCGGGCGGCGAATTCTTCGGTAGCTTGGCTCAGGCGCTGCGTAGCGGCGTTAACCTCGCGCGTGGTTTGCGTGGCGATGGCGCTGTGCAGGCCGGCGATGGCGTCATCCAGCTGGGTGCGCTCGTCGGCCGATAACAGGTCGCCATCGGCAGCCAGGGCGGCAGCAGTGGCGGCGATCAGGCCTTCGGCATCCACGATGGCTTCGCGCAGCTTGCGGGCAGCGATATCGTCCTGCACATGCGCGAGCGAGTCGGTCAGCATGCGGCTGATTTCGTCGTCGGACAGGCCGTAGCTAGGCTTTACCTCGATGCTGGCTTCCACGCCCGAGGTCTGCTCGCGCGCGGTCACCGACAGCAGGCCGTCTGCGTCCACCTGGTAGGTGACGCGGATGCGGGCAGCACCGGCCACCATCGGCGGAATGCCACGCAGCACAAACTTGGCCAGGCTGCGGCAGTCGCTCACCAGCTCGCGCTCGCCTTGCAGGATGTGCACTGACATGGCGGTCTGGCCATCTTTGAAGGTGGTGAACTCTTGCGCGCGCGCTACCGGAATGGTGCTGTTACGCGGGATGATTTTTTCGGTCAGGCCGCCCATGGTTTCGATGCCCAGCGACAGCGGAATCACGTCCAGCAGCAGCCATTCGTCCTCGCCCTTGTTGCCGGCCAGCACATTGGCCTGGATGGCAGCGCCCAGCGCTACCACTTTATCCGGGTCCAGGTTGGTCAGCGGGGTTTGGCCAAAGTACTGGCCCACGGCTTTTTGTATGTGCGGCATGCGGGTGGCACCACCTACCATCACTACGCCTTTCACGTCTTCGGCGCCGATCTTGGCGTCGCGCAGTGCCTTGCGTACCGGCAGCAGGGTCTTGTCGATCAGCGTTTTGCTGATGTCGTGGAAGATGGCCTGGGTCAGCAGCAGGTCCACAGTCAGGCCGTCGGACAGCAGGGCGGTGATGCGGGTATCGGCGTGCTCGGTCAGCGCTTCCTTGGCTTCGCGTGCGCGTGTCAGCAGCAGGCGGGTGTCGTGCGCGTTCAGCCCGTGCAGGTCGGCTTGCTCCAGAATCCAGCAATAGATGCGGTGGTCGAAGTCGTCACCACCCAGCGACGAATCGCCGCTGGTGGACAGTACCTCGAACACGCCGCGGCTCAGCGCCAGTACCGATACGTCGAAAGTGCCGCCGCCCAGGTCGTACACCACGTAAGTACCTTCGGCGCCGTTATCGAGGCCGTAGGCGATGGCAGCGGCGGTGGGCTCGTTCAGCAAGCGCAGCACGTTCAGGCCGGCCAGGCGAGCGGCGTCTTTGGTGGCTTGGCGCTGGGCGTCGTCAAAGTAGGCGGGCACGGTAATCACCGCACCCACCAGCTCGCCACCCAGGCTGTCTTCGGCGCGGCTGCGCAGCGTGCGCAGGATGTCGGCGGAAACTTCTACAGGGCTCTTGGCACCGGCACGGGTCAGCAGCTGCACCATGCCGGGGGCGTCCACAAAACGGTAAGGGCTGCGGCCAACGTCTTGGATATCGGCCAGGCCACGGCCCATGAAGCGTTTTACCGATACGATGGTGTTGTTCGGGTCGCGGCTTTGCTCGGCTTGCGCGGCGTAGCCGACAACGACCTCGCCTTGCTCGGTGTAGCGTACTACCGATGGCAGCAGGCTACGGCCGTGCTCGTCGGGCAGTACCGCGGCCGAGCCGCTTTTCACGGTGGCGACCAGCGAGTTGGTGGTACCCAGGTCGATGCCTACCGCCAGGCGGTGTTGGTGCGGGGCGGCGGATAGGCCGGGTTCGGCAATTTGCAATAGGGCCATGGCTGCTTGCTTACTCTATGCAGTGGCCAGCGTGGGCTGGCGCGGTATGTTTAGTACAGCAACGCTTCGATGGCGTCGCCGATTTCCTGATCCAGTTTTTCCAGAAAGCGCAGCTTGCGTACTGCCAGTGCGGCAGCTGTGTGGTCTGCCTGCTCGTCCAGCGCGCTGCCCAGCTCGGCTTCCAGGCCTTTTACGTCGGCGCGCAGCTGGCGCGACAGCGATTCGAGCTGGTCAACGTTGGCCGCAGCGCGGGCATCGGCAATGGCTTCGCGCCATTCCATTTGCGCCATCAGAAAAGCTGCCGGCATGCTGGTATTGGTTTCTTCGGCGGTATCGACGCCGGCCAGCTGTAGCAGGTAGCGGGCACGGGCCACGGGCGACTTCAGCGTCTGGTAGGCCTCGTTCACGCGGGTGGCACGCATCAGTGCCACGCGCTTTTCGGCGTCTTGCGCGGTAACAAAGCGGTCCGGGTGCACCTCGGCGGCGGCGGTGCGCCAGGCGCTGTCCAGCAGTGCCGTGTCGATGGCAAAACGGCGCGGCAGGTTGAACAGCGCAAAGTGATCCTGCGTGAAGTCGGTGCTCATGAGCGCTTTCTGCAAAAACCGGGTAAGGATGAAACAACAACACCGGCCAGCCCGCGCTTGCGCAGGCAGGGCCGGTGGTAGCAGGGGCTCAGACGTTGAAGCTTTCGCCGCAGCCGCACTCATCCTTCACGTTCGGGTTGTTGAACTTGAAGCCTTCGTTCAAGCCTTCCTTGGTGTAGTCCAGCTCGGTGCCTTCCAGGTAGGCCAGGCTCTTGGCGTCGGTAAATACGGTGACGCCGTGGCTCTGGAAGGTGATGTCGTCATCGGTAGCCACATCGACGAATTCCAGCTTGTAGGCCATGCCGGAACAGCCGGAGGTTTTTACCCCCAGGCGGATGCCCAGGCCTTTACCGCGTTTGGCGATGAAGTTGCTGACGTGCTTTGCTGCGCTTTCGGAGAGCGTGATTGCCATGATTGCGTCTGCCTTGTGCTGCTGGCGGGCGTGAGCCCGCCGTCTGTTATTTACCGTGCTTCTGCTTGTAGTCGGCCACTGCGGCCTTGATGGCGTCTTCGGCCAGGATGGAGCAGTGGATTTTTACCGGGGGCAAGGCCAGCTCTTCGGCGATGTCGGTGTTCTTGATGGCCAGTGCCTCGTCCAGCGATTTGCCCTTTACCCATTCGGTAATCAGCGAGCTGGAGGCAATGGCAGAGCCACAGCCGTAGGTTTTGAATTTGGCGTCTTCGATCACGCCGTCTTCGCTTACCTTGATTTGCAGTTTCATTACGTCGCCACAGGCCGGTGCGCCCACCATGCCGGTGCCTACCGAGTCGTCACCCTTTTCGAAAGCACCCACGTTACGCGGGTTTTCGTAGTGATCCATTACCTTGTCGCTGTATGCCATGATGCTGTCTCCTGCGTGCGGCCAAGGTTGGCCGCATCGTCAAAATGGGGTCTTAGTGGGCTGCCCACTCGATGGTGTTGAGGTCGATGCCGTCCTTGAACATTTCCCACAGCGGGGACATCTCGCGCAGCTTGCCGATTTTGCCTTGCAGCAGGTTCACGGCGTAGTCGATGTCGGCTTCGGTGGTGAAACGGCCAATGGAGAAACGGATGGAGCTGTGTGCCAGCTCGTCGTTACGGCCCAGTGCGCGCAGCACATACGATGGCTCCAGCGAGGCCGAGGTACAGGCCGAACCGGACGATACCGCCAGGTCGCGAATCGCCATGATCAGGCTTTCGCCTTCGACAAAGTTGAAGCTCACGTTCAGGTTGTGCGGTACGCGTTGGTCCATATCGCCATTGAGGTAGGTTTCCTCGATGGTTTGCAGGCCGGCCCACAGGCGGTCGCGCAGGGCGCGGGTGCGGGCGTTTTCGCTTTCCATTTCTTCACGGGCGATACGGAACGCTTCGCCCATGCCGACGATCTGGTGGGTAGCCAGGGTGCCGGAGCGGAAACCACGCTCGTGGCCGCCACCGTGAATCTGGGCTTCCAGGCGTACGCGCGGCTTGCGGCGGATGTACAGCGCGCCAATGCCTTTCGGGCCGTAGGTTTTGTGGGCACTGAAGCTCATCAGGTCCACTTTCAGCGCGGCCAGGTCGATGGCGATTTTGCCGGTAGCCTGGGCGGCATCCACATGGAACAGTACGCCACGGGCGCGGCACAGCTCGCCTAGCTGGGCGATAGGCTGGATCACGCCGATTTCGTTGTTTACGGCCATGATGGACGCCAGGATGGTGTCCGGGCGGATGGCGGCTTCAAACGCGGCCAGGTCGATCAGGCCGTTTTCCTGTACGTCCAGGTAGGTTACTTCAAAGCCCTGGCGTTCCAGCTCGCGCATGGTGTCCAGTACGGCTTTGTGTTCGGTACGCTGGGTAATCAGGTGCTTGCCCTTGGTCTTGTAGAACTGGGCAGCGCCTTTGATGGCCAGGTTGTTGGACTCGGTAGCGCCCGAGGTCCACACGATTTCTTTCGGATCGCAGTTCACCAGCTGGGCCACATTGGCACGGGCGTTTTCTACGGCTTCTTCGGCAGTCCAGCCGTAGCTGTGGCTGCGGCTGGCCGGGTTGCCGAACAGCTCGGTCAGGTAGGGGATCATCGCTTCGGCTACGCGCGGGTCGATCGGCGTCGTGGCGGAATAGTCGAGGTAGATCGGTTGCTTCAGCTCGCTCATATCGGGTTCTCCAGGTGTCGCTTACACAGGGTTGCCAGCGACAGCCTCGCTACAGGTACTGTTGCGACGCAGGGTTCTTTGATCTTGTACTACAGTGGTTTCTTTGGCGCGCTGCTTGACCACCAGGCTGGCCAGACTGATCTTTGACAGATAGTCGAAGATGGTCACGTTCAGGTCAGTCCACAGGTCATGGGTCATGCAGCGGTGGTTGTCGTGGCAGTTTTCACGGCCGGCGCACTGGGTGGCGTCGACGGGTTCATCCACGGCAACAATAATATCGGCAACAGAAATTTCGTCGATGGTGCGGGCCAGGGTGTAGCCACCGCCCGGGCCGCGTACACTGTCTACCAGCTGTGCGCGGCGCAGTTTACCGAAAAGCTGCTCCAGGTAAGACAGGGAGATACCCTGGCGTTCGCTGATACCGGCCAGCGTGACGGGGCCATTGGCTTCGCGCAGGGCGAGGTCCAGCATGGCGGTGACGGCAAAGCGGCCTTTGGTGGTTAAGCGCATGTGTTTGGGCTCCCTGAGTGGTTGACCGGATTATAACTCAATCCCGAGTAATTTGGTCAAGTATTGCCGGCAGGAAGTTCCAGGGTAAAAGCAAATAGATCGATGGTATGCAGACGGCGGGGCGCGCCCGCGAGAAGAGGCAACGATTTTACCCGTATTTACCTAGTTTGACAGGGTTTTTTGCCAGAATGGCGGTACAGGCTGCGGGTGAAAACCGGCGTGCCAGGTGGCCTTGGTGTATGATTCGCGCAAACACTTGTTTGAATTGCGGGCAGCGGTGCTGCCCAGACAGAAGGAACAGCCATGAATAAAGTGGTGATCAGCGGTACCGGCCTGTTTACCCCGCCGCACGCGGTGAGCAATGAGCAGCTTGTGGTGGCTTTTAATAGCTACGTTGCCGCATTCAATAAAGAAAACCAGGATGCCATCGCCCGTGGCGAGTTGGCCGCACTGGCCGAATCCAGCGCCGAGTTCATCGAGAAAGCCTCCGGCATCAAGCAGCGCTTTCTGATGAACGCCAGTGGTGTACTGGACCCCGCACGCATGGCACCGCACCTGCCAGAGCGCAGCAACGACGTACTATCGGTACAGGCCGAGATGGCCGTGGCTGCGGCTACCGAGGCGCTGGCCAATGCCGGCAAGACCGCTGCTGACATCGATATGGTGATCGTGGCCTGCTCCAATATGCAGCGCCCGTACCCGGCAGTGTCTATCGAGGTGCAGCAGGCACTGGGCATCAATGGTTACGCTTTCGATATGAACGTGGCCTGCTCGTCGGCGACTTTCGGCATCCAGACCGCCGTTAACGCCATCGCCGCCGGCCAGGCGCGTGCGGTACTGATGGTGAACCCGGAAATCTGCTCGGCCCACCTGAACTTCCGCGACCGCGACAGCCACTTCATCTTCGGCGATGCCTGCACCGCCGTGGTACTGGAAGCGGCCGACACCGCTACTGCGGCCAAGGTGTTCGAGGTGCTGGGCTGCAAGCTGGCTACCGTGTTCTCCAATAACATCCGCAACAACTTCGGCTTCCTGAACCGTTGCGACGAAAGCGGTATCGGCCAGCTGGACAAGCTATTTGTGCAGCAAGGCCGCAAGGTATTCAAGGAAGTGTGCCCGATGGTAGGGGAACATATCGTGGCGCACCTGCAGGCCAACGGCATTGAGCCGCAAGGCGTGAAGCGTTTCTGGCTGCACCAGGCCAACCTGTCGATGAACCAGCTGATCGCCCGCCGCGTACTGGGCCGCGACGCCGAAGGCAGCGAAGCGCCGGTGATTCTGGACAGCTATGCCAATACCAGCTCCGCCGGTAGCGTGATTGCCCTGCACCTGCACCACGTCGACCTGCAAAGCGGCGACATCGGCGTGCTGTCGTCGTTTGGCGCCGGTTACTCGGTAGGCTCGGTGATCCTGCGCAAACGCTAAGCTTGGCCGCAGGCCGGGCAAATTTAAAAAGGCGCCATGTATGGCGCCTTTTTCTATGCTTGTGTCAGCGCGCGACCCCAGGGCACCCGCTCGGGGTCGTTGACCACCCGTAGCGTAGCCAGGCGGAAATCTTGCAGGATAGCCGACCGGCTACCACTGGACGGGTAGGCCAGCACGTATTCGTGTTTGGCCGGGGTCAGGTACGGGCGCGTTACCACCCCTTGCGTGGCCCATAGCTCGCTGGCAAACGGTTCCACGATCGACACGCCAAAGCCGTTGGCTACCATGGCGTAGCGGGTGTGCGAGGCGTGGGTGCGAATGTTGTAGCGTGGCGACACCCCGGCGTGGCCAAAATACTTTTGTTCCTGGTTCTGGCTCAGCGGGTAGTTGGGCATCCAGCCGATCACGATTTCATCGGCCAGATCTTGCGGCGTGATGAAATCCCGTTCGGCCAGCGGGTGGCCAGCCGGTAGCGCGCACAGTACGTCGGCTTCCAGTAGCGGTTCTACCTCGATGCCGGCAATGGCGGGGAAGGCCAGGCTGATGGCTACATCCACCTTCAGGTCTTGCAGTTTTACCGTGACTTCGGCGTTGCCGACGGTGTCGATGCGTACCGGTACATCAGGGCGCAGCTTGAAAAATTCTTTCAGGATCTGTGGCAGCAGGCTGGTGGACAGCACTGGCATGCAGGCAATGGCCAGGCCTTCGTTTTCCTCGTTGCGGATGGTTTCTGCCACCTGGCGCAGCCGCTCCAGCCCCAGAAAATTTTCTTCCACCGCGCGCTGGAAACGGATGGCGGCGGTGGTGGGCTCCAGCCGGCCTTTGGCACGATTGAATAGCCGGAAGCCCAGATCATCTTCCAGGTCGGCGATCAGCCGGCTGATGGCGGGCTGGGTGATGTGCATGCGCCGCGCGGCCGCTACCGTGGTGCCACAGCTCATCAGGCAACGAAATGCCTCTATCTGTCGAAAACGAATCATTTTTGTTTGGGTAGGGCGAGGTTGGCCGCAGATGGCAGGTAGAACTTAGGCTATAACAAAATCACATAGAACATCAATTTTCCTCAGTGGATGTGATATTCATGCTGTGAAATACTCAGCCGCGATCGGACATGGACACTGTCCGACAGCTTGAGCTGCAGTCTGTCTACACTTGGTGCAACAGCACGCCATCAGAAAGCGTGTTTTGCAGCAGGAAAGCGCCTAAAACACAACAATCGCGCTGCCAAGCTCTGGCTTTGTGGTGAAAAATAACAAGCAAGACTTGTTGGCGTTTTAGTGCGTTGCATAATGTATACGTCCGGGGCTAACGATAAACCGGCACGGCGTTTGCATTGTCATGACGTGCGATGCCCGAGCATCACTTCCATCAAAGTAGAAATAGGGAATAGAGAAACCATGCGAGTTGCCAAACATTTGCTGTTCGCAGCCGGCCTGACCGCCGCTGCTACCGCCGCCCACGCTGCCGGCACCCTGATTTACTGCTCCGAAGCCAGCCCTGAAGGCTTCGATTCTGCGCAGTACACCGGCGGTTCCACATTCGACGCCGCAGGTCACGCCATGTTCAACCGTCTGGTTGAATTTGAAAAAGGTTCGACCAAGACCATCCCTGGCCTGGCCGAATCCTGGTCCGTGTCTGCCGATGGCAAGGAATACACCTTCAAGCTGCGCAAGGGTGTGAAGTTCCACACTACCGAGTACTTCACGCCTAGCCGTGATTTCACTGCCGACGACGTGGTATTCAGCTTTAGCCGCATGGTTGACAAGAACCACCCGTTCAACAAAGCCTACCCGGTTGAATTCCCGTACGCTTCCGATACCGGCCTGGACGCCAACATCGTGAAGGTAGAGAAAGTTGACGCCAATACCGTCAAGTTCACCCTGAAAGATCCGGACGCCGACCTGCTGGCCAAAGTTGCCATGCCGTTTGCGTCCATCCAGTCTGCCGAATACGCTGACAAACTGCTGAAAGAAGGCAAAGCTGCCCAGATCAACCAGCAGCCAGTCGGTACCGGCCCGTTCATTCTGGTGCGCTACCAGAAAGACGCCCAGATCCGTTACAAGGCTAACAAGCAGTACTGGAAAAAAGGCGACGTTCAAGTTGATAACCTGATTTTCGCCATCACCACCGACGCCTCGGTACGCGCCCAGAAGCTGAAAGCTGGCGAGTGCCACATCATGTCCTATCCGAAGCCACAAGACCTGGCCGGCATGAAAACCGACCCGGCGCTGAAAGTGACCACGGCACCAGGCTTCAACATTGGCTACCTGTCGTACAACACCGAGAAGCCACTGCTGAAGAAGCTGGAAGTGCGTCAGGCTCTGGACATGGCCATCAACCGCAAAGCCATCATCGATGCGGTATACCAAGGCCAAGGCCAGGAAGCGGCCAACCCGTTCCCGGCTTCCCTGTGGTCGTACAACAACAAGCTGCGTAACCCTGCGGTAGATGTAGCCAAAGCCAAGGCCCTGCTGGCCAAAGCCGGCTACCCGAACGGCTTTGAAATCACCCTGTGGGCTATGCCGGTGCAACGCCCGTACAACCCGAACGCCAAGCTGATGGCCGAAATGATCCAGTCCGACTGGGCCAAGATCGGCGTGAAAGCCAAGATCACCACTTACGAGTGGGGCGAGTACCTGAAGCGCATGAAGAACGGCGAGCACGACACCGGCCTGATCGGCTGGACCGGCGACTACGCCAGCCCGGACAACTTCCTGGGCGTGCTGCTGACCTGCGAAGCAGTGGGCGGCTCCAACTACGCGCGTTACTGCAACAAAGACTTCGATGCTGCCGTGCTGAAAGCACGTAAGAGCACCGATCTGAAAGAGCGTACTGCGCTGTACCAGAAAGCCCAGGAGATCTTCAAGAAAGATCTGCCATGGTCCACCATCGCCCACTCGACTGTGAACCAGCCGATGCGCAAAGAAGTGAACGGCTTCAAGATCAGCCCGTTCGGCGACTATTCCTTTGCAGGTGTTAGCGTCAAGTAAGCTGATCAGCGGGGCTTAGGCCCCTGTCAGGCACAAGGAGGCTTCGGCCTCCTTGTTTGCTCATTGGCGAGCCGTTTATGCAAACGGAAACTATCGAGTCGGTTAGTTATGGTGGGTTGATCTGTATCAAGGTGACAATGGCAGGGCATGGCTAAAGTGCGCTCTGCCGTGGCGGCCTTGTTGCTGGTATAGGTGGGTGGTTCAGTTGCAAGCTGCCCGGCACCCCTCCCTTCTGCTGTTCTTCTGATGGTTTCCCGTTTGTCTGCGTTTTCTGGCTGTACACGTCGTGCCTCACAAGGGCATGCACGGGAGACTCATTCAACATGTTTTCATTCATTCTGCGCAGGCTGGGTGTACTGATTCCCACCTTCTTCGGCATTACGCTGATTACTTTTGCGCTTATCCGCATGATTCCTGGTGACCCCATTGAAGTCATGGTGGGCGAGCGCACGCTGGACCCGGTCATGCACGCCGCGGCCATGAAGCGTCTGGGCCTGGACCAGCCGCTGTACGTGCAGTACTTCGACTACGTTTCCAAGCTGTTCCATGGTGATCTGGGCGCCTCGCTCAAGACGCAGGAAAGCGTGTGGAAAGAATTCACCACCCTGTTTCCTGCCACGCTCGAGCTTGCGCTCTGTGCGCTGGTGTTTGCTACCGTCTTCGGCCTGCTGGCGGGCGTGGTCGCTGCCATCAAGCGCGGCTCCATGTTTGACCATGGCGTAATGGGCTTGTCGCTTACCGGCTTTTCCATGCCTATCTTCGTGTGGGGCTTGCTGGCGGTCATGTTCTTCTCGGTATTCCTGGGCTGGACGCCGGTATCGGGCCGCATCGACCTGATGTTCGACGTGCAGCCGCAAACCGGCTTCATGCTGATCGACGCCTGGCGTGCCCAGGTGGCCGACCCGGATATCAACGCCGGTGCCTTCAAGGACGCCGTGATGCACCTGATTCTGCCGACCGTGGTGCTGGGTACCATCCCGCTGGCCACCATTGCGCGGATGACGCGTTCGTCCATGCTGGAGGTGCTGCGCGAAGACTACGTACGTACCGCCCGCGCCAAAGGCCTGTCGCCGGCCCGCGTGATCTTCATCCACACCCTGCGTAACGCGCTGATTCCGGTACTGACCGTGATCGGCTTGCAAGTGGGCACGCTGATGGGTGGCGCGGTGCTGACCGAAACCATCTTCTCCTGGCCCGGCATCGGCAAATGGCTGATCGAAGCGATCGGCCGCCGCGATTACCCGGTGGTGCAAAACGGCATCCTGATTGTGGCCACGCTGGTGATTCTCACCAACTTCGTCGTCGACATCCTGTACGGCATCGCCAACCCGCGCATCCGTCACGCCAAATAAGCAGGTAGAAACATGGCTAATGTGAATACATCGCCGCAGCTTGCGGCCAACGATGACCCGGCACTGACTTACCCGTCGCCATTCAAGGAGTTCTGGCAGAGCTTTAGCCAGAACAAAGGCGCAGTTGCTGGCCTGGTCTTTATGTCCATCGTGCTGTTCTGTGCACTGTTTGCCGGCCTGATTTCGCCGCACGACCCGCTGGAACAGTACCGCGACCACCTGTTGACCCCGCCATCGTGGGCGCAGGGGGGCAGCAGCCAGTTCCTGCTGGGTACCGACGAGCTGGGTCGTGACATCATGGCGCGCCTGTTCCACGGCGCGCAGATGTCGCTGCTGATCAGCCTGATCTCGGTATTGCTGTCGCTGGTGCCAGGCGTGATCCTGGGCCTGTTGGCCGCATTTTTCCCCAAAGTGATGGGCGGCCTGATCATGCGCCTGATGGATATCATGATGGCACTGCCATCGCTGCTGCTGGCCATCGCCATCATGGCCATTCTGGGGCCTGGTCTGGTAAACGCCATGATCGCCATCGCCGTGGTGGGCCTGCCAGGCTATGTACGCCTGACGCGCGCCTCGGCCATGACCGAGCTGAACCGCGACTACGTGACCGCTGCACGTGTATCCGGCGCCGGCCTGCTGCGCCTGATGTTCGTCACCGTGCTGCCCAACTGCATGGCACCGCTGATCGTGCACGCCACCATGAGCTTCTCTGCTGCCATTCTGGAAATCTCGGCACTGGGCTTTTTGGGCATGGGCGTACAGCCGCCTACCCCTGAGTGGGGCACCATGCTGTCCAGCGCGCGTGATTACATGACCAGCGCCTGGTGGGTAGTGCTGATGCCTGGCCTCACCATTCTGCTGGCCGTGCTGTCGATCAACCTGATGGGTGATGGCCTGCGTGACGCGCTGGACCCGAAAATGAAGCGCGCGGCGTAAGGGGAAATCATGAGTCTGTTGCAAATCAAGAACCTGTCGGTAGAGTTTGGCAATGCGGCCAACCCTTTCCGCGCAGTAGAAGGCCTGGATCTGACCGTCAACCAGGGCGAGATCGTGGGCATTGTCGGCGAGTCCGGCTCGGGCAAGTCGGTGACCATGATGGCCATGATGGGCCTGCTGGAAGGGCAGGGCCGCATCGTGGCCGACCAGCTGGAGTTTGACGGCAAGAACCTGCTCACCATCAGCGCCAAAGAGCGCCGCAAGATCGTGGGCAAAGATATCGCCATGATCTTCCAGGACCCGATGACCTCGCTTAACCCCAGCTACACCGTGGGTTACCAGATCATGGAGGTACTGAAAGTCCACCAGGGCCTGCGTGGCGCCGAGCTGAAAGCCCGCGCGCTGGAGCTGATGGAGCTGGTAGAGATCCCGGCGCCCAAGAGCCGGCTGGAAGCCTACCCGCACCAGCTGTCCGGCGGTATGAGCCAGCGTGTGATGATTGCCGTGGCACTGGCCTGTAACCCCAAGCTGCTGATCGCCGACGAGCCGACTACCGCGCTGGACGTGACCATCCAGGCCCAGATCATGGACCTGCTGGTGAACCTGCAAAAAGAGCGCAATATGGCGCTGCTGATGATCACCCACGATCTGGCAGTGATTGCCGAGGTAGCACACCGCGTGGCGGTGATGTACGCCGGCCAGGTGGCCGAAGAAGGCGTGGTGCCGCAGCTGTTCCGCCAGCCGGTACACCCGTACACCCATGCCTTGTTGTCGTCCATCCCCGAGCACAGCAAAGGCGCGCATCGTTTGTCTACGCTGCCCGGCATTGTGCCCGGCCAGTACGACCGCCCCAAAGGCTGCCTGCTGAGCCCGCGCTGCCCGCACGTGCAGCCGCGCTGCCGTGACGAGCGCCCGGCCATTACCCCGCACCCGCACGGCGCCGTGCGTTGCTTCTACCCGCTGTTCGATAAGGAGGCCTCATGAGCCATACCGTCATGCAGGCTCGCGACCTGACCCGTCACTACGAAGTCTCGCAAGGCTTTTTGAAGCCCAAAGCCATGGTCAAGGCGCTGAACGGCGTGTCGTTCGAGCTCAAGGCCGGCAAAACACTGGCGGTGGTGGGTGAGTCCGGCTGCGGCAAGTCCACGCTGGCACGCCAGCTCACGCTGATCGAAGCGCCCACCGCCGGCTCGCTGGTGCTGGAAGGCGTCGATATTGCCAAGGCCAGCAAGGCCGAGCTCAAGGCACTGCGCAGCAAGGTGCAGATGGTGTTCCAGAACCCGTACGCTTCGCTGAACCCGCGCCAGAAAATTGGCGACCAGCTGGGCGAGCCACTGCTGATCAACACCAATCTGAGCGCCAAAGAGCGCGAGGAAAAAGTGCGCGCCATGATGAAGCGTGTCGGCCTGCGCCCCGAGCACTACTACCGCTACCCGCACATGTTCTCCGGTGGCCAGCGCCAGCGTATCGCCATTGCCCGCGCCATGATGCTGCAGCCGCAAATCGTGGTAGCCGACGAGCCGACCTCGGCACTAGACGTGTCCATCCAGGCGCAGGTGTTGAACCTGTTCATGGATTTGCAGGACGAGTTCAACACCGCCTACGTGTTCATCTCGCACAACCTGGCGGTAGTGGAGCACGTGGCCGACGACCTGATGGTGATGTACCTGGGCCGTGCGGTAGAAGTGGGCACCAAAGAGGTGATCTACGACAAGCCGCTGCACCCGTACACGCAAGCGCTGCTATCGGCCACGCCGTCGATTCACGAGGAAGACCGCCGCGTGAAGATCAAGATCCAGGGCGAGTTGCCCAGCCCGCTGAACCCGCCTACCGGCTGCGCCTTCCACAAGCGCTGCCCGTACGCCAGCGCGCAGTGCAGCCAGGAAGTACCGCAGCTGCGCACCTTGTTGGGGCGAGAAGTGGCCTGCCATCACGCAGAAACCATCAACGCCTGATAAGGCTGCGTTAAAATGGCGCCGCAGTGGTGAAAACACCGCTGCGGCGCTTTTTTACTGCAGTGCAGCAATAAATGCCTTGTTCCCCCCTGTTCAAGCAGGATACATTCCGCCATGCCCCATACCCACAAAGGAAAGCGTCAATTGAAGCGAGCTGTCTACGCCGGTAGTTTCGACCCGGTCACCAATGGTCATCTATGGATGATCCGCGAAGCCGTTGACCTGTTCGACGAGCTGGTGGTGGCCATCGGGGTGAACCCGGAAAAGCGCTGCACTTTCGATGTGGAAGAGCGCCTGGACATGCTGCGTGCCGTGACGCGCGGCTTTTCCAAGCTGAAGGTGGAAGTATTCGAAAACCAGTTTCTGGTGAACTACGCGCAGAGCATCGATGCCAACTACATCGTGCGCGGCATCCGCACCGCCAGCGACTACGAGTACGAGCGCACCATGCGCTACATCAACTCTGACCTGCACGCCGACATCACCACTATTTTCCTGCTGCCGCCGCGTGAATATGCCGAGGTATCGTCTACCATGGTAAAAGGCCTGATGGGCCCCGCCGGTTGGGAGCAGATGATTCGCCAGTACGTACCCGAGCCGGTGTACCGCAAGCTGGTGAACTACTATCAGCAGCAAGGCTAGCCTGCGGCCAACCCTGGCCACCCCGCATTCCCCCGCGCCGGATGCCCTCCGGCGCGCTGCATTTCAAAAGAGGTTTTTCATGGTAGACGTATCGGCCTTTGCTGGCCGCCTGGCCAAAAATTACAAGCACTACAGTAAATGGGCGCGCCGTAACGGCCTGGACGCCTGGCGCCTGTACGACCGCGACGTACCGCAGTTCCCGCTGATCATCGACCTGTATGGTGACCGCATCCACCTGCAGGAGTATCACACCGGCTGGCAGATTGAAGACGCCGACTACCAGGCCTGGATCGCAGCCGTGCAGCAAGCCATCTGCGAGGTCACTGGCGTACCGCTGTGGCACATTTCACTGAAAACCCGCCGCCGTCAGAAAGGCGAAAGCCAGTACGAGAAAACCGGCCGCGAAGGTGAAGACTTCGTGGTGGAAGAGCAGGGCCAGCGCTTCTGGGTGAACCTGGACGCCTACCTGGATACCGGCTTGTTTCTGGACCACCGCAACACCCGCCGCCGCGTGCGCGAAGAAGCCGCCGGCAAGCGCTTTCTGAACCTGTTTGCCTACACCGGTAGCTTTACCTGTTACGCCGCCAGCGGTGGCGCCGTGTCCAGCGAAACGGTGGACCTGTCCAACACCTATCAGGCGTGGAGCCGCCGCAACTTCGAGCTCAACGGCCTGGACCTGGCCAAGCACGTGCTGATCCGCGACGACGCCTTCCAGTACCTGGAAGACGCCTGGGTAGCCGGCAAGCAGTTCGACCTGATCGTGATGGACCCGCCCAGTTTTTCCAACAGCAAGAAAATGATGGACGAGCTGGACGTACAGCGCGACCAGCTCAAGCTGGTAGACGGTGCCATGCGCCTGCTGGCACCGGGCGGCGTGCTGTACTTCAGCAATAACCTGCGCAGCTTCACGCTGGACGAGCGCCTGGTGGCCGACTACGCCGTGCGCGACATCAGCGCGCAGTCGGTGCCGGAAGACTTCCGCAACAAGAAAATCCACCAGTGCTGGCGTATTACCCACCGGGGCTGATGCTCGCCACCATGCAGCGGGTAGCTTGGGTAAGCCGCAGGCACATCCGGGGGCGTGGAGGGCAAAGCTTGGCCGCAACTTAAGCGTTGCGGCCAAGCTGGCAGCTGTAGCAGTCGCAGCACTGCACACGCTATCAGCCCGATAAAAAAATACCATCCCCGCACGCTTGTATTCGGCAGTAAAGGTAGCCATCTTGCAGGCTATGGGCGGCAGTGCCGCCGTTTAACCGATCAGGAAATACGCATGAGCTACGTCAACCTTACCGCCGATACCTTTAACGACTACGCCGAGCGCGAAGGTATTGTGATGCTGGATTTCTGGGCCGAATGGTGTGGCCCGTGCAAGATGTTCGGCCCTGTGTTCGAGGCCGCCGCCGAAAAACACCCGGACATCGTGTTTGCCAAAATCGACACCGAGGCCGAGCGCGAGCTGGCCGGGCATTTCCAGATTCGCTCCATCCCCACGCTGATGGCGCTGAAAGACGGCATTGTGGTATTCCACCAGGCCGGCGCCATGATGGCCGGCCAGTTTGACCAGCTGATCCAGGCCATCCGCGACCTGGACATGGACAAAGTGCGCGCCGAGATCGCTGCACAGCAAGACTGAAAGGCTACACCATGACACCACGCCTCGCCCTGTTATGCCTGGCGGCACCGTTGGCCGCACTGGCTGCCTGCCCGCCGCTGCTGAACCATCAGGTACCTGCGCTGATGGGTGGCAAGATCAATCTGTGCGATTACAGCGGCAAGGCCGTGGTGGTAGTGAATACAGCCAGCCAGTGTGGCTTTACCCCGCAGTACAAAGGCCTGCAAAGCGTGTGGAAAAGCTATCAGGCCAAGGGCGCGGTAGTGGTCGGCTTCCCTAGCGACGACTTTAACCAGGAGCTGGCCAAGGACGCCGAGGTGGCGCAGTTTTGCGAGAGCAATTATGGCGTGAGCTTCCCCATGGCCAGCCGGGTACACGTGCGCGGCAGCGATGCCCACCCGTTCTACCAGGCGCTGGCCGAAGCCAGTGGCACCACGCCCAAGTGGAACTTCTACAAGTACATCATTTCGGCTGACGGCAAAACCGTGACGGCTTTCAGCTCGCTGACCAAGCCCGACTCGCCGGATTTCATCAAGGCGCTAAACGTAGCCTTGCCGCGTTGAGCCCGCATGCACCGCCACGCAAGGGCCAGGCCATAGCCTGGCCCTTGCGCTTTGGGACAGGGCGAAAAGTGCGACAAGCTGGCATTTGTCATTTGCCTTTCTGACCGGCGGTTTATTACCATCTGAACTTCGTCGACACAGCCCGGTCTGCTGTCTACCGCTAACCCGCTTACCGACCCTGCTGTCCCATACCCACACCATGCTCAAGCACCTCTTGCCTTTGGCCGCGCTGTTGGCCCTGTCTGCCTGTACCACCCTCAGCACCAGTACGCCGCCGGCGAGCGGCACCGTGCGTTATCAGGCGGCCAGCTTTGCCGACCTGCCGGACTGGGGCCAGAGCATGGCGTCGCAAAGCCTGGAAGGCCTGCAGCTCAGTTGCCGCAGCCTGCAGGGCAGGGCGGCCTGGAAAGCCATCTGCGCCGAGGCGGCCACGCTGGATGCGGCCAACCTGCCGGCCATTACCCGTTTTTACGAAGCCCGCTTTGCCCCGTGGCGTATTGTGGAGCCGGGCAACGGCCTGATTACCGGCTACTTCGAGCCGCTGCTGGCCGGTAGCCACCAGTATTCGGCGCAGACCCCCTATGCCGTGTACGGCGTACCGGCCGACCTGCGTGTACTGGATGCCAGCGCGGCGCAGTTGGGGGCCGAGGTGCTGGTGGCGCGCCAGGGCACTGGCAACCGCCTGCAGGTGGTGCCTGGTAAAACGCGCGCCGACGCGGGTGAAGTGCTGGTGTACCCGAAAGACTTTGTGGTGGATAGCCGCACGCGCGCGCTGAAAGGCCGCACCGACAATGGCCGCCTGCTGCCGTATTACACCCGTGCCGAGATCAACGCCGGCAAAGGCATCAACACTGCGCCGGTACTGGCCTGGGCCGAGGACGATACCGAGCTGTTCTTCCTGCAGGTACAGGGCTCCGGCCGCATCCAGCTGGAAGACGGCAGCTATGTGCGCGCCGGCTACGCCGAGCAGAACGGCCATGGTTACAAGTCCATCGGCCGCTGGCTGGTGGACAACGGCCAGATGAAGCTGTCGGACGTGTCCATGCAGAGCATCAAGGAATGGATTGCGGCCAACCCTGCGCGCAAGCAGGCGCTGTTCAATGCCAACCCCAGTTATGTATTTTTCAAAACGCTGCCCGCCGATAACAACGGCCCGCTAGGCGCCATGGGTGTGCCGCTGCTGGGCGGCTACAGCGTGGCCGTGGACCCGCGCTATATCCCGCTGGGCGCGCCGGTGTACCTGTCTACCACCTGGCCGCTGGATGGTGCGCCCCGGCCGCTGAACCGCCTGGTGCACGCGCAGGATACCGGTGGCGCCATTCGTGGCGGTGTGCGGGCCGACTTTTTCTTTGGCTTTGGTACCGAAGCCGGCCTGTACGCCGGCCGCATGAAACAGAGTGGCCGCCTGTGGCTGCTCTTGCCGCGTGGCATGCAGCCTGCGGCCAACCCCTGATTTACCCGATCAAACCGGCCCCGCCGTGCAGGCGGGGCTGCCTTGAAGGACTGTGTAATGCATAGCTACAGACTACGCCCCCTGGCCGCCATGCTGCTGCTTGGCCTGGCGGTGATGGGCACCGCCTGCAATAAAAGCGATACCGATGCAGCCAAGGCTGCCAGCGCGGCGGCAGCCAGTACGCCAGCCCGCGCGCTATCGCCGGCCGACTTGCTGGTGACGGCGGTAGCACCGGTAGCCGAGCAGCTACCCTTTACCGCCACGCTGAACCCGCTAAACAGCGCCGAGGTCGCCGCGCAGAGCGAAGGCACCGTGCTGGCCGTGCTGGTACGCGAGGGCGAAGCGGTACAGAAAGGCCAGTTGCTGGCGCGCATCGACGCCGAAGCGCTGCGCCAGAACGTGCTGGAAATGCAGGCCCAGTTGGCCAACGACGAAGCGCGGCTGAAGCTGGCCCGCCTCAAGCGCGACAAGCAGCGCGAGCTATACCAGCAAGGGTTTATCTCCAAGCTGGCATTCGATGAAATCGACAACGATTACCAAATCCGCGTGGGCGAGTTGGCCGCACGCCGCAGCCAGCTGGCGCGTGCCAAAACCAGCCTGGGTGAAACCGAGGTGCGCGCGCCGATGGCCGGTACCGTGTACGCACGGCGCACCCAGCCGGGCGAGCAGGCCAGCAAGAACCAGAAACTGTTTGCCATTGCCGACCTGTCGGTGCTGGAGGCTGCGGCCAACATGCCAGCGCGGGAAATCGGCAAGCTCAAGCCTGGCCAGGCTGCCCGCTTTACGGTGGAAGGGCTGGCCGGCGAATTCCGTGGCGAGCTGGTGCGTATCAACCCGGTAGCAGCCACCGCCACGCGGACGTTTAGCGTCTATGTGCGTGTGGCCAACCAGGATGGCCGCCTGAAAGCCGGCCAGTTTGCCAAAGGCGGCATCGTGCAGCGCGAGGTGCTGGACGCCGTGCGCCTGCCGCAAGCGGCGGTACAGCAGGCCGACAGCGCCAGCCCGTGGGTGATGCTGGTACAAGGCGGGCGGCTGGTCAAACAGCCGGTGCGTGTCGTGCTGCGCTCGGATAGCGAGCGCGTGCTGGCGGTGCAAGGCGTGGCTGCCGGGCAGACCATCCTGGCGGCGGCGCTACTGGGCGTGAAGCCCGGTGACGCCGTGACCCTGCCCAAACCTTAAGGAGACACGGCCATGTGGCTGACACGCGTCAGTGTACAAAACCCCTACTTTGCCGCCGTGCTGATGTTGCTGCTCACGGTGCTGGGCCTGTTTGCCTGGCGCAACCTGCCGGTAGAGGAGTTTCCCGATATCCGCTTCCCCGTGGCGGTGGTGTCCACCACCTACCAGGGCGCCTCGCCCGAGGTGGTGGAAAGCGATGTGACCCGCCCTATCGAAGAGGCGGTCAATACCATCAACGGCGTCAAGCACATCCGTTCGTATTCCTTCGAGGGCAGCTCGGTAGTGGTGGTGGAGTTCGAGCTGTCTACCGACGCGGTGCAGGGCTTGCAAGAGGTGCGCGACAAGGTGGGCGCGGTGCAGGGCAGCCTGCGGCGCGAGGTGGATACTCCCACCATTTCGCAGATGAACCCCAACGACGACCCGCTGATGTCCTACACGCTCAGCTCTGCGCAGAGCAGCCAGCGCGACCTGTCTACCTGGGCTGAGAACGTGCTGAAAAAGCGCCTGCAAACGGTAGCCGGAGTGGGCGAGGTGAAGATTGTCGGCGGCAGCAAGCGCGAGGTACGCGTGCAGCTGGATCCGTACCGGCTGGAGGCGCTGGGCTTGTCGGTCAGCGAGGTGTCGGACGCCATCGCTGCGGCCAACCGTGACTACCCGGCTGGCCAGGTCAGCACGCAGAACAACGAGCTGTCGGTGCGGGTGGCTGGCAAACTCAAGACCATGGAAGACTTCCGTGCCCTGGTGATTGCCAGCCGCGAAGGCCGTGACATCCGCCTGGCTGATGTGGCCCAGGTAGACGACGCCGAGGCCGAGCGCAACAGCGTGACGCTGATCGATGGCAAACCCGGCGTGGGCCTGGATATCCGCGCCGCACGCGGTGCCAACGTGGTGAGCGTGGCCGACGGCGTGAAACGCATTGTGGCCGAATACCAACCGCAGGCGCCGGCAGGCACCAGCGTGCGCCTGACCTACGACAAGTCGGAAGAGGTCAAAGGCTCGCTGCACGAAGTAGAAAAAACCCTGCTGGAAGGCGCCGCGCTGACGGTGCTGATTGTGTTCCTGTTTCTGGGTAGCTGGCGCAGTACGGTCATTACCGGCCTGACGCTGCCGATTTCCATGATCGGTACGCTGTTTGCCATCCAGGCCATGGGCTTCACCCTGAACATGATGACGCTGATGGCGCTGTCGCTATCGGTGGGCCTGCTGATCGACGACGCCATCGTGGTACGCGAAAACATCGTGCGCCACGCCAACCTGGGCAAGAGCCACTTTCAGGCGGCGCTCGATGGTACCAACGAGATCGGCCTGGCGGTGCTGGCCACCACGCTTACCATTGTGGCGGTGTTCCTGCCGGTGGGCTTTATGGGCGGCATCATCGGCAAGTTCTTCCACCAGTTTGGCCTGGCGGTGACCGTGGCGGTGCTGATCTCGCTGCTGGTGTCGTTTACGCTGGACCCGATGCTGTCGTCCATCTGGCACGACCCGCATCGCCACGGCGACAAGCACAAGGGGCCGGTTGGCCGCATGCTGGACTGGTTCGAAGCTTCGCTGGACCGCCTGGGCGAGCGCTACGTGTCGGTGATCCGCTGGTCGCTGGCGCACCGTAAAACCGTGGTAGCCAGCGCACTGGCCATGACTGTGGGCAGCTTCATGCTGGTGCCCATTGTCGGTGGGGAGTTCATGCCGGCGGCTGACAAGGGCGAGTTCCGCCTCACCTTCAAGACTGCCGCCGGTTCTACGCTGGAGTACACCGAAGGCAAGGCGCGCGAGGTAGAGCAGCGGATCCGCGCCGCCTTGCCCGAGGTGAAGTCTATCGACAGCAAGATCGGTGGCGGCAGCTTTGGCGCGGGTCGTAACGAAGCCCGCTTGTCGGTAGACGTGGGCGACAAACAGAACCGCCAGCGTGATTTGTTCGCCCTGATGGCGGCCGCGCGCAGCGCGGCGCTGCCGGTAGCGGGCATACAGCTGGATTCGGTAGAAGAAACCGGCCAGCACGGGCCACCGGGCAAACCGGTGAACCTGGGCGTGCGCGGTAGCGACCTGCAAAGCCTGCAGCGCGCCACCGCCGACATCATGGCGGCCATCAAACAGGTGAAGGGCGTCAGCGATGTGGAGTCCAGCCTGAGCGATGCCGACCCGGCGCTGAACGTACAACTGCACCGCGACGCGGCCGCCACCCTGGGGGTGGACCTGGCGCGGGTAGGCAATACCTTGTCGGTACTGCTGGGCGGTAGCACGGCGACCACCTGGGAAGCGCCGGACGGTGAGAACTACAGTGTACGGCTGCAGGTGCCGCGTGAAGCACGTGCCACCGAGCTGCTGGACGTGCTGATGGTGCCGGGCCGCCGTGCCGACAGTGGCGAGGCGCAAATGGTGCCGCTATCGCAGGTAGCCAGTATTGTGCCGGCCACCAGCCCGCGCCAGATCGAGCGTACCGACCTGATGCGCGAAATCAGCGTGACAGCCAATATCAGCGGCCGCAGTTCGGGTGAGGTATTTGCCGATGTCGACAAGGCGCTCAAGGCGGTGAAACTGCCGGCTGGCGTGGTACTGTCGCAGCAGGGCGAGCGCCAGGACATGCAGGAATCGCTGGGCTACGCGGTGCAGGCGCTGGCCATGGGGGTGATCTTCATCTACATGATCCTGGCGGCGCAGTTCCGCAGCTTCACCTTGCCCATCACCATCATGGTGGCGTTGCCGCTGGCATTTGTCGGTGTGTTTGTGGCGTTGCTGCTGTTTGGCTCCACGCTGAACATGTTCTCGGTGATCGGCATCATCATGCTGATGGGTCTGGCGTCGAAAAACGGTATTTTGCTGGTGGACTTCATCAACCAGAGCCGGCGCGAGGGCATGTCGCGGCTGGACGCTATCGTAGAGGCGGGCCGCGTGCGGCTGCGCCCCATCATGATGACCAGCCTGGCCATGATCTTCGGCATGCTGCCCCTGGCGCTGGCCAGCGGGGCGGGCTCGGAAACGCAGCGCCCGATGGCGCACGCCATTATCGGCGGCATGATCACGTCTACCGTGTTGACGCTGATTGTGGTGCCGGTGGTGTACACCTATATGGATGGCCTGCGTAGCCGCATCCGCCGCCTGCTGGCTCGGCTGAGCGGGCAGAAAGTTGCCCAGGCACACGACTAGCCAGCCACGGCGCCCATGACAAAGCCCCCCGCATGCGGGGGGCTTTGTCTTGTCTGTTAGTCGTCATCATCGTAACGGCTAGCGTTTTTGATGAGCTCGTTGCTGACGGGCGGCGCGCTGTCGCAGTAGCTGGCGCGGAAGATCGTACTATCGCCGAGGGGTGGTCGCCAGCTGCGGCCAACCATGTGAATATCGCGTACCCCGAAGCGCGCCAGGTCGTCCAGCGAGTAGTCAAAGCCGTGTGTATCGGGGAACTGCTGCCGCCAGGCGGGGTGTTGGCCGCATACCGTCAACAGCGGGTTCACGCCGATCTGGCGGAAAAACGCCGCTTCGTACTGTTGCATCCAGTCGTTTTCTTCGATGGCGCGTAGCCGCGCATGTGCGTCGTCGGGGTAGCGCTGCTGTATGCGTGCGCGCCAGTCGGGCTGCAGCATGCCGCCGTGCCATAACAGCCGGCTGTTGGGTAGCAGATACTTGTTTTTGCCGGCAGGGAAGATGTAGTTGGCACACGATGAGGCGCATTCGCCAAAAATGCGCACATCCAGCTGCTGCCGGTGTACCAGCATGCCCAGGCGGATGCCGTCGTACAGGCTGCCGCCCTGGCTGGAGATGTCCAGCGTGTCGGGTTTGTGCTGGGCGGCCTGGTACAGTGCCAGCGCTTCATCCACGGTACTGGCTTTGATCTTGCCGTTGTACACCAGGCGTTTGCCATCGCTACTGATGGTTACGGTGGCACGGCTTGCTTCTTCGCGTGCCTTGTTATGGGCGCAGCCGGGCAGGACCAGCAGCAGGCATAGCAGGGGCAGGGCGGGGCGGAAAATGGGGTGCATGGTGTGGTGGCAGGTTTTTTTGCCATTGTGCGCATGCTGTTCTGGTTTGTGAAGCCATGCTGGCCTGCCGGGCAGCCGCCGCAGCGCCCCCGGCAGGTTTGCTGCGGGCTTACTGCTTGACGTATACCAGCTGTGCCGGCATCGGTGCCGGGAAGTCCTGGCCACCCAGCGCTTCGCGGATGGTTTTGTTGGTGTCGAAATACACCTGCCAGTAGTGGTCGTTATGGCAGTAAGGGCGTACCGCCAGCACCGGGCCTACCAGGTTGAATTCCAGTATTTCCACCTCTACGGCAGGGGTAGCCAGCACATTGGGGATGCTGGCAATACGCTCCTTGAGCACCGCGACGGCGGCCGGGAAGTCTGCACTGCCAGCCAGCTGGGCTTTGAGCTCGACACGGCGATGCGGGTTGCTGCTGTAGTTTTGCAGGGTATCGCCGAGGATTTTGCTGTTACCCACCATGGTCAGTACGTTGTCTGGTGTGTTCAGCGCGGTGGTGAACAGGCCGATCTCGCGCACGGTGCCGGTGACGCCGCCGGCGGTGACAAAGTCACCCGCTTTCATCGGGCGCAGCACAATCAGGAATACCCCGGCCGCAAAGTTGGACAGCAGGCCGGACCATGCCATGCCGATGGCGACGCCGGCAGCAGCAAACAGCGCGGCAAAGGTAGTGGTCTGGATACCGAAATAACCCAGAATACCCACCACCAGCATGATGTTGAGGGTGACGTTGATGACGGTACCCATGTAGCGCATGATGGTCGCGTCGACATGCTGGCGCGCCAGCGCGCGTTGCACCAGGTTACCGACCACGCCGATCAGCCAGCGCCCCAGTACCCAGAACAGGATGGCGGCCAGCAGTTTGAGGCCAACGTCGATGGCGTAAGTGCCAAGTACTTGTTGCCACTGTGAAATATGGGTCTGATTCATGTGCTATCCCTTTAAAGTCTGTTTGATAGGCGTTACAGCTGTTCCAGTTAAGCACATGGGGTGGTACCCCACAAGCGTATTATCAATGGCAATAAATCCCGGGCGTAGCCTGGCCGTCATTTCGTCCATGACAGGGCGACTTATGTCAAAGCACGGGGTGGGGCGGTCGCGGTATAATGCGGCCAACTTATCAGACCCACTCAGGCCGACATGACACAGCTCAAGAATGACACCTTCCTGCGCGCGCTGCTGAAGCAGCCGGTTGACTACACCCCGATTTGGATGATGCGCCAGGCTGGCCGCTACCTGCCGGAATACCGCGCTACCCGTGCCAAGGCGGGCAGCTTCATGGGTCTGTGTACCAGCCCGGACTACGCTACCGAAGTTACCCTGCAGCCGCTGGAACGTTTCCCGCTGGACGCGGCCATCCTGTTTTCCGACATTCTGACCGTGCCGGACGCCATGGGTCTGGGTCTGTACTTTGCAGAAGGCGAAGGCCCCAAGTTTGAACGCACGCTGCGTGACGAAGCCGCCATCCAGGCACTGGAAGTGGCCCCGCTGGAAAAACTGCAGTATGTATTTGACGCGGTCAGCAGCATCCGCCGCGCGCTGGATGGCCGTGTACCGCTGATCGGCTTCTCCGGCAGCCCGTTTACCCTGGCGTGCTACATGATCGAAGGCGGTGGTTCGGCCGACTTCCGCCACGTGAAAGCCATGCTGTACGCCCGCCCGGAGCTGCTGCACCGCATCCTGCAGATTACCGCACAGTCGGTAACCGCCTACCTGAACGCGCAGATTGCCGCCGGCGCGCAAGCCGTGCAGATCTTTGATACCTGGGGTGGCGCACTGAGCCACGCGGCGTACAAAGAGTTTTCGCTGGCTTATATGCAGCAGATCATCGCCGGCCTCACGCGCGCGGTAGATGGCCGCCGTGTGCCGGTGATCGTATTCACCAAAGGTGGCGGCCAGTGGCTGGAAGCCATCGCCGGCATTGGCGCCGATTGCGTAGGCCTGGACTGGACTACCGACATTGGCCTGGCGCGTGCCCGCGTGGGCAAGCAGGTCGCCCTGCAGGGTAACTTCGACCCTAACGCGCTGTTTGGCAGCCCGGCATCGATCGAGGCCGAAGCTGGCCGCATCCTGGCCGCTTACGGCCACGGTAGTGGCCATGTGTTCAACCTGGGCCATGGCATCTCGCAGTTTGCCGACCCGGCACACGCCGGTGCGCTGGTTGAAGCCGTACACCGCTTGTCGCGTCAGTACCACCAGTAAGCACGCTGCTTTTTGCCTGCGGCCATCGTATGATGCGGTGGCCGTTTTTTATTGTTGGCGACGGTTTGCGCAAGGGGCTTGACAGCCGTGTGCAGTGTTGTTCCTGTACTTATTCACATGCGTGATAAGTTTGTGCGCTTTCTGTCAAGCGCTAGCGATAAAAAAATTGAAAAACCGTAAGTCTCTGAATTTAAAAGACAAAATATTTAGATTAATTTTTGTGCAATCTAACGCGGAAGCAGGTTTGACGGCCTTGGCGAGCACTCAACTACAGCTTGTGCACAAAGTTATCCACAGCATCTGTGCACAGCTTGTGCCAAGCCAATACCGGCGTGGCCTGGCGGGAAACGGGAGTTTATTTGACTGAGCGCGTGATACTGGGCGTGTGGCTGGATGTGCCGCTACGCGCCGCCTTCAGCTACCTGCACCACAGCCCGTTGCCGAATGGCACTCGGGTAAAAGTAGCCTTTGGCCCGCGTGAAATGTGTGGCGTTATCGACAACAGCATACCGCCCCCTACTGTGGCTGCCGACAAGCTCAAGCCGATTCTGGCCGTGCTGGACGAGCTGCCGCCATTGCCCGCCCTGTTGCTGGAGCAGGTGCAATTTGCCGCCCGCTATTACCTGCACCCGGTGGGCCAGGCTTTGTTTACTGCCTTGCCTACCAGCCTGCGCGAAGCGCGGCCGGTCAAACAGGCCGATCACCATGTTTACCAGCTCAGCGCGCAGGGGCTGGCACGGCCGCCGGCGGCGCGCAGTACCGTCAAGACACTGCTGTGGCAGGCTTTGCAACAGCCACTCAGCCGCGAGGCCCTGCGCCAGCTACACCCACAAGCGGGTAGCTACCTGAAAGCCGGGCTGGCCAGTGGCGACATCACCGCGCTGCCGTGGCAGCCTGCCGCGCTGCGCGTAGAAGGCGCGCTACCGCTAAACGCCCAGCAAGAGGCCGCGCGTAGCGCAGTGGCGGCGGCGCTGGGCAGCTTTGCTGCCTTCCTGCTGCACGGTATTACCGGCAGCGGCAAGACCGAGGTCTACCTGCAGCTGATTGCCCAGGTGTTGGCCGCAGGGCGCCAGGTGTTGGTGATCATCCCCGAAATCAACCTGACGCCGCAGCTGATCGACCGCTTTGCCCGACGCTTTCCGGCTACCGGCATTGCCTGCCTGCATAGTGGCTTGTCCGATGGCGAGCGCTTGCAAGGCTGGCTGGATGCCTGGCAAGGCCGTGCCGGGATTGTCATCGGCACCCGCCTGGCGGTGTTTACCCCGCTGCCGCAGCTGGGGCTGGTGATTGTGGACGAGGAACACGACGGCTCGTTCAAGCAGCACGACGGCCTGCGTTACCACGCACGCGACCTGGCGGTATGGCGTGCACACCGCCAGCAGGTGCCCGTACTGCTGGGTAGCGCCACGCCCAGCCTGGAAACCGTGGCAAATGTGGAAGCCGGGCGCTACCGCAAGCTGGTGCTGAATCAGCGTGCCCACGACGGTGCCAGCTTGCCGCAGATTGGCTTGCTGGACGTGCGGCGGCAAAAGCTGGACGATGGCCTGGCGCCCGAGGTCATCGCGGCGCTACGCCAGCGCCTGGCGCGGCGCGAGATGAGCCTGGTGTTTATCAACCGCCGCGGTTACTCGCCAGTGCTGGCGTGTACCGACTGTGGCTGGACATCTGCCTGCCGCCATTGCAGTGCCCGCATGGTACTGCACCTGACGGCCCGTCAGCTGCGCTGCCATCACTGCGGTGCGCAGCAGCGCATCCCCGTTCAGTGCCCGGATTGCGGCAACCCCGACATCAAGCCGCTGGGTGAAGGCACACAAAGGCTGGAGGCGGCGCTGCAGCGCCTGCTGCCCGAGGCGCGCATCCTGCGTATCGACCGCGACAGCACCAGTACCAAGGCGGCGTGGGACAGTATTTACCAGCGCGTGCACAGCGGCCAGGTGGATATCCTGGTGGGCACGCAAATGCTGGCCAAGGGGCACGATTTCGGTGCGCTGTCGCTGGTGGTGGTGCTGGGGAGCGACGGCGGTTTGTATTCGGCCGATTTCCGCGCCAGCGAGCGCCTGTTTGCGCAGCTGATGCAGGTTGCCGGCCGCGCCGGCCGCGCCGGTGTGCCCGGCCACGTGGTGATTCAGACCCAGTGGCCGGACCACCCGCTCTACCTGGCGTTACAGCAGCACGATTTCGACGGCTTTGCCGCCAGCCAGCTGGCCGAGCGCCGCGAGGCTGGCTTTCCGCCCGCGGCCTACCAGATACTGCTGCGTGCCGACGCCCCTTTGTACGCCGACGCCGAACAGTTTTTGCAGGCGGTATTGCAGCAACTGGGCACGCCGCCGGACGGTATTACCGTGTTCGGCCCGGCACCCGCGCTGATGGCGCGCCTGGCCGGGCGTGAGCGCGCCCAGCTCACGCTGGAATCCACTGCCCGCGCCGCCCTGCACGGCTGGTTGCGTGCGGCGCTGCCCACCATCGAGGCCTTGGCCCGCAAGGCATCGCGCCAGCTGCGCTGGTCGCTGGATGTCGACCCACTGGAGCTCTGAGTGAAACGTACCCTGACCTTGTTATTGTTTTGCGCGGCCAGCGCACAGGCTGCCGCGCCGGCCGGCTTTCGCGCCAATGAAGTCGCTATCTGGGCGGCACCGGTAGAAAGCGACAGCGTATTCGACGCCTGGCGTGCCGACGTGCCGGTCAACCCGGCCTCTACCATGAAGCTGCTCACCAGCTGGGCCGCCCTGAACCGCCTGGGGCCGAACTACCGCTGGAAAACCGAATTCAAAAGTGATGCCCCGCTGGAAAACGGCGTGTTGCGCGGCGACTTGTACTGGGTTGGCCGCGGCGACCCGCGCCTGGATAGCCCGCGTCTGGCCGAGATGCTGCGCCAGCTGCGCCTGCGCGGTGTGCAGCGCATAGAAGGCAGCTTGCTGCTGGATAAGCGTGCCTACAGCAATATTGGCAGTGCCGATGGTTTTGCCGGCGACGCCGACCGGGTGTTTACCGTACCACCCGATACCCATCTGCTGAACCTGAAAGTCGCCTGGCTGCGCTATGGCTTTGATGGTGGCAAGCCGGCGGTACAGCTCGACCCGCCGCTGCCGCAATTTACCCTGGATAACCAGCTGCAAGCCGGTAGCGCCGCTAGCTGCGGCGACGTGCGCCAGCACGTCAAGGTGGCGGTAGACGAGCGCACTATCCGTGTCAGTGGCAAGCTGCCGCAGGGCTGCGACGGTGCGGCCAACTACGTCAACGTGCTGGATATCAACAGCTTTGCCAGCCAGAGTTTCCGTGCCCTGTGGCGCGGGCTGGGTGGGGAAGGGCCGGCCGCCGTGGGTGTTGCCGCGGCACCGGCTGGCGCACGCACCTTGCTGCAGCAGGAGTCCGACCCGCTGACCGATGTGCTGACCGATGTGAACAAGCACAGCAATAACACCATGGCCCGCAGCGTACTGCTGGCCCTGGGCATGGAGCAGCCGCAAAGCGGCAATACGCTGGACGATGCCGTCGCCCAGGTACGCGGCCTCTTGCAAAGCAAAGGGTTGGCCGCAGATACACTGGTACTGGAAAACGGTGCCGGCCTGTCGCGGCGGGAACGCATCAGTGCACGTCTGCTGGGCGAGGTGCTACGCGATGCGGCGCGTGGCCCTTACGGCCCCGAGCTGGCCGCTACCCTGCCGCTGGCGGGCGAAGACGGCACCTTGCGCAAGCGCCTGGGCAGCTTTGCCGGCAGTTTGCGCATGAAAACCGGCACGCTCGACGACACCCGCGCGCTGGCTGGCTACTGGCAAGCGCCCAGCGGCCAGCGCCTGGTGATTGTGGCCGTGGTGAACTCGCCACGCGCCAGCGAGCTGACACCGGCGCTGGACGCCGCAGTGGGCGACGTGATCCGCCGTTACCAGGCCAGCTTGCTGCTGGCACCGTGAGCGGTAGCATCGCGCTACGGCACACGCTTATAATCGACCCAAACCTTACCGGATACCGCCATGAAACCCGTTACCATGTACACCACCGCAGTCTGCCCTTACTGCATTCGTGCCAAGCAGCTGCTGGCCAGCAAGGGCGTGAGCGATATCAAGGAAATCCGCATCGACCTGGACCCGGCCGAGCGTGAAAAAATGATGAGCATCACCGGCCGCCGCACCGTGCCGCAAATCTTCGTTGGCGATACCCACGTGGGTGGCTGCGATGACCTGGTGGCGCTGAATGGTGCCGGCAAGCTGGACGTATTGCTGGCTGATTGATCTGTATCTCGTCGCTGTCATCTATTCATGCGATGATGACAGCTGATTCCAACCCCGCACCTGCCAGGTGCCATAGAGACGTAAAAAATGAGCGAACAACAAGAGCTGCAACCGGTTTTCTCCATCGAAAAAATCTACGTAAAAGACCTGTCGCTGGAAATCCCTAACGCCCCCGCCGTCTTCCTGGAACAGGAACAGCCAGAAATCGACATGCAGCTGGCCAATGGCGCACAGCAGCTGGAAGACGGTTTCTTTGAGTCGTCGCTGACCATCACCGTAACGGCCAAACTGGGCGACAAAACCATGTTCCTGTGCGAAGTCAGCCAGGCAGGTATCTTCCAGATCCGTAACGTACCGGCAGAAGACATCGACCCGATCCTGGGTGTGGCTTGCCCGAACATCCTGTTCCCGTACGCCCGCGAAACCGTGTCCAACCTGGTTGGCCGCGCCGGCTTCCCGCCTGTACTGCTGTCGCCGATCAACTTCGAAGCCCTGTACATGCAGCAGCGTGCAGAGCAGGCCGAAGCCGGCAACGCCTGAACCCCATGAAGCGACACCTTATTGTTGCTACTGCCGTACTGGCCTCGCTGGCCGGTACGGCTTTTGCACTGGAATTCCGCTCGGTAAAAGAAACCGGTGTAGCGCTGTACGACGCGCCCACCCTGTCGGCACAGAAGCTGTTTGTGGTTAGCCGCTACTACCCGGTAGAAGTGCTGGCCGCGCAAAAAGACTGGTCCCGCGTACGCGACGCCACTGGCGGTATTGCATGGATACCGTCTGCCGCCTTGTCGACACGCCGTACCTTGCTGGTGACCAGCGACAAGCTGGCGGTACGTGAAAGCGCACAAGATAACGCCAAGCTGCTGTTCTGGGCCGAAAAAGACCTGGTGCTGGACATGCAGGAAGCACCGCAAAGCAGCTGGGTCAAGGTCAAGCACCGTGACGGCAGCGTCGGTTACGCCCGTATTAGCGGCCTGTGGGGCCTGTAAGAAAGCCGTGATGAAGATTACCGTTCTTGGTGCGGGTGCCTGGGGTACGGCGCTGGCACTGGCCTTTAGCCGCCAGCACCACGTTACCCTGTGGGGGCGTGATGCCGCGCAAATGATAGACATGCAGGCCAACCGCCTGAATCGCCGCTATCTACCCGAATGCCCGTTCCCGGATAACCTGCACCTGTCGGCAGATTTGTCCGAAGCCGTGATGGGGGTCGAGCTGGTGTTGGTGGTCACGCCGATTGCCGGCCTGCGCCCCAGCCTGAAAGAGCTGGCCCGCCTGAAAGTGGACGCCCCCATCCTGTGGGCGTGCAAGGGCTTCGAGGCGGGTTCCAGCCTGCTGCCACATCAGGTGGTAGCCGAGGAGTTTCCGCGCCTGAAAACCGTTGGCGTGTTGTCTGGCCCCAGCTTTGCCAAGGAAGTGGCGCTGGGTTTGCCGGCAGCCGTGACGCTGGCCTCGGAAAACTACGCCTTTGCCCGCGATTTTGCCCGAGAGCTGCACAGCCCCTTGCTGCGCATCTATGCCAACGATGACCTGGTGGGCGTAGAGGTGGGGGGCGCTGTGAAAAACGTGATGGCGATCGCCACCGGCGTGGCCGATGGCTTGGGCTTTGGCATGAACGCCCGCGCCGCGCTGATTACCCGCGGCCTGGCCGAGATCACCCGCCTGGCGGTAGCGCTGGGCGGCAGCCAGCAAAGCATGCTGGGTTTGTCTGGTGTGGGCGATTTGTTGCTGACTTGCACCGGTGCGCTATCGCGTAACCGTCAGGTAGGCCTGAAACTGGCCGAGGGCAAGTCGCTGGACACCATTCTGGCCGAGCTGGGCCACGTAGCCGAAGGCGTACCTACGGCACGCGAGGTGCTGCGCATGGCCGAGCGGCTGGAGGTGGATATGCCGATTACCGCCGCCGTGTGTGAGCTCTTGTACCACCAGGCCAAGCCGCAGAGCGTGGTAGAACGCCTGCTGGGCCGCACGCCCAAGCCGGAGTTCGGCACCCCCTGAACAAGGTTGGCCGCAGCCTGCCCGCAGAACCCCTTTCATGGTGAAAGGGGTTTGTTTTTATGGGGTGTGATACGTAGCCCGCTACTCGCTTAATCGTCTTCGGCGGGCGCTTCTGGTGGCGGAGGGGAAAACACGATAGCCAGCTTTTCGCGCAGGCTGGCCAGATCAAATTCGTGCTCGTCAGCGTCCAGCCGCTGGGCAAAATGGATGGTGTCCTGCTCATCCGCCAGCCACAACGCCGGGCAGGTTATGCCTGCCAGCGGAATATCCTGCAGCAGCACGCCATAGTGTTTGTGGAAGTCGCGCCCGCGCAGGGTGGACAGCAACACTACCTGTGGCAGGCCGTGCTCGCGCCGCGCACGCTGCAGGCTGAAGGGGGAGTCGACGGTAACCACAATGAACTGCAGCAGGGGCCAGGCTTCCAGCGCACGGCGCAAGTCTTGCAACAGGGAGATGCCTGCCGATTCCGCATCAATGGAGAGTAGCGTCACTACCAGCTTGACGCGGCCAAGGTAGCGTTCCAGCGAGACATCGCGTAGCTGTTCGTCTACCAGCATGAAGCTGGGCAATGTCTGCCCGGCTTCCGGAAAGCTGCCTGCCACTTCCAGTGTTTCTTCTTTATAGATAAAGGGGTGCAGAGCCATCGAATCCTCCACGTTTTTTATTATCGTGGCTTATCCGGGAGGAATTTCAAGCAGGTATTGCCCAGAGTGTGCCAGGCGAGTGCCTGGCACTGGGGGCGCTCGCTCAGGGGTAGTAAAAGTGCAGGCTATAGCCCAGCGCCTTACCCTGGGTCATCTCCATGCGCAGCTGCAGCTTGAGTTCGCTATTGCCGTTGAATTGGCCTAGCTTGAACTCGCTAGCCGGGACGTAGTCTTCCGGGCGGAAAGCTTTGCGCGCTACCACCTTGTCCTCGGCATCCTTCAGCGTCAGCTCCATCACCGGGAAGGCTTGCGGGTAGTTGGCCATGTTTTTCAGCGTGGCGTTCAGCTGGATCAGGTGATCGTTCTGCGGCACAAAAGACAGCTCGGACCATTCGGTACGGATTAGCTGACGGTCGGTGGGCAGCGGTACGCTACACCCCAGGCTGGCGCACAGCGCTTCGAACGCCGGGCGTAGCTCGGGCGCTTCGGCGCTGATACGGGTGCGGTTAAAGAAGGCAATCTGCCCTAGCAATGCCAAGCCTAAAACCAGAACAATCAGGCTTTGCACGGTGGTTTTCAGTGCACTACTGTTGGCCGCAGGCGCTTCCGGTGTGGTTTCGTCCGCTTCGGGCGGTGCGGTGTCGGCTGGCGCGGCGCTGAAAACCGGTTCCGTGCGTGGCTGTATAAGCGGAGCAGGGCTTGGCGCTACCGGTTCGTCCGCTTCAGCCGGCTCGGGCTCGGGTTCGTTCTGGTAGGCAGACAGCTTTTTATTGCTTGCCGGGCTACGCAGGGCTTCGGCCAGCGCTTGCTGGAATGCCGCGATTTCCTGCCGGTTGGCCTCGGCCTCGGCGGCGGCGGCGCGGAAATCCGGCGCAATTGCCGGTTCGGCGGGCTTGGGCGCGGCCTGGCTTAGCTCGGCCGCAACGCGCTGTTTGTCCAGCAGGTCGAAGTCCGGCAGATCGAAATCATCGTCATGGATGGGGGTGTCTGGCAGCCCCTGTACCGGCTCGCGGCTGACCGGTGCCGGTTTGACCGGAGCAGGCTGGAAGTCGGGTAGCTCCAGCTCGAAATCGTCGTCCAGGCTATCTGGCCCGGGCATGTCAGCAGCCTTGGCCGGTTGTGACATGACGGGTGGTGCCGGTGGTACCGGCGGTGCCACAGGCACCTCCGGTACAAGGGCTTCCAGATGGCTGGGTGCATGAAAAACATGGCTGCAGCGCCCGCAGCGTACCATGCCGCCAGCGAGGGCGAGATGGGCGTCAGAGACTTTGAATTTGGTCTGGCAGCTGGGGCACTGTGTGGTTTGGCTCATGTTTTACGGGCGTTTGGTTCCGGATAGTCGGGTCCAGCCCTCGTCGAACACGGCGGCGTCCATGTCGAACCATTTGGCGTAAATGGCGGACAGCTCTTCGGCCTGCTCGGCAAGAATGCCGGAAAGCACGATTTTACCACCGGTTTTCACATGGCTAGCCAGCAATTCGCCCAGCATGCGCAGCGGGTTGGCCAGAATATTGGCCACGACAACGTCGTACTCGCCTGGCAGTAGGGTGTCAGGCAGGCCAAAGTCGGCGCTAACGCTGTTTTGCTGCGCATTATCGATACTGGAGCGCACGGCTTGGGCATCGATATCGATACCACGCGTGGCGCCGGCACCCAGTTTCAGCGCGGCAATAGCCAGAATGCCGGAACCGCAACCGTAATCCAGCACCGTTTCGCCGCCCTGGATTTGCTGATCCAGCCATTGCAGGCACAGGCGGGTAGTCGGGTGGCTACCGGTACCAAAGGCCAGGCCCGGGTCCAGCTGCAGGTTGATGGCGGCCGGGTCCGGCGAGGTGTGCCAGGTGGGGGTAATCCACAGGCGGTCGGAGATGCGGATCGGATCGAACTGGCTTTGCGTCAGGCGTACCCAGTCCTGCTCTTCCACGCGCGATACCGTGTAGCTGGGCACATCGATGTGGCACTGGTTGGCCGCAGCGGTCACCAGCAGCGCGACATCGGCGTCTTCGGCAAACAGGCTGTTGATCAGGCTGTGGCTCCACAGCTGGTCTACCGGCTCGCCGGGTTCGCCAAAAATCGGCTGCTCGTCATCGGTACCCGCCAGCGCATCTTCGATGGTGGCGGACAGGGCGCCAACGTCCATCAGGACGTCGGCCAGTTTCTCGGCCACGGCCGAGTCAGCGTGAATGGTGGCTTGCAGCCATGCCATGGAATTAACTGCCTTTCTTCAGCTGCGCCAGGCGCTCTTCCAGATAATGGATACTGGTGCCGCCCTGACGGAAGGCATTGTCCATGAAGAGTTCCTGATGCAGCGGGATATTGGTTTTGATGCCGGTGATGGCCATTTCGGACAGGGCAACGCGCATGCGCGCCATGGCCTGTTCGCGGGTATCACCATAAGAGATCAGTTTACCAATCATCGAGTCGTAGTGGGGCGGAACCGTGTAGCCCTGGTAGATGTGCGAGTCGATACGGATGCCCGGGCCACCGGCCGGGTGGTAGCTTTCAATCTTGCCTGGCGACGGGATGAAGGTGAACGGGTCTTCCGCGTTGATACGGCATTCCATCGCGTGGCCCTTGAACACGATCTGTTCCTGGGTGAAGCGCAGCTTTTCGCCAAAAGCAATGCGGATCTGCTCTTGCACGATATCGATGCCGGTGATCAGCTCGGATACCGGGTGTTCTACCTGCACGCGGGTGTTCATCTCGATGAAGTAGAACTCGCCGTTTTCGTACAGGAATTCAAACGTACCGGCACCGCGGTAGCCGATGCGGCGGCAGGCTTCGGCGCAAGCTTCACCAATACGCTGGCGCTGTTCGGCGGTAATGCCAGGTGCTGGCGCTTCTTCGATGATCTTCTGGTGACGACGCTGCATCGAGCAATCGCGCTCGCCCAGGTACACGGCGTTGCCGTGCTGGTCGGCCAGAATCTGGATTTCGATATGGCGCGGCTGCTCCAGGAATTTTTCCATGTACACGGTGGGGTTGCCAAAGGCAGCGCCGGCTTCGGTACGGGTCATATTCACCGAGTTGATCAGCGCGGCTTCGGTATGCACCACGCGCATGCCGCGGCCACCACCACCACCCGCGGCTTTAATGATGACCGGGAAGCCGATCTTGCGGGCAATCTTGGTGATTTCTACCGGGTCATCCGGCAGCGCGCCGGCCACGCCGGGTACGGTGGGCACACCGGCCTCGATCATGGCTTGCTTGGCCGATACCTTGTCGCCCATCAGGCGGATGGTTTCGGCGCGCGGGCCGATAAAGGCAAAGCCGGATTGCTCCACGCGCTCGGCAAAGTCGGCGTTCTCGGACAGGAAACCGTATCCCGGGTGAATGGCCTGGGCGTCGGTGACTTCGGCGGCAGCAATCAGGGCGGGTACGTTCAGGTAGCTCAGGGTGGACGATGCCGGGCCGATGCAGACCGACTCGTCGGCCAGCTTGACGTATTTGGCTTCACGGTCGGCTTCGGAATGCACGACTACGGTCTTGATACCCATTTCGCGGCAGGCGCGCTGGATACGCAGGGCAATTTCCCCGCGGTTGGCGATCAGGATCTTTTCAAACATGTCGGTTTCTCCGCAGCCCGTATGCCTGCGAGCGGCATCGGGCTCGGGCTGTTGGCAGCCCTTCAATTCACGCGAAAACGACAGGGCACGCTGGCGTGCCCTGTCATTTGAAATTCACGGCAGATCGCTGCTTATTCGATGATGAACAGCGGCTCGCCGAACTCTACCGGCTGGCCTTCTTCGATCAGGATGGCTTTCACCACACCGCTGCGCTCGGCTTCGATTTCATTCATCAGCTTCATCGCTTCGATGATGCACAGGGTGTCGCCTACATTGACTTGCTGGCCGACTTCTACAAACGGCTTGGAGCCTGGGCTCGGGCGGCGGTAGAAGGTACCCACCATCGGGGATTTCACCGCGTTGGCGTTATCTGCGGCGGCTACCGGGGCAGGCGCGGTGGGGGCGGCGGCTACCGGCGCAGCTACCGGGGCAGTCTGCTGCGGCAGGTGTACTTGCATGGGTTGTGCGAAGTTGACCGCCGCATTGGCGGATACGCGGGTGATGCGGACTTTTTCTTCGCCCTCGGTCACTTCGAGTTCAGCAATGCCGGATTCCTCGACGAGATCGATCAGCTTTTTCAGTTTGCGCAGGTCCATGGTCTTCCTTCGGATAGTATTCGGGTGTTATGCCGGCAGGCTCAGACGCTTGATCGCGTGAGCCAGTGCCAGAGCGTAGCCATCAGCGCCCAGGCCGCAAATCACGCCTATCGCCAGATCCGAAAAATACGAATGGTGGCGGAAAGGCTCGCGGGCGTGGACGTTGGATAAGTGGACTTCAATGAATGGCACCTTGACGCCAGCCAGTGCATCGCGAATGGCCACACTGGTATGGGTAAACGCCGCCGGGTTGATGATGACAAAAGCCGTGCCGTCGGTGAGGCAAGCGTGGATACGGTCAATCAGCACGTGTTCGGCGTTGCTTTGCAGAACATCCAGCTCAAAACCGGCATCACGGGCTTGTACTTGCAGGCGCTGGTTGATGTCGTCCAGGGTGTCCCGGCCGTAGTGCTGTGGCTCGCGCAGTCCGAGTAGGTTCAGATTGGGGCCGTGCAGCACGAGGATTTTTCGGGTCAAGGTGTCAGTCCCTGTTTTGATATGGGCGCGAGTTTGCCGCAATTGTCAGCAAGATGTCCAGCAATTGCCGCATTTCAAACGTGTGTTTAAGTTGCGGACGTGTTGGAAAAATGTTGCGCATTCGAGTGAAAGCACTAACAAATCGGCACATTGTAAGCAGCCAGTAAACTTTAGCGAGGTGCGATAAAACGCTTGTTGATCTGGCACAAGCAGAAGGTGTGCCGGGAACGCTGCCACGGGATGGCGCTCGAAAGGTATAATCGCCACGTTTTCCAAAAGATACCCGCCATGCACGTTTCCGACTTTGATTACCACCTTCCCGAAAACCTGATCGCGCAGCACCCGCCCGCCGTGCGCGGTGCCAGCCGCCTGTTGCTGGTCAACGGCAGTACGCTGGCTGATGCGCAGTTTTCCGCGTTTGCCGATGCCTTGCAGGCCGGTGACGTGATGGTGTTTAACGATACCCGCGTGATCAAGGCGCGCCTGTTTGGCGAAAAAGCCAGCGGCGGCAAGATCGAGGCGCTGGTAGAGCGCGTGCTGGACGAGCACCACGTGCTGGCCCACGTACGCGCCAGCAAGTCGCCCAAGCCGGGCACGCGACTGATTTTTGCCGACCGCTGGCAGGCCGAGATGGTAGAGCGTGTTGGCGAGCTGTTCCGCCTGCGCTTTCTGGATGCGGCCAACGTATTCGATATTCTGGATGCTTCCGGCAAGCTGCCGCTGCCACCGTATATCGAGCGCGATACCGACGGCGACGACGACGAGCGTTACCAGACCGTGTATGCGCGCGAAAAAGGCGCGGTTGCCGCGCCTACCGCCGGCCTGCACTTTACCGACGACATGCTGCAGCAGTTGGCCGCAAAAGGCGTCAAGTTGTGCAATGTCACGCTGCACGTTGGTGCAGGTACCTTCCAGCCGGTGCGGGTAGACAATATTGCCGACCACAAAATGCACAGCGAGATCTACGATATCCCGCAGGCAACAGTAGATGCCATCAATACCGCGCACGCAGCCGGCCGCCAGGTGCTGGCGGTGGGTACCACCAGCATGCGCGCGCTGGAATCCGCCGCCCGTGGCGATGGTGTGTTGAAGGCAGGCCGTGGCGAGACCGATATCTTTATCACGCCGGGCTACCGTTTTAATGTGGTGGACAAGCTGCTGACCAACTTCCACCTGCCCAAATCCACGCTGCTGATGCTGGTGTCGGCTTTTGCCGGTTACACCGAGATGCGTGCCGCTTACGCGCACGCTGTAGCGCAGGAATACCGTTTCTTCAGCTATGGCGATGCCATGCTGCTGACCCGCAAGGACTAAGCCCATGAGCGGATTGACCCACGATAGCGCCAGCCCGCAGGACGTGATCCTGCATGCGGTATCGCGCCAGCTGGAAATCGGCTTTGACGACGGTGCCCGTTTCCGGCTGCCGGCCGAATACCTGCGCGTGTACTCCCCCTCGGCCGAGGTACGCGGACACGGTGTGGGTAACGAGGTACTGCAAACCGGCAAGCAGCACGTGGCCATTACCGGCCTGGAGCCGGTGGGGCACTACGCGCTGAAAATTGTTTTTGACGACGGCCACGACAGCGGCCTGTATAGCTGGGCCTACCTATACGAGCTGGGCGTAAAACACGACCAGTACTGGCAGGATTATCTGAATCGCCTCGCCGCCGCAGGCGCGAGCAGGGAGTAAGCATGGACAACCAGACGCATTTTGGTTTTAAAACCGTCGATGAAAGCGAAAAGGCGGGCAAGGTGGCCGAGGTATTCCACTCGGTAGCGCAAAAGTACGACGTGATGAACGACCTGATGTCGGGTGGCCTGCACCGCGTGTGGAAGCACTTCACCCTCACCACCTCCGGCGTGCGTGCCGGCGACAAGGTGCTGGACATCGCCGGCGGTACCGGCGACCTGGCGCGTGGCTGGGCCAAGCGAGTGGGCAAGAGCGGCGAAGTGTGGCTCACCGACATCAACAGCTCCATGCTAACCGTGGGCCGCGACCGCCTGCTGGACGAGGGCATGATCCTGCCGGTATCGCTGGCCGATGCCGAAAAGCTGCCGTTCCCCGATAACTACTTCAACGCCGTGTCGGTCGCTTTCGGCCTGCGCAACATGACGCATAAAGATGCCGCGCTGAAAGAGATGTTCCGCGTGCTGAAGCCGGGCGGCAAACTGTTCGTGCTGGAGTTTTCCAAGGTCTGGAAGCCGCTGTCGCCGCTGTACGATTTTTACTCTTTCAAGGCGCTGCCGGTGATGGGCAAGCTGGTGGCCAATGACGCCGACAGCTACCAGTACCTGGCCGAGTCCATCCGCATGCACCCCGATCAGGAAACCCTGAAGCAGATGATGCTGGACGCCGGCTTTGGCCGCGTGGACTATCACAATATGACTGGCGGCGTCGTAGCGCTGCATAAAGGCATCAAGTTCTGATGCAGGACGAGCTGGCACTGCGTCTGGCCGAGCTGGGCATCGACACCGCCAGGTTGGCCGCACGCGGCCTGCAGCCTTACGCCGAGGCAGCTGCAGCCAGCCTGGTACTGGCCGACGTCAACGACGCCGGGCGCGAGTTCCACTTGCTGCCCGGCGCGGCTACGGCGTGGCAGGCCATGCGCGATGCCGCAGCTGCCGCCGGCGTGACGCTGTTTCTGGTGTCGGCGTTTCGCAGTGTGGCGCGGCAGCACGAGATCGTGGCCGCCAAACTGGCGCGCGGCCAGAGCCTGGACACCATTCTGGCCGTCAGCGCCGCCCCCGGCTTCAGCGAGCACCACACCGGCTGTGCCATCGATATCGGCACGCCGGGCTCGCCAGTGCTGGAAGAGCACTTTGAAACTACCGCGGCCTTTGCCTGGCTGCAGCAGCATGCGGCCAACCATGGCTTTGCCATGAGCTTTGGCCGGAACAACGCCAGCGGCTACTTGTACGAGCCCTGGCACTGGTGCTGGCAACCCCCTGCCGCCCAGCCCACATCGAAAGGACTTACCGCATGAAACACCTCTCCAAACTCGGCATCGTGACCGTGGTTTCCGCTGCCCTGCTGGCCAGCGGTTGCGCCTCGGTAGACCTCGACCAATACACCAACACCCAGAAGGGCGCCGTGCTGGGCACCATCGGTGGCGCCGTGCTCGGCGCAGCGGTAGCCGGCAAGGGCAACCGCAACAAGGGCGCGGTGATCGGCGCTATCGGCGGCGGCCTGGCCGGTGCCGGCGTGGGCGCGTACATGGACAAGCAGGCGCAGGACTTCGAAAAGCAGCTGGCCCCGCAAATCCAGTCTGGTGCTATCGAGCTGAAGAAAAACGCTGACCACAGCCTGACTGTGACCATGACCTCGGCCACCGCGTTTGACACCAACTCGTCCAGCCTGAAGCAAGCCTTCCTGCCGACGCTGGCCACCATTGGCAGCATCGTCAAGCGCTACGGCAAGACCACGCTGGATATTGAAGGCCATACCGACGCCAGCGGTAACGACAAGATCAACCTGCCGCTGTCCGAACAGCGCGCTGCCGCTGTGCAAAGCCAGCTGGCCAGCCTGGGCGTGCAGCCGGAGCGCATGAGCGCCGCCGGCTACGGCGCCAGCCGCCCGCGTGGTGACAACAAGACCGAAGCCGGCAAACAGCTGAACCGCCGCGTGGAAATCCAGATCGTACCGGTGGTGCAGTAAGGCATGAACGCCTGGCTGATGCTGGCCGCGGCGATTGCGGCGGAGATCGCCGCCACCTCGTCGCTGAAGCTGGCGGCCGGTTTTACCCGGCCGCTGCCCTCGCTGGTGGTGGTGGCCGGCTACGTGCTGGCGTTCTGGTTGCTGTCGCAAGTGGTACAGCGGCTGGACCTGGGCGTGGTGTACGCCATCTGGTGCGGCGTGGGCATGGCGGTGGTGGCGGCCGTGGGCGTGTTTTACTACGGCGAGGGCATGCCGCCGCTGAAGCTGGCCGGCATCGTGGCCATCATCATTGGTACCGTTTTATTGAGTCTGGCCAGCAAGGGGCACTGACATGGGCTTGCGTATTGCCGCATTGAATCATCTGTTGAACCAGCACCCGGCGGTGCGTGCCGAGCTGGCCCAGCACGCCGGGCGCCGCATTGGCATCAGCCTGCCGCCGTTCGATCTGGCGGGTGTGGTCACCAGCGATGGCTGGCTGGCCGCTTGCGAGGGCGAACCGGAAGCGCGCCTGCGACTGAAGCACGGCGTGGCGCTGGCGCAGCTGTCCGGCCGCGAGCCGGCCATGGCCGACATCGTGCTGGAAGGCGATACCGAGCTGGCCGCCAGCGTTGGCCGCATCGTGCGCCAGCTGCAGTGGGACGCTACCGAAGACCTGTCGCGCGTGGTGGGCGACGTGGCGGCGCACCGCGTGCAAGGCTGGGTGCGCGGCCTGTTCGGCATCAAGGGCGAGATCGGCGGCCGCCTGCTGGAAACCTGGGTCGAGCACCTGCGCGAAGAAGCGCCGCTGCTGGCCAAAAAAACCGATGTCGAGGCGTTTGTCAGCGCGGTGGACACGCTGCGCGAAGATGCCGACCGTTTCGAAAAACGCCTGGCGCTGCTGGAAGCGCGTGCGGCCAACCTTCGCCAACCATAACAACAAAGCCCCATCATGCGTATTGCGCGTCTGTTCAAGATTGTTTCCGTGTTCTACCGCTTCGGCCTGGACGATTTCCTGGCCGGCCGCCCCAAGGTGGGGCTGATCGCCAAGCTGTTCCGCCTGCTGCCCGTGCCGCGCGATACCGATGCGCCACTGCCGCAGCGCGTGCGGCTGGCGCTGGAGCACCTGGGGCCGATCTTCATCAAGTTCGGCCAGGTGCTGTCCACCCGCCGCGACCTGCTACCGCCCGATTACGCCGACGAGCTGGCGCGCCTGCAAGACCGCGTGCCGCCGTTCGACAGCGCTATCGCGCGCGAGGTGATCGAGCGCAGCTTTGGCCAGCCGCTGGCCAGTATCTATGCCGAATTCGACAACGTGCCGGTGGCCAGCGCCTCGGTAGCCCAGGTGCACCGCGCCCGGCTGCACGGCAGCCACGGTCAGCCAGGCAAAGACGTGGCGGTGAAGGTATTGCGCCCCGGCATTCTGCCGGTGATCGAGCAAGACCTGGCACTGATGGCAGTGTTGGCCGGCCTGGTAGAGCGCTTCCTGCCCGACGGCAAACGGCTCAAACCGCGCGAGGTGGTGGCCGAGTTCGACCGCCACCTGCACGACGAGCTGGATCTGATGCACGAGGCCGGCAACGCCAGCCAACTGCACCGCAACTTTATCGGCAGCGATATGTTGCTGGTGCCGGAGGTGTATTACGACTACACCCGGCGCGAAGTGATGACCATGCAGTGGATGGACGGCATTCCGGTGGGGCAGATCGACCGCCTGCGCGAAGCGGGTGTGGACCTGAAAAAACTCAGCCGCTTTGGCGTGGAAATCTTCTTTACCCAGGTGTTTCGCCACGGCTTTTTCCATGCCGACATGCACCCGGGCAATATCCTGGTGGCTGCCGATGGCCGCTATATCGCGCTGGACTTCGGCATCGTCGGCAGCCTCACCGACACCGACAAACACTATCTGGCGGTGAACTTCCTGGCCTTCTTCAACCGCGACTACCACCGCGTCGCCACCGCGCATATCGAGTCCGGCTGGGTGCCGCGCGATACCCGCGCCGAGGAGCTGGAAGCGGCAATTCGTACCGTGTGCGAGCCCATCTTCAACAAGCCGCTGTCGCAAATCAGCTTCGGCATGGTGCTACTGCGCCTGTTCGAAACCAGCCGCCGCTTCAATGTGGAAATCCAGCCGCAGCTGGTGTTGCTGCAGAAGACGCTGCTGAATATCGAAGGCCTGGGCCGCCAGCTGGACCCCGAGCTGGACCTGTGGGATACCGCCAAACCGTTCCTCACCAAGTGGATGAACGAGCAGATCGGCTGGCGCGGCCTGTTGCGCACGCTGAAGCACGAAGTACCGCAGTGGGCCACCACCTTGCCCACCATTCCGCGCAAGCTGGGCGAGGCGCTGTCGGGCCAGACTACCGAACTTGTGCTGCAAGGCTATATCCAACTGATGCGCGAACAGAAAACGCAGAACTTCATGCTGAAACTGATCGCGCTGCTGTTGCTGGCACTGCTGGTGATACTGCTGACGCGCGGCGTGCCTGGCTGACAGGCTGCTGGCGGACAAGCACACGGCTGGGCTGGCGCGCGATGCGTTACCCCAGCCGTTTTTTTTGGTGGCAGGCGGCTGCGGTAACGCATTCTGATCCAAAGGAGTTGTCATGCTCAGTCGTTCTGCCGATTTACCGCGCATTGTCATCGTTGGCGGTGGCGCCGGGGGCCTGGAGCTGGCCACCCGCCTGGGCCGCCAGCTGGGCCTGCGCCACCGTGCCCGCATCGTCCTGGTGGACGGGTCGCCCACCCACATCTGGAAGCCCTTGCTGCACGAGGTGGCCACCGGCGTGCTCAACAGCGGCGAGGACGAGGTGAACTACTTCGCCCACGGCTACCACAACGGTTACGACTTCGAGTTCGGTTACATGCAGGGGCTGGATCGCCAGCAGCGGCTGATCCGCCTGGGCGCCATCCACGGCAGCGACGGTCAGCAGCTAAGCCCGCCACGCGACATCGGCTACGACTGGCTGGTGCTGGCGGTGGGGGCGCAGAGCAATGATTTCGGCACCCCCGGCGTGGCCGAGCACGCCTTGCAGCTGAACACGCCGCAGGACGCCGAGCGCCTGCGCCACCGCCTGCTGGAGCTGGCCTTCTGTTGCAGCAGCGGCCAGCAGCCGGGGCTGGATATCGCCATCGTCGGCGGCGGCGCCACCGGCGTGGAGCTGGCGGCCGAACTGAACCACACTGTGCGCGAAATGCACGTCTATGGTGCCCGGCTGCAGCCGGCGCAGGTACACATCAGCGTGATCGAAGGGGCCGAGCGCATCCTGGCCGCCGCGCCGCCGTCGCTGTCGGCCTACGCCGAAGAACAGTTGGCCGCACGCCATGTGCGTGTGCTCACCCGCAGCCGGGTGGCGGCGGTGACCGCCGACGGCGTGCAGCTGCAGGACGGCAGTACGGTAGCGGCCGACATGACGGTATGGGCGGCTGGGGTAAAAGCGCCAGCCTGGCTGGCCCAGCTGGATGGCCTGGCGGTGAACGGCCTGAACCAGTTGCAGGTAGACGCCCAGTTGCGCTGCGTAGCCAGCGAGAACATTGTGGCCATGGGTGACTGCGCAGCTTGCCTGGGGCCGGATGGCCGCCCGCTACCGGCCACCGCGCAAGTGGCGCACCAGCAAGCGCAGTGGCTGGCCGGTGCGCTGCAAGCCTGGCTGCAACAGCAGTCGGCAGCCGACTTTGCCTTTAAGCCGCAGGGCATGATGGTGTCGCTGGGCAAGCACACTGCGGTGGGTAGCCTGGCGGCCATTGTCGGCCCCAAGCGCGATTACTACGTGGAAGGGCGCGGTGCCAAGCTGATCTACGCCTCGCTGTACCGCATGCACCAGGCAGTGGTGCACGGCTGGTGGCTGGCCGGGCTGCTGTGGGTAGGGGATCGCCTGCGCAGGGTGGCAAAGCCTGCGCTGAAGCTGCACTGAGTGACTAGCCATGCCACAAGGCCGCCCACGGGCGGCTTTGTGGCATTTGTGCTGCGCGGCCAAGAAAAGGCTTGTCTTTGTGAAAACAATATATAAAAATATATATCGTAAAACAATTGATTGAATGGAGCACGCCATGAGCCACAACTACCAAGACCTTACCGCCACCTTGTCTACCAAGCTGGCCGACTTGCGCCGCGAAATCCCCGACACCATGAAAGGCTTCGGCCAGATGAGCCGCGCCGCGCTGGCGGATAGTGCGCTAAGCAGCAAGCACAAGGAGCTGATTGCCATGGGGATTGGCATTGCCGCCCGCTGCCAGGGCTGTCTGGGGTTTCACGCCAAGGCACTGGTGGAGCTGGGTTGCAGTCGTGCCGAATTCATGGAAATGCTGCAAGTGGCGGTGTATATGGGCGGTGGCCCATCGCTGATGACGGCTGCCGAGGCACTGCTGGCGTACGAGAGTTTTGGTGGCGAGTTGGCCGCATAAGTGCTACCCGACGACGCAGCAAGGGCGGCCGTGGCCGCCCTTGCTGTTTGTGCGATCCTGCACGGCTAGCCGTGCCAGTGCTGCCAGCCCCATAACAGGATGGCGGCAGCGAGCAGCCAGCACAGCGTGGCCAGCAACAAGGTGGTAGCCAGCGGCACACGCACACTCAGCCAATATACCGCCAGCAGGTAGGCAGCGTAGGGCAGCAGCGAGCATAGGCCGAACAGGGCGGTTTGTTGCAGGTCGGCGGCGCTGCGGCTGCGGCCAACCATATAGTGTGCAATCAGGGCAAAGGTGGGAAACAGCGGTACCAGCCCGGCGACAAAGAAATCGCGGCTGTCGGACAGCCACTGGATCAACAGCACTGCCAGCGCGCCCAGCAGGCACTTGCCCAGCAGGGCGATATCCATCAGCTGCCCAGCAAGGCGGCCACGACTTTGCGGTCTTCTGCCAGCAGGATGTTGTAAGTGCGGCAGGCCGCGCTGGTGTCCATCACTTCTACCCCGATACCGGCATTGGTCAGCGCCGCACTCAGGCGCGGGTGCGGGAAGCGCAGCGTGGGGCCGCTGCCAAAAATCACCAGCTCAGGCTGCAGCGCCAGCAGCTGGGCAAAGTGCGCCTCTTCGAGCGCCGCAAAGTTGGCCGGCGCCCACGGTGTAATGCTGTCAGCGCTGACTACCAGGCTGCCTTCATGGCGTTCGCGGTTGATCTCGACATAGCCCGCGCCGTGCGCGGTAAACAGGTTGGCACCTGCAGTTTTGGCTTCGTGCAGCTTCATGATGAAATCCTGTTGGCTGGTGTAGTGCAGTGCACCACGGTTTGGGATAGGATTATACCCCGCCTGGCCAGAATGCCAGGGCCGGATAAGCCCGCCGCTTGCGGCATAAAACAGGACAAAAGCAACGCTGCCCGCCACACGGGCAGCACGCCAAACAGACGGTATCGCCCCCCATGCAGCCCATCCAGAAATCACAGAAACTTGCCAACGTCTGCTACGACATTCGCGGCCCGGTGCTCGAACACGCCAAGCGCATGGAAGAAGAAGGCCACCGCATCATCAAGCTGAACATCGGCAACCCGGCGCCTTTCGGTTTCTTTGCCCCGGACGAGATCATCGAAGACGTGATCGTCAACCTGCAAAACGCCTCCGGCTACTGTGATTCCAAGGGGCTGTTTGCCGCGCGCAAGGCCATCATGCACTACGCGCAGCAGAAGCACCTGCCGCAGGTCGGCATGGAAGACATCTACATCGGCAATGGCGTATCCGAGCTGATTGTAATGGCCATGCAAGCGCTGCTGGACAATGGCGACGAAGTGCTGGTGCCGGCGCCGGATTACCCGCTGTGGACCGCCGCCGTCAGCCTGGCCGGCGGCCAGCCGGTGCACTACCTGTGCGACGAAAACGACGGCTGGATGCCGTCCATCGCCGACATCCGCGCCAAGATCACGCCGCGTACCAAGGCGCTGGTCATCATCAACCCGAACAACCCTACCGGCGCGCTGTACCCGGATCACGTGCTGCAACAGCTGGTAGAGGTGGCGCGCGAGTTCGGCCTGCTGCTGTACGCCGACGAAATCTACGACAAGGTACTGTACGACGGCGCCACCCACACCTCTATCGCCTCGCTGGCGCCAGACCTGATGGTGTGCACCTTCAACGGCCTGTCAAAAAACTACCGTGCCTGCGGCTACCGCGCCGGCTGGATGATTTTGTCCGGCGACAAGCGCCGCGCCAAAGACTATATCGAAGGCCTGAACATGCTGGCCTCGATGCGTCTGTGCGCCAACGTGCCGGCGCAGTACGCCATCCAGACCGCGCTGGGCGGCTACCAGAGCATCGACGACCTGGTGGCACCGGGCGGCCGCCTCGCGCGCCAGCGCGACTTGGCCTACAAGCTGCTCACCGATATTCCGGGCGTGAGCTGCGTCAAGCCGCAAGGCGCGCTGTACCTGTTCCCGCGGCTGGAGCCGGCGATTTACCCGATCGAGGACGATCAGCAGTTCATCCTGGAGCTGTTGCAGCAAGAGCGCGTGTTGCTGGTGCAGGGTAGCGGCTTCAACTGGATTGCGCCGGATCACTTCCGCGTGGTATTCCTACCTAATAGCGACGATCTGACCGAAGCCATCGGCCGTATCGCCCGCTTCCTGGAAAACTACCGCAAACGCCACGGTACCGCATGAACACACTTGCCCGCGCCGCACTGCAGCACCGTCTGGTCAAGCGCCAGGCGCGGGTGAGGCATCATTAAAAAAAGGGGCGTGCGCGCCCCTTTGTGCTGTCTGCGGCCAACCCAGGGTTGGCCGCAGCGCAGAAATAAAAAGCTGGATAAACAAACCAGCAGCTGCCACTGGCAGCAGGCCGACGTGCCAGGGAAATTTGAAAACCGAAACAGCAGGAGTATTCAACAATGAAGCCGATCAATATTGGCCTGATGGGGGTGGGAACAGTCGGTGGCGGTGTCGCCACCGTATTGAAGCGTAACGCGGAAGAAATCAGCCGCCGTGCCGGCCGCGACATCCGTCTGACGATTGCTTCCCGCCGCAATGTAGAGCAAGCCCGCGAGCTGGTGGGTGCCGACGTGACCGTGGTGGCCGACGCCTTCGCCGTGGTAAACCACCCGGACGTGGACATCGTGGTGGAGCTGATCGGTGGCGATACCGTGGCCAAGGAGCTGGTACTGCAGGCTATCGCCAACGGCAAGCACGTGGTGACTGCCAACAAAAAGCTGCTGGCGGTACACGGCAACGAGATTTTTGCCCGCGCGCAGGAAAAAGGCGTGATGGTGGCGTTTGAAGCGGCGGTAGCCGGCGGCATCCCCATCATCAAGGCGCTGCGCGAAGGCCTGTCGGCCAACCGTATCGAATGGCTGGCTGGCATCATTAACGGTACCTCCAACTTCATTCTCAGCGAAATGCGCGAGAAGGGTGCCGACTTTGCCGACGTGCTGAAAGAAGCACAGGCACTGGGCTACGCCGAAGCCGACCCGACTTTTGACGTGGAAGGCCACGACGCTGGCCACAAGCTCACCATCATGGCGGCCATTGCTTTCGGTATTCCGATGCACTTCGACCAGTGTTATCTGGAAGGCATCAGCCAGCTGGCCGGCAAGGACATCCAGTACGCCGAAGAGCTGGGCTACCGCGTGAAACTGCTGGGCCTGACCCGCCGCACCGAACAAGGCGTCGAGCTGCGCGTGCACCCCACGCTGATCCCCGAGCAACAGCTGATTGCCAACGTGAATGGTGTGATGAACGCGGTACTGGTGCGTGGCGACGCCATCGGCCAGGCATTGTTCAACGGCCCGGGCGCCGGTGCACTGCCCACCGCCTCGGCCGTGGTGGCGGATATTGTCGACGTGGCCCGTCTGCTGACCTCCGACCCGGAGCACCGCGTGCCGCACCTGGCCTTCCAGCCGGACCAGCTCAAAGACCTGCCTATCCTGCCGATGGGCGAGGTAGTGAGCAGCTACTACCTGCGCATCCAGGCCATCGACCGTGCCGGCGTAATGGCCGACATTACGCGCCTGCTGGCCGAGAACGGTATCTCTATCGAAGCGCTGATCCAGAAAGGCTCCGCTGCCGATGGTTCGGCCGAGATCGTGATCCTCACGCACCGCGTGCTGGAAAAAGCGGCCAACGCCGCCATTGCCGCCATCGAGGCGCTGGACAGCGTAGCGGGCAAGGTAGTGCGCCTGCGCATGGAAGAGCTCAATGGTTAAGCGCCTGCTTATCCTGTTGGCCGCCAGCAGCCTGCTGGCGGGCTGCGCCACGCTGGCCCCGCGCCAGCTGGCACAGGACCGGCTGAACGATGCGTGCCGCAGCAAGATTGCCAGCACGCCGCTGCTGCCTTTGCTGAGCTCGCAAAGCAAGATCAATGGCTATTGCAGCTGCGCCAGCGACAAGCTGGTGTCCGGCCTGAGCAACAGCGAGCTGCTGGAAGTGTCGGCCAAAGGCAAAGACATTCTGGCCGAGCCTGCCTGGCAGGGCCGTTTGCTCAATGTGGGCCTGCAATGCCTGAACACACTGGTTCGATAACATGAAATACATCAGCACCCGTGGCGGCATGGCGCCGCTTTCGTTTTCCGACACTATCCTGATGGGCCTGGCACCGGACGGCGGCCTGGCGCTGCCGGAAAGCTACCCGCAGGTTGGCCGCGCCCAGCTGGATGCCTGGCGCGACCTGTCCTACGCCGAGCTGGCGTTCGAGATCATCCGCCTGTTTGCTACAGATATTCCAGAAGCCGACCTCAAGGCCATTCTGGACCACACCTACACCGCCGAGGTATACGGCAGCGAGGCCATCACCCCGGTGAAACGCCTGCACGACGGCCTGGTGATTCTGGAGCTGTCCAACGGCCCAACGCTGGCGTTCAAGGACATGGCCATGCAGTTCCTGGGCAACCTGTTCGAGTACGTGCTGGCCAAGAAGGGTGAACAGCTGAACATCGTGGGCGCCACCTCCGGCGATACCGGTTCGGCGGCCGAGTACGCCATGCGCGGCAAGAAGGGCATCAACGTGTTCATGCTGAGTCCGGACGGCCTGATGAGCCCGTTCCAGCGCGCGCAGATGTACAGCCTGCAGGACGCCAACATCCACAACATCGCCATCAAAGGCATGTTCGACGATTGCCAGGACATCGTGAAGGCAGTGCAGAACGACCATGCCTTCAAAAGCCAGTACAAGATCGGCACCGTCAACTCCATCAACTGGGCGCGTGTGGTGGCGCAGGTGGTGTACTACTTCAAGGGCTACTTCAACGCCACCAGTAGCAACGACGAGCAAGTCAGCTTCTGCGTGCCGTCCGGTAACTTCGGCAACGTTTGCGCCGGCCACATCGCCCGCCAGATGGGCTTGCCGGTACAACGCCTGATCGTGGCCACCAACGAAAACGACGTACTGGACGAGTTCTTCAAGACCGGCCGTTACCAGCCGCGTGGCACCGCCAATACCTGGGTAACGTCCAGCCCGTCGATGGACATCTCCAAGGCGTCCAACTTCGAGCGTTTCGTGTTCGACCTGCTGGGCCGTGACGGCGCTGCCGTGGCAGCACTGTGGGCCGAGGTAGACGCCGGCCGCGGTTTCGACCTGGGCGACAAGCTGGCGCAGATGCGCGAGCAGTTCGGTTTTGTGTCCGGCAAGAGCAGCCACGCCGACCGTCTGGCCACCATCCGCACCGTAGACGCCGAAGACCAGGTGGTGGTAGATACGCATACCGCCGACGGCATCAAGGTGGCGCGCGAAGTGCGCCTGCCGGGCGAAACGATTGTGTGCCTGGAAACCGCGCTGCCGGCCAAGTTTGCCGACACCATCCGCGAGGCGCTGAACCGCGACGCACCGCGCCCGGACGGCTTCGAGGGCCTGGAAGACCTGCCGCAAAAGGTAACGGTGTTCGACGCCGACGCCGATGCGGTGAAGGCCTACGTACGCCAGGCGCTGGGCTGAGCAATCGCAGCCTGAACCTACAACCCCTTCCTGCCGGAAGGGGTTTTTCTTTATGGTGATGCGGCAAAGAAAAAGCCCGCCAGACAGTGGCGGGCGTGGCTAAGGTTGGCCGCATCAGAAGCTGGCGGCCAGACCCAGGTTGTAGCGCGTGCCATTGCCGCCTTTTTGCCCACTGCTGCCGCTGGCCTGGATATAGCCATTCATGCCTTTACCCAGCGAGACGGTGGCGCCGGTTTGCCATTCCGCCCAGCTGCGGTCTGGTTGGCTGCCGCTGACAGTGAACTCGCCCTGGGTACCGAATACCCCGCTTTGCAGCATGCGTGCGTCGTCGTTTTGTTCTTGTTTCATGCTGATCATCAGGTAAGGGGTGATGGTGCCCAGCGACGCTTGCAGCTCCCAGCCCGCCTGCAGGACGGTGGAGTCCAGCACCTGTTTGCCAAAGCGCATGCTGGTACTCTGGTTGGCGTGCTCGCTGAAGGCGGCCACATGGCCGCGCTGCATGGCGACGCCGGCAAAGGGGCCGGTGCGCAGATGGCCTTGCTGCATGCGGTAGCCGGCGGTCAGGCGCAGGCCGTTGTGGTTGGCGCGCGTGCTGCCGGTTTCCTGGCGCTTGACGCTGCCCAGGTCGGCCACACGGCGCGTATCGATATCGGCAACGCCCAGGGTGGCGTCGCCATCCAGCCATAGCGCGCCGCTGCGGTAGTTGGCGCTGGCGCTCATCAGGCTGTGCTGGCTGTCATAGCTGCCCAGCTTGCCTACGCTGGTGTCGAGCTTGCCCTGGGTGAAGGCCATCCCTACGCTGAGGGACGGGGTGAACTGGTAGTCCACGCCCACGGTCAGCAGCTCGCCCTTGGCCTGCTCACCGTTGCGGCCAACGTCCTGCTTGCCGCCGGTCACGCTGCTGAATGCCCCGACAGTACCTACGGCGCGCGGTTCATGGTCCAGCGCACGGGCGCGGGCATCCAGGGTGCTGCCCAGCCGGCTGCTGGCGGCGGCCGGCACATTGGCCAGCGCTTCGGCAAAGTAGGGCGCTTGCAGCAGGCTGGCAAAATAGTTGCCCAGCAGGGCGTGGGTGGTAGGCGTGGGGTGGCGGTCGTCGGCAAACAGGTAGCTCAGGCTGCCGGTGACGTTGGCAGTGGTGCAGATCAGCGACGAGGTAGTACCGCACGCCGGGCCGGTAACGTTGTCGATACCGTAGGCTGCCGGGTTGGCCAGTACTTCGGCAAACAGGGCGTTGACGTTGGCGCGCACGACATTGGCACCCGTGGCGGAGATGGCACCATCGGCCGAGGTGTTATAGAGGGTGGACAGGTTGTTCAGGCCGGTTTTGCTGGTGTTGTAGCCGTCGGTAACCTGGGTGAGCCGGCTATCGAAAGTACTGCCGCTGGTAGCGCCACCGCTAAGTGCTGCTGCCAGTGCTGCCAGCGCCTTGTTTGTCAGGGCGGTTTGCGAGGCGGAGGTGGGCGTGGCTTCGCTGCGCAGAACGCCCGCCACGATACCTTTCAGCGTGTTTCTGGTGCTTTCGTCGGTAGTTGCCCCATCGATAACGGCATACATTGCTGCCGGGGTATTGCCGAAAGAAGGCAGGTTGGGGGCGATGATCAGTTTGGCACCTGCCTTGTTCAGTACGCCAATCTGGGTGGCCAGGCTGTTGGCAGCGGCGGTCGCCACGGTGGAAGCATTGCTGCTGCCGGCACCCGCTGCGGTAGGAATGTCGTTGCCGCCGCTCCAGACAAAGTACACTGCATTCGGATTGGCCTTGCCACCATTGGCAGACAGGTAGTCTTGTACTTGCTGCGGCAGGTCGCGGATGTCCAGCCCGCCGGGGCCGGCGGTTTGTGTACTGCTGCTATTGGGTAGCGTTGCGCCGGTAGCGTAGGTAACCGATTGGGCCCCGCCTTGGGCAAAGTTATTGCCTGTCTTTTGTACGGTTAGGTCAGCATTGTTCACCGAGACGGTGAGTCCTAATCTGCCTGCCAGAATATTGGCGTGGTTGGCCGCATTATTGGTTGTCCAGCGTGCGTCGGCTGGCAAGATGATGAAGCCGCCGGAACCATTGGGATAGGCTTGGCCACCAAAGGCACCGGTGTCGGTGAGGCTGTCACCAAAGAAATAGATATTGCTGTAGCTGCTGCCAGCGAAAGCAGCAGGCGAAAGCAGGGCAGCCATGACGGCGGCGCGCAGAGTAGTGCGCATGGTGTAGCTCCTCGTGTTGTGTCTGGCGTGTTGCCAGAGGTTTTTTGTATTTTTTAGAGCATAAGCTCGTTTGTTGTGGTTAATTGAAACAATTGTTCGATAGGGCCGTATTGGCCGACCGTTTGTTGTACTGGCGTTACAATCAGGATATGAATAGACACAAACTTCTATGGTTGCCAGGCAGCTTGCTGCTGGCGGCGGCAGTGTTGGCGGCCGAGACGCGGCTACCGGAAAAGGCGGCAGAAGTATTCCTGCAAAGCCAGAAGGGGGACGACGGCTATGCATACCGCCTGGCTGCGCCGCGCCAGAAGGCAGCCATGCCGAATTGCCCACAAGATTTGCAGGCAGGCTGGCCGGCAGGCAGTAGTGCGCCACGTAGCCAGCTGGAAGTGAGTTGTGCAGCAGCCGGCTGGACTTTGCGGCTGCCGGTTGCGGCGAGCGAGCTACCGGTAGCGGTAGTGACGACACGGCTGGTACGCAGCGGCGAGGTACTACAGGCGGCAGATATCCGTCTGGCCGCTATCAATCGCAACCAGACATCGCAAGGGCTACGCGACGTGCAGCTGGTAATCGGCCGTATGGTGACCGCTACCTTGCCGGCGGGTACCGTACTGCAGGGCGGGCAGCTGCGCCTGCCTTATGTTGTCAAAATGAATCAGCCGGTGCGCCTGCAGGCAAAAGGCGATGGTTTCGTCATCGGTAGTGACGCTACCGCGCTGGGTAACGCTGGCGTGGGCGAGCGCGTGAATGTGCGTGCTGGAAACGGCAAGGTGGTTTCTGGCATCGTGGAAGCGGATGGTAGTGTTTCGGTATTCGTGCCCTAAAAAAAGCGTCAAGTTTCGGATTTTTCGGGCGATAATAGAAATAACCGATAAAAAGCAGTGCAGGTAAATCATGAAAATCGACAACTCAGGCAAGGTTGCAGCCAGCTACGCTGCCCCCAGCCGTACCAGCCCGAAAGAAAGCGATGCAAGTGCCAAGGCATCTTCGCGTGCCGATGGCGGTGAAAGCGTTGCGATCAATCCGTTTGCCAGCCGCCTGCAGGGCATGGAGCAGGCTGCAGCAGCAGCCCCGGCTTTCGATGCCGACAAAGTAGCCTCGATCAAGGCTGCCATCGCTGCCGGCGAGTTCAAGATCAACCCCGGTGCTATCGCCGATAGCCTGATTGCTTCTGCGCAGGAGCTGCTGGCGCGGTAAACTGGCACGCCAGGGTTGTAAACCGGACTGATGCAAATGGATGTAGCGGTATTTCTGGCCTCGTGCCAGTCTGAAATGGCCTTGCTGGAAACGTTGCAGTCGATACTGCAGCAGGAACAGCAGGCCATTTTGCGTATGGACGCTTTTCAGATTGAAGAGCTTGCGCAACAAAAAATGCAGCAGCTGACGCAGCTTTCAGGGTTGCGCGCGCAGCGCCTTGCCTTGCAGCAGGCTGCAGGGTTGGCGCAGCAGGATGACTGGCTGCCATGGTTGCAGCAGGCTCCTGGCGAGGTGCAGCAATGCTGGCAGGCGCTTGAGCTTGCACTATTGCGTCTGAAAGCGTTGAATGACCTGAATGCCAGCATGGCCGACGAGCGTATGCGTTTTGCCACGGCAGTCATCGACTCCCTTCGTAGTGCCATGCAAGGCGTGGATGGCTATGGCCGTCACGGCACCCTGTCTTCCGGTGTAGGTGGCTCCCGCCGCCTGGGGTCCGCCTGAGCGCAGCTGCCCGCCTGATGACGGTTTTGTGGTATCTTCCTTCGCGGGCCACAACCAATACCTTTCCGCAGACCCATGACCCTGATTTCACTTATCGCCGCGCTGGTTCTGGAGCAATTCCGCCCATTGGGTAACCGTAACCGGGTACTGTTGCTGTTCATCCGTTACGCCAACCATCTGGAGCGCACCCTGAACGCGGGTTACAACCGTCATGGCGTGCTGGCTTGGCTGGCAGCCATGTTGCCTGTGCTGTTGCTGGCGGGCGGCGGGTTTTACCTGCTGTGTGCGATCAGCCCGGTACTGGGGTTTGTATGGAACGTGCTGGTGCTGTACCTGACCATGGGCTTTCGCCATTTCTCCAGCTACTTCTCTGAAATTTCCCTGGCACTCAATGATGGCCAGGAGCTGGAGGCCAAGCAGGCACTGGCCAGCTGGACCAATCAGCCGACGGCCGAGCTGAGTATTGGTGAAGTATCCCGCCTGGCGATAGAGCAAGGGGTGGTAGACAGCTACCGCCACGTGTTTGGCACCATGTTCTGGTTTGTGTTGTTGCCTGGCCCGACAGGGGCTGTGTTGTACCGTTTCACCCAGCTGCTGGCCCAGAAATGGGGTGGCCGTGCTGCGGATGACTTGTTCGGCCGCTTTGCCGGCCGCGCGGGTGAATGGCTGGACTGGTTGCCGGTACGTTTGACTGCCGCAAGCTTTGCCGTAATGGGCGACTTTGAAGATGCGGTTTACTGCTGGCGCTCGCAGGCGAAAACCTGGGGCAATTACGCCACCGGTATTCTGCTGGCTTCTGCTGCCGGCGCGCTGGGTGTCAAGCTGGGCGACCCGCTGCGCCAAAACTACACCATCAATTTCCGCCCCGAGCTGGGTGTGGGTGATGAAGCCGACCCGCAATACCTGAAGAGTGCGGTGGGTCTGGTATGGCGCACGGTACTGCTGTGGCTGTTTGTCATTCTGCTGATCAGTGTGGTCAGCCTGTTCGGCTAGGGCCGGACGCATGATGCGCCGCCAGGCACTGGCGGCGCTTCGCTTTTTAATCGTTTATAAACGGCTTTGCCCAATAAAGCGGGCAAGGCTGATGGAGTTCCTGACATGTCGTTTGCCGAGCTAGGCCTGGCACCTGAAATCCTGCGTGCCATCGACGAAATGGGGTACTCGGAAGCTACCCCCATCCAGGCCAAGGCCATTCCACTGGTGTTGTCCGGCCGTGATTTGCTGGCAGCCGCCCAAACCGGTACAGGCAAGACTGCTGCATTCTTGCTGCCTATCCTGGAGCGTCTGAAAAAGTTTGCCAACCCCAGCGTTTCGCCAGCCATGCACCCGGTGCGTGCGCTGATTCTGTCGCCCACACGTGAGCTGGCCGACCAGATTGGCGTAAATGCCAAGGCGTATACCAAATACCTGCCGCTACGTACAACCACCGTGTACGGCGGCATGAATATGGACCCGCAGGTCGCCGAGCTGCGCCGTGGCATCGAAATCGTCATCGCCACCCCGGGCCGCCTGCTGGACCACATCCAGCAAAAAACCATCCAGCTGAACAAGGTAGACGTGCTGGTACTGGACGAAGCCGACCGTATGCTGGACATGGGCTTTATCCAGGACATCCGCAAGATCATGTCGCTGCTGCCCAAAGAGCGCCAGACCCTGCTGTTCTCCGCTACCTTCGCGCCCGAGATCAAAAGGTTGGCCGCAGACTTCATGCGCGACCCGCAAACGGTGGAAGTGGCCCGCCAGAACTCGACCAACGCCCAGGTCGAGCAGCTGGTGTTTGCCGTAGACGGTTTCCGCAAGCGCGCCTTGCTGTCGCACCTGATTCGCCAGCGCGAAATGAGCCAAGTCATTGTGTTCTGCAAGACCAAGATTTCGGCCGACCAGCTGTCGCGCGACCTGAAGCGCGACGGCCACGCCGCCGAAGCCATCCACGGCGACAAGGCGCAGAGCGCCCGTCTGGAAACGCTGGAGCGCTTCAAGAGCGGCGAAGTCAAAGTACTGGTAGCCACCGACGTGGCGGCCCGTGGTCTGGACATTTCCGAGCTGCCATTCGTAGTGAACTACGAAATGCCGAACTCGCCGGAAGACTACGTTCACCGCATTGGCCGTACCGGCCGTGCTGGTGCCTCCGGTGTGGCCATCTCGCTGATGAGCCCGGACGAGACGCGCCAGCACGAGGCGATCGAAAAGCTGACCCGCCAAACCTTGCCGCCGCTGCCGCTGCCTGAGGGTTTTGGTGGCCGCCCACCGCGTGACGAGGCCGACAGTGCGCCGCGTCGCGAGCGTAGCGAACGCCCGGAACGCAGCGAGCGTGCCGAGCGCACCGACCGTCCGGACGCCCCGCGCCGTAGCGAACGCGCCGAGCGTGGCGAGCGTAGCCCGTCGCTGTATGGCGATAAGCCCCGTCGCGATAGCCGCCACGTGCCGGATAGCCGTGACGCACGCGATACACACGACGAAGGCGAAGGCCGCAAGACGGTGAAGCTGGGCATTGGCGGGCGTATCCTGCCGCAACGCCAGCGCGAAGTGCCTGCACTGTTGCTGCCGCCGCGTTACAAGGTAGAGCGCTGAGCTGCCGCTCAATATACAAGCCACCTTCGGGTGGCTTTTTTGCGTCTGCGGCCAACGTTGGCCGCAAAAAAAGCGGCCACACGGGCCGCTAAAAGAAGCAACAACTGCAATCAGACAAAGATCACCAGCGCGGCCATGGCGCCGTGTGCGCCCATCACCAGGCTTTGTTCGATATCGGCCGTGCGCGAGCTGCCGCTGATGAAGCCGCCAAAGCCCTGCTCGCGGATGGCAATGCGGCGGTAGGCGTCACGCATGGTATCCACAATGGCGTCGCGCGGCACCACCAGCACCAGCTTCTGGGTCAGGAAGTAGATCGAGCGCCACTGGTTGTTGGCGTGGCTGACCCATACCGCGGCGCTTTCGGCCACTGCCAGCTCGCCGGGTACGACGGCCACGTCCACGTCGTGCCAGGCGTGCGGGCTGGGGCTTTCTTCGTGGCTTTCTGCCGTCAGGTCTACCAGGCGGCCGTGTTGCGGCCAACGTTGGTGCACCACGCTTTGCACGCTGTCGCCGTCGGCCAGCTGTACGGCGTCGCCGCCCAGGTTGCGTACCAGGGTGCGGAAGGCGTCGAACTTGTCGTCAAAGGTGATGAACGGCACCGCGTCGATGTCCGGCAGCGCCGGGCCTTGCGGGCGGTTCTGGCGCAGCCGCGCCAGGATCTGTTCTCGGCTGCTCATGACTTTTTCTCCTGACGGGCTTGCCACATTTCCTTGAAGCTTTGTTCCGGCATTTCCGGCAGCGCACGGCCGGGGCGCGACCATGCACTATGGCGGGTGAGGTTCTCCGGCACGATGGGTACCACTTTGCGCATCACCTTGCCGCCGGCGTCCATCAGCGACGGGTGCTGGGTGAGGAAGCGCATCGCCAGCAGGCCCATTTTCTTGGCCGGCTTCAGCGTGCCGGCGTCGAAGGCGCGCTTGCGCTGCAACACCAGTTGCTCGTGCAGGTTGATTTTTACCGGGCACACATTGCTGCATGAGCCGCAAGTGGTACAGGCAAATGCCATGCTGCCGTGCTTTTTGATGTCGCGGCTGGGGCCCAGGGTAGAACCGATGGGGCCGGGAATGATGTAGCTGTAGCTGTGGCCGGTACTGCGGCGGTACACCGGGCAGGTGTTCATGCAGGCGCCGCAGCGGATGCAGCGTAGGCTCTGGTAGAAGTCGTCGTTGCCCAGGATGTCGCTGCGGCCGTTGTCCACGATCACGATGTGCATCTGGCCACCGGGGCGGGCGCGGTGGAAGTGCGAGGTGTAGGTGGTAATCGGTGAGCCGATGGCCGAGCGCGCCAGCAGGCGTGTGAACACGCCCAGGTGTTCCAGCCGCGGAATGATTTTTTCCAGGCCCATGCTGGCGATGTGGATAGGCGGCAGCGCGGTGCCGAGGTCGGCGTTGCCTTCGTTGGTACACACCACCACGCCACCGGTTTCGGCGATGGCGAAGTTCACGCCGGTCAGGCCGGCGTCGGCGGTGAGGAAATGCTCGCGCAGGTTGGCGCGCGCGGCGTGGGTGAGGTAGGTGGGGTCGTTATTGCCCGCCTCGGTGCCCAGCTCGCGGTGGAACAGCTCGGAGATCTGTTCTTTTTTCAGGTGGATGGCCGGCATCACGATGTGGCTGGGCGGCTCTTGCCGCAGCTGCACGATGCGCTCGCCCAGGTCGGTATCGATTACCTCGATGCCGTGCTGCTCCAGATAGGGGTTTAGCCCGCACTCTTCGGTGAGCATGGACTTGGACTTCACCAGCTTCTTCACGCCCCCGGCGGCCAGAATGCCGTGCACGATGCGGTTGTGCTCGTCAGCGTCGGCCGCCCAGTGCACGGTGACGCCGTTTTTCTCGGCGTTGGCCTGGAACTGCTGCAGGTAGTCGTCCAGCCGCGACAGCGTGTGCGCCTTGATCTGCTGCGCCAGTGCACGCAGTTGTTCCCATTCCGGCAGCTGCTTGGCCTGCATGTCGCGCTTCTGGCGTACCCACCAGATGGCGCTGTCGTGCCAGCGCGCCTGTTCGCGGTCTTGCAGGAAAGCGGCGGCGGCTTCGGCGTGGTGGATATTATCGTTTTTCATGCTGCGCCCCCGCGACCGGTGAGGATTTCCACGATGTGCAGCGGGCGGATCGGGCGGCAGCGGTGGCGGATGATGCCGCCCATGTGCATCAGGCACGACGGGTCGGCGCCGACGATGAACTGCGCTCCGGTGGCTTCGTGTTGTGCTACGCGGTCTTCGCCCATGGCCACCGACACTTCCGGCTCGTCCACACTGAAGGTGCCGCCAAAGCCGCAGCATTCGTCACGGCGTTCCGGCTGCTTGACCTCGATGCCGTCTACCAGCTGCAGGATGCGTTCTAGCCGCGAGTGGTAGGGGATCATCAGCTCGGACGGCGCGGCGTGGCCCAGCTCGCGCAGGCCGTGGCAGCTCTGGTGGATGGACACGGTATGCGGGAAGTACACCGGCTTGGGCAGCTTTTCCACCTTCAGCACGTCTTGCAGAAACTCCACGATCTCGTAGATGCGCGGCTGCAGCGCCTGGTAGTCGGCGTTGTCGGCGATATACCACGGGTAGTGGTGCTTGACGTGCGCTGTACAGCTGCCGGACGGTGACACCACGTAGTCGTAGTCTTTGAAAATGCCGGTGAAACGGTGCGCTGCATCGCAGGCGCCGTGGCTGTCGCCGTTATTGCTTAAAGGTTGGCCGCAACAGGACTGGGCCAGCGGGTAGTGTACGTCTACGCCGTAGCCTTCCAGCAGCTCGGCAGTAGCCATGGCTACGTGCGGGTACAGTTCGTTGACAAAACAGGGTATGAAAAGGGCGACTTTCATGGCGGTGTGCAGTTCTCCGGCGCAATGCCCGCTAGGGCTTGTCCTGATTAAAGCCCCACCTGCGCCGGATGCCAATGCGGATTTACCCTTGCGCCAGCGCTATACCGGGTCGATGTGGGTCATCACGTCCAGTACGGGGTGGCTGGCTACGACGCGCTGGCGTGCATTGGCCGCGATATCGTGCCCCTCGCGCACGCTGAGCTTACCGTCTATCTCCAGATGTACGTCTACCTGGACATGGTCGCCCAGGCGGCGGGTGCGCAGGTCGTGTATGCCTTGTACGCCGGGGGTTTCCAGTAGCGCTTGCTGGATCGCAGCTACCGTATCGTCGTCGGCAGCACGGTCCATCAGGTCGTGCAGGGCGTCCCAGGCAAACTGCCAGCCGGTGCGGCCAACCATGAAGCCAACCAATGCGGCGGCCAACGGGTCCAGCCAAGTGTAGCCCAGCAGGTTACCGCCAATACCGACTGCCACCACTAGCGAGGACGCAGCATCCGCCCGTGCGTGCCAGGCGTTAGCCACCAGCATGCTGGATTTCACGCGGGTAGCTACCGCCAGCATGTAGCGGAACAGGCTCTCTTTTGAAACCAGGGTAAACAGCGCGACGTACAGTGCCAGCGGGTGGACGGGCGACAGCGCCGTATGGCTGATGATCTTGTTGCCGGCGCCCCATAGCATGCTGCAACCTGCGGCCAACAGCAGGGTGCCCAATACCAGCGAGGCGGCAGTTTCGTAGCGGTAGTGGCCGTACTGGTGGTCGTGGTCCGGTGCCTTGCTGCTGTGTTTGCGCGCCAGCAGCGCGACAAAGTCTGCCAGCAGGTCGGACAGCGAGTGCAGTGCATCAGCCACCAGCGCCTGCGAGCCAGCCCATACGCCGGCGAGCAGCTGGGCGATGGTCAGCACGATATTGACCGCTACGCTGACCCACAGGCTACGTTGGGCGGCGTGGTGTTGCGGGCTGTGGGTTGGGCTGGTCATGGTATCGTCGCAAAAAGCAGCAGTGTGATGTAGATGGCTGATGGCAAGCTTAAGGCTGCTGGCCGCTGTCGTGGCTGGCATCCGGCTCGTCCAGCGGTGGTAGCGTGCTTAACAGGTCGGCCAGCAGGCTTTGCGTCAGCCACGGCGGGACATCCTGAATGTGCCACCCGGCCTTTTCCGCGCATAGTGCCAGGGTGCGCAGGAAACGGTGAAAGCCAGGGCGGTTTTGTCGCATATTGATGTTTTGCTGCCCGACGGTAAAGCTGATGCTGGCGTAGTCGCTGCCTGCCTGCGCATCCAGCCCGGTGCATACCGGCACGCTACCGCTGGCGGGGAGTGTCGGGGAGTTCTGTGCAAACTTCATGCCGCCGCCCATGCCAGGCTGGTCTGCCAGATCTTCTTCGTTCATGGCCATACGGTGCTCCAGCGCAATGCGCTGTTCGCTGCTGCCGGCTCCGGGTATGCCTTCGCCCGGCACGGCGCGGGCAAACAGGGCGGCAATATCGCGCAGGATGGACTGGGTAAGGTAGCGTGTCAGCCATAGCTGGTGGCCGCCGGGCTGGATCAATACCAGCAGGCGGTCTTCGGCTTCGAAGTAGGTAAAGGATAGGCTCATGCCACGATGGTAAGCCTTGACGGCGGCGACTGCAAAGGTTGGCCGCAGGCCGTGCGCTGCGCGCATAATGCGGGGCATGGATACCCTACACCCTTATACCGCGCTGACCCCCGACCTGATGCTGGACGCCGTGGAAAGTACCGGCTTGCGCTGCGATGGCCGCATGCTGGCACTGAACAGCTATGAAAACCGTGTCTATCAGGTGGGCATGGAAGACGGCCCGCTGCTGATTGCCAAGTTTTACCGGCCAGGACGCTGGCAGGACGCCCAGATTCTGGAAGAGCACACCTTTGCCAGCCAGTTGCAAGACGCCGAAATCCCGGTAGTGGCGCCGCTGGCGTTTGCCGGCCAGACACTATTGCAATGGCAGGGCTTTCGCTTTGCCCTGTTTCCCCGGCGCGGCGGCCGTGCGCCCGAGCTGGAAGACGAGGCCACGCTGGAGTGGCTGGGGCGGTTTTTGGGGCGCATTCATGCTATTGGCCGCAGCCAGGCTTACCTCACGCGCCCGGCGCTCACGGTGCAAACCTTTGGCCACGATGCCTTGCGTATTATCGAAACAGGCGGACATCTGCCCAAACATCTGGCCGCGCGCTTTGGCCAGGTAGCGCAGGCGGTCATCGGCATGGCCGAGGCGGCCTTTGCCAGCTTGCCTGCGCTGACCCTGCTGCGTACCCATGGCGACTGTCACGCCGGTAATGTGATGTGGACGCCTGACGGCCCGCACTTTGTTGACCTGGACGACAGCCGCATGGCGCCGGCTATCCAGGATATCTGGATGTTGCTTAGCGGCGAGCGCGAGCAGCAGTCGGCGCAGTTGGCCGCGATTCTGGCCGGCTACGAGGAGTTTTGTGATCTGGATTACCGCGAGCTGCGGCTGATCGAGCCGCTGCGCAGCCTGCGTTTGCTGCATTACTGTGCCTGGCTGTCGGCACGTTGGGCAGACCCGGCCTTCCCGGCCGCCTTCCCGTGGTTTGGTAGTGAACACTACTGGTTGGAGCGCATCACCGAGCTGGAGCAGCAGCTGGAAGCCATGAAACAGCCGCCTTTGTGGTCTATGCCGGCCTGATGTTTATCTGATAGCTGGCGCTGCGGCCGGGCTGCCCGAGCTTATTGGTGCAGCAGGGCATTCACTGCCTTGAGCAACAGCGGGGGTTGCAGTGGTTTGGTGAGCCACGCGGTTGCCCCGGCGGCGCGGCCGGCGGCTTTCATGCTGTCGCTAAGCTCGGTGGTAACCATGATGACCGGTGTTTGCGCCAGTGGCGGGCGCTGGCGCAGTGTGCGGATGAATTCCAGCCCGTTCATCTCGGGCATATTCAGGTCGCTGATGATCAGCGACGGGGTGTATTTATCCAGCTGTAGCAAGCCTGCTTTGCCATTTTCTGCCTGCACTACCTTATAACCGGCCTCGCTGAGTGTTTCGAAAGAGATCTGTCTGAGTACCGGCGAATCGTCTACCACCAGGATAATGTGTTTCATGGTCTGCCCCGTCTGCCTGGTGCGGCTGTGTTTATCTTTTGGCTGCTTCTCTTACCATGCTAGTTGGCCGCATAAGTCTGTCAAATGATGCGTACAGTTGCTGCTGCTTTTCAATGGTATTTTGTATCCATTGAACAGTTGGCCTATTCATGACGCATGGCAGCAAAAAAGCAGGCCAAATGCGCTACAAGTGCCTTGCCATAAGGGGGTGTATCGGGACAGAATCATTGTCCGACATCCCAACCCTATTCAAGAAAATAAAACATGGCACTTATCGTACAAAAGTACGGCGGTACCTCGATGGGCTCCCCTGAGCGCATCAAGAACGTGGCCCGCCGTGTCGCCAAATGGAAAGCCCAGGGACATGATGTAGTGGTGGTGGTTTCGGCCATGAGTGGTGAAACCAACCGCCTGATCGCCCTGGCTAAAGAGCTGCAAGAGTACCCGGACCCACGCGAGCTCGACGTGGTGATTTCTACCGGCGAGCAAGTCACCATCGGCCTGTTGGCCATGGCGCTGAAAGAAATCGGCGTGAATGCCAAGAGCTACTGCGGCTGGCAGGTGCGTGTGGTGACCGATAGTGCCCACACCAAGGCCCGCATCCAGTCCATCGACGAAGCAGCCATGCGCGCCGACCTGAACGCTGGCCGCGTGGTTGTCGTGGCCGGTTTCCAGGGTCTGGACGAAGACGGCAATATCACCACGCTGGGCCGTGGCGGTTCCGACACCTCGGCCGTGGCCATGGCTGCGGCGCTGAAGGCGGATGAGTGCCAGATCTATACCGATGTGGATGGCGTGTATACCACCGACCCGCGCGTGGTACCGGAAGCCCGCCGCCTGAAGACCATCACCTTTGAGGAGATGATCGAGATGGCTAGCCTGGGCTCCAAGATTCTGCAGATCCGCTCTGTCGAGTTTGCCGGCAAATACAAAGTACGCCTGCGCGTGCTCTCCAGCTTTGAAGACGAGGGCGAAGGCACACTGATTACGTTTGAGGAAGATGAGAACATGGAAAAGGCCGTAGTGGCAGGTATTGCGTTTGACCGTAACGAAGCACGCATCAACGTAAAAGGCGTACCGGACAAGCCGGGCATCGCTTACCAGATTCTGGGCCCGATCGCCGATGCCAACATCGAAGTGGACATGATCATCCAGAATGTTGGCGAGAACGGTACCACCGACTTCTCCTTTACCGTGCCGCGCGGAGAATACCAGCAGGCACTGGCTATCCTGCGTGATGTGCAGACCCACATCGGCGCCGGCAAGATCGACTCCGACGACAAGGTAGCCAAAGTGTCCATCGTCGGCGTAGGCATGCGTTCGCACTGCGGTGTGGCTTCCACCATGTTCCGCACCCTGGCGGAAGAGGGCATCAATATCCAGATGATCTCTACCTCCGAAATCAAGGTGTCGGTACTGATCGACGAGAAGTACCTGGAGCTGGCCGTACGCGTGCTGCACAAGGTGTTTGGTCTGGATCAGCCTGCATAGGCAAAATTATTGCAAGTAGTGGTTGACAGAACGCTAAGTGTTAATTAATATGGCGTTCTGTTGACGGAGAAATGGCCGAGAGGTCGAAGGCACTTCCCTGCTAAGGAAGCATACGGGCTTAAACCTGTATCGAGGGTTCGAATCCCTCTTTCTCCGCCACACAGCGCACCCGTAGCTCAGTTGGATAGAGTATTTGGCTACGAACCAAAGGGTCGGGCGTTCGAATCGCTCCGGGTGCGCCACTAGGTCCCCATCGTCTAGAGGCCTAGGACATCGCCCTTTCACGGCGGTAACCGGGGTTCGAATCCCCGTGGGGACGCCAGTTTCAGTAAAAAAGCCACCTTCGGGTGGCTTTTTTGCGTTTGGCGTTTTGTGGCCAGGCGGTAGCGAGACATAACCTGGCGCGCTTGTGATGTGATGTCACGACATGAAAAAGCCCTTCCTGAATCGGAAGGGTTTTTTCCGTGTTAGCTCAGCTTAACGCCGTGCCAGGCAGCGCTGGTAGCGGCCATCGACACGGTCGGCAAACCAGGCCGTGGTGAGCTTGCGGGTGATTTTGGGGCTTTGCAGGCGGATTTCCGGCATGATCTCGCGCGCCACTTTGCGACCCTGGCTTTGGTCGGCGAGTTGCATCACACGGCCATACAGCGCGGTCTGGGTGAAACCGGCGCTCTTTTCCTGCTTCAGGTCGCGCAGCATGTCGGCGTCGCTCAAGCCCAGGCGGGCGCGCAACTTGGCCAGTGCCAGCTGGGTGCTGCTGCTGTCGCTGCCGGGTTGGCCGTTCTTGTAACGTAACAAGTCGCCATCCAGTGCCAGTTTGCTGCCGCTGAGCTTGGCCACCGCCTGCTGGAAGGCTGCGTTACGGCTGGCGTAGCGCCCGGCGTTGAAATCGGCAAAGCGATAGCGCATGTCGGTATAAGGCGCCGGGTATTGCAGCAGGATGGCGCTGCCAAAATAAACGCCACCTTTGCGGCTGAATACTTCATCACGGATGCTGCCGTTGCGGGCATAGGGGTAGGGCCAGGCGCGTACGTGCGCTTCGGCAAACTCCACGCTGACTTGCATGGGGCCGCCGGTGCGTATGGGGTTTTTCATGCCCATGGGCAGGCCCAGCTTTTGCCCTTCGGCCGACATGTCCTCGAACAGGTCGTTCATTTCTTTTTCGGTGCGCAGATTGTCGATGCGCTCCTTGTAGCTCTGGCCGTTCGGCGACTTTTTCAGCAAAGCGGTTTTCACTACCGGCAGTGGTACATAGTAGTTACCTGCTTTGTCACCGATCTTGCCCCAGACAATTTTGGGCAGGCCTGGTACCACAGGGTCGGCCTGGAATGTGGATTCCTGCTCGATGACGGCGATGACCGCGCAGTAGTTCTCGGCGGTGTGCGGTATCTGCAAGGCGCTGAAGGCCGATACCAGATCGTCGCGCCAGCCATTGCGGGGTTTCACGTAGTCGGGCAGCAGCTTGTCCAGCAAGGCTTTGGGGTTGGCCGCAACCGGTTTGGCCGGTGCCACCACGACAGCAGGTGGCACTACCACGACAGGCGGCGTCACCACCGGCGGGCTGCTTGCCGGTGCTTGAGGCAAGGGCTGGCTACTTACCGGCGGTAACGGGGCTGCCGGCTGGTTTTGCTGCAGGATGGGGGCGGGTACCGGCTGGCTGGCCAGCGGGCTGACCGGGGTGGCGCAAGCGGCCAACATGCCGCTGCTGCCTAGCAGGCAGAGGAGTTTTTTCATGATGCGGGGCCTGAATGCAATGCGGCATTCTAGCCCACCGGGCCTTAGCTGTATCGCTTCAGGATGCGTTGGTATTCGCCATTTTGCTGGATCAGCTTCAGGCCCTGGTTAAAGGCGTCACGCAGCGTAGGCTGCCTGAATAGCACCCGGTAGGGCAGCTTGATGAAAATATCGTGATAGCTGACGGGCAGGGGGGCCTCGCCAAAGTCGGTCTGCATGCGCTTGTTCATGTAATTGAAGATGCGGTAGTCGGCCACGACCACATCGATGCTGCCGCGGTATAGCAGGCGGTTCTGGTCTATCTGGTTGCCGGTTTCGTGGTAGTCCGGGTGTTTGGCTGCGAGGGCGGCAAACTCGGCACCCAGATATTGTCCGGCCAAGGGGAATGCCGAGATGCTGTAGTTGGTCAGATCTGCTACGCGGTGGATCTCCAGGCGGCGGTGAGTCAGTGTAATAGCCTTGTCTTCATAGCTGATATACACATCCGAATACGCCCCTTTCGCGCCAGACTCCGGCACGATGGTGGCTACCGCGTCTATCTTGCGGTCAGCCAGAGCTTGCGGCAGGCGCTTTTGCGACAGGAATACCGGCTTCATCTCGTAGTGCTGGCTTTTGAGTGCTGCCCGGATGATGTCCAGTTCGATGCCGGCTTCCAGTTGTGGAATCACATAAGGTTCCAGCGATTCGCCGAATGCCACTGCCACCGTGGTTTGGCGGGTGCTGGCCAAGGTGGCCTGGCCGAGCAGAAGCACTAGTACAGCCGTCAATACGCGGGGAATGGGAGCCATGGTGAGCGCAGTCTAAAGTGTGAATCGGTGGCTGGCTTGTTCCAGCTTCTGTGTGGTTTGGTCGGCAACCCGAATCAGGCCGTACAGCCGGTCGACTGCCTCTTGCTGATTATGCGTATCTTGCAGCACTTCGCCCAATTCTTGCTGTACTTCCTGCCGCAGCTGCTGGCTGCCTTGTATCTGTTCTACGACGTGCTGCAGTGCCTGCCCCAGAGAATTGATGCTTTCTTGCAGGGCACTCACGCTATGACTGGCCTGTTGCACCTTGTCCAGCCCCTGTTCGGATTGGGCCAGACCCTGGCGAATACTCATGGCTGCCTCGGTGGTAGAGCGCTGTACCGTACCCAGGATGTCGTTGATGCTGCCGGTGGATTGCGCCGTACGTTCTGCCAGCTTGCGCACCTCGTCCGCGACTACCGCAAAGCCACGGCCGCTTTCGCCGGCGCGTGCCGCCTCGATGGCCGCATTCAGGGCCAGCAGGTTGGTTTGTTCGGCAATCTCGTGAATGGTGTTGGCCACACCGACAATCTGGCCTGCCTTCTGGGTAAGCTCATCCAGTAATACCGTGGTTTCGCGCACGGTTTCTACTACATTGGCCAGTACTTCACTGCTTTGCTGCAAGTCACGGCCACTGTTACCTGCCGATTCGATGGCGGCGACCGAGGTGGACGCAGAGTGTTCGCTGTCATTGGCCAAACGTGCCAGCGTATTGGTCAGCGATTGTACTTGCGCGCTCATCTGGCCAATGCGCTCGCGCTGGCGGCTGGCAAGCTGCTGCACTTGTGCCGCCTCGTGCTGGATATCCTGCTCGTTGCCCTGTAGCTCGCCAGCGGCGTTCTGCATCTGCACGATCAGCTGCTGCAGGCTGTGGCGCATGTCTTCCGTGCTTTGGCCTATTTGCCCCAGCTCGTTGTCCGGCTGGGGGGGCAGTGTCAGATTGAGCTGCCCTTTGGCCAGCCCCGCCATGGCTTTACGCAGCTGGTTGACACTATTGCGCTGTTGGTGGCTGATCTGGTGCACCAGGGCAATAGACAGCAGTAATACCAGTGCAATCGTGCCACCCAGAAACAGTCTGCCCTGGTGCACTAGCTGTTCGGCACGCTTTTCCTCTTCGGCCAGCAGGGTATTTTCGCGTTTCACCAGCTTGTCGATCTCATAGCGGTGCTGCTGGTAATGGTTGGCCAGCTGGGTAAGCACGCTGCGGGTATCTTGCTCGGCCAGCCGCTGCGGGAAATATTGCTCGCGCGCCAGTTTGAAAAACTCGCGGGCAGGCTTGTCGGATGCGGTCAGCAACAAGCGCTGGCTTTCGTCGTTCAGCGGCATGCGCTGCCAATACTCGTGGCGCGCCTGGAACTCTTTTTCCAGCTCCAGCACACGATCCTGATAGGTACGCACGGCAGACAGGCTCTGGCTATGCTGCGCCTGCATGACTACCAGATAAGATTCGATGATGTAGCGAGGTGGCGGCAGGATATCCGCAATCAGGTCTTTGCCTTGCACAATGCGGCTATAGGCGGGGCCGTTGATACGCAGCTCTTCCAGCTGTCGCCACGACATGCCACCGGTGAGCATGAGCCCGATGCCAACAATCGATAAAACCAGCAGAAACTGGGCCCTGATGGATAAACGAGCCAACCACGAATAAGCGGGCATGCTGATGTACTCGGCAATAGTGTTAAATCATTATCGAATACTAAAGAATAGTGAGCAAATTACTTAATGGTATTTTGTGATTCTATTGTGGCATAGCAAGAAATCCAGCTTGGCTACAGGGTTATTTTCTCGCTATGTTGATGAAAGAAAAGCATTTTTTCAGGTGAAAGCGCCGACGCTTTCTGGCACAATGCGCGGTCTTTCAAGAAACACCTGCACACAATGACGCTTCCTGCCGCACCCCAAGCCATTAACAGCTACCGCAAGTACTGGGCGCAACGCTTTGGTACCGCCCCTTTCCTGCCCATGAGCCGTGCCGAGATGGACGAGCTGGGCTGGGATAGCTGCGACATCATCATCATCAGTGGTGACTGTTATATCGACCACCCCAGCTTCGGGATGGCGCTGGTGGGCCGCCTGCTGGAAGCGCAGGGTTTCCGCGTGGGCATTATTGCGCAGCCGGACTGGAACAGCGCCGACGCTTTCCGCGCGCTGGGCAAGCCCAACCTGTTTTATGGCGTCACTGCCGGCAATATGGACTCCATGATCAACCGTTATACGGCTGATCGCCGCCCGCGTTCGGACGACGCCTACACCCCGCACGGCGAGCCGAACAAGCGCCCGGATCGTGCCGTAACCGTGTACGCGCAGCGCTGCCGCGAGGCCTACCCTGGCGTAGGGGTGATGATTGGCTCCATCGAGGCCTCCTTGCGTCGTATTGCCCACTTCGATTACTGGAGCGACAAGGTGCGCCAGTCGGTGCTGGCCACGTCCAAAGCCGACATCCTGTTGTACGGCAACGCCGAGCGCGCGCTGGTGGAAATTGCCCACCGCGCGGCTCGTGGTGAAAAGCTGTCCGAGATGCGTGATATCCGCGGTACGGCTTTCATGGTGCCGCACGGCTGGAAGCCGGACGACGAGTGGCAGGAGATGGATTCCAGCGTGGTGGATGTGCCGGGCAAGGTGGACGTGATCCTGAACCCGTATCAGGAGATCCCAGAGCAAGCTGCCGAAGCGACTGCGGCCAACGACCCGAGCAAGCCGCAGGTGATCCGAATCGAGTCGCGCGAAGAGCGCCTGGCCAAGCGCCGCGCCGAGCGCGCCAAAACCGTGATCCGCATTCCGTCTTACGAGGCGGTGGCACACGACCCGGTACTGTACGCGCACGCCAGCCGTACCTTGCACCTGGAATCCAACCCCGGTAACGCCCGTGCGCTGGTGCAGCTGCATGGTACCCGCGACGTATGGCTGAACGCGCCGCCGATTCCGCTGACCACCGAAGAAATGGATTTCGTGTTCGGCCTGCCCTACGCCCGTAACCCGCACCCGGTCTACGGTGACGCGCACATCCCGGCGTGGGAGATGATCAAGTACTCGGTCAACATCATGCGCGGCTGTTTTGGCGGCTGTACCTTCTGCTCGATTACCGAGCACGAAGGCCGCATCATCCAGAGCCGTTCGGAGGAGTCCATCCTCAAGGAAATCGAGGAAATCCGCGACAAGACGCCGGGCTTTACCGGCCACATTTCCGACTTGGGCGGCCCTACGGCCAATATGTATCGCCTGAGCTGCAAAGACCCGAAAATCGAGCGTTCCTGTCGCAAGCTGTCGTGCGTGTTCCCGGATATCTGCGAAAACCTGGGCACCGACCACGGGCCGCTGATCCAGCTGTACCGCAAGGCGCGCGCCTTGCCTGGCGTGAAGAAGATCAATATCCAGTCCGGCCTGCGTTACGACCTGGCGGTGAAATCGCCGGAATACATCAAGGAGCTGGTACAGCACCACGTAGGCGGCTACCTGAAAATTGCGCCGGAACACACCGAAGACGGCCCGCTGTCCAAGATGATGAAGCCGGGCATGGGCGCCTACGACAAGTTCAAGGAGCTGTTCGAGCGCTTCAGCCGCCAGGCCGGCAAAGAGCAGTACCTGATTCCGTACTTCATCGCCGCCCACCCGGGTACCAGCGACGAAGACATGGTGAACCTGGCGCTGTGGCTGAAGAAAAACAACTTCCGTCTCGACCAGGTGCAAACCTTTACCCCGACGCCGATGGCGCTGGCCACCACCATGTGGCACACCAAGCGCAACCCGCTGAAACGCCTGTCGCGCAGCTCGGAAAAAGTGGACGTGGTGCGTGATGGTTACCGCCGCAAGCTGCACAAGGCGCTGCTGCGCTACCACCACCCGGATAACTGGCAGATCATTTACGACGCGCTGGTGCAAATGGGCCGTAGCGATTTGATCGGCCACGCCAAGCATTGCCTGATTCCGCCGACGCCACCGGGCGACAAGGCTGCCGCCGCGCGCCACCGCTTTGCCGGCCAGAGCCTGGCCGCCCGCGCCAAGGCGCAGCAAGGCCAGCCGCGCAGCTACGCCGGTGCGCCGCGAGGCAACGGCAAACCCGCCACCGCCAAGGCTCATGCAGGCAAACCGGCAGCAGCCAAACCGGCATCCGGCAAGCCCGCCGCCGCGAAGCCAGCCGCAGGGCGTGGTGGTGCGGGGGCCAAGCCCGCCGGCAAGGTTGGCCGCGGCCGCTAAGCTACGCATAGAAAGCATGACCCCGGCCGCCTAACAAGGCGGCTTTTTCTCGCCTGCTGCGGCACTTTTGCCGCCAGCAGGCTACCTAGTACTGCACGCACATTGCCCAGGTGGTCACCATGATTCGCATCCCGTTTGAACACAGCTACGCTACGCAGCTGCCGCAGGCCTGCGCTGCGGCCAACCCGGATAAACCAAGCGCGCCGCACCTGCTGTATTGGCATGCTAACCTGGCAGGCGAGCTGGGGCTGGACAGCAGCGGCGTGGATGAGGCTACCTTGGCTGCGCTGTTTGCCGGGGCGCAGTTACCCGCTGGTGCGCAGCCGGTGGCGCAGGTGTACGCCGGCCACCAGTTTGGCGGCTATTCGCCGCAGCTGGGCGATGGCCGCGCCTTGCTATTGGGCGAGGTGGTGGATACGGCAGGGCTGCGCCGCGACATCGCGTTCAAGGGTAGCGGCCGCACGCCGTTTTCGCGCCGTGGCGACGGCAAGGCGGCGGTGGGGCCCATGCTGCGCGAGCTGATCATCGGCGAGGCCATGCACGCGCTGGGCATCCCCACCACGCGGGCACTGGCCGTGGTGGCTACCGGCGATACGGTATACCGCGACCGCCCGCTGCCGGGTGCGGTACTGACGCGGGTGGCGGCCAGCCATATTCGCGTGGGTAGCTTCGAGTACTTTGCCAACCGCGGCGACGACGCTACATTGCGCCAGCTGGCGGCGTATACGCTGCAGCGCCATTACCCGCAGCTGCAGCACGCGGCCAACCCTTACCTGGCCATGCTGGCGGCGGTATGCCAGCGCCAGGCCAGCCTGGTGGCACAGTGGCTGCACGCGGGCTTCATTCACGGTGTGATGAACACCGACAATATGACGCTATCCGGCGAAACCATCGATTACGGCCCCTGCGCCTTTATGGACACTTACGACCCGGCCACGGTGTTCAGCTCGATTGACGAGCGTGGCCGCTACGCCTACGGCAACCAGCCGGCCATCGCGCAGTGGAACCTGGCGCGGCTGGCCGAGGCGCTGCTGCCGCTGCTGGATGCCGCGTCGATGGACGACGCCGTGGCGCAGGCCACCGAGGTGATTCATGGCTTCCAGACGCATTACCAGCAGGCGTGGCTGGCGCAGGCACGGGGCAAGCTGGGCCTGGCCGATGCACAGGAAGACGACCTGGCGCTGGCAGAAGACTGGCTGCTGATGCTGCATCGGCAGCGGGTGGATTTCACACTCGCCTGGCGCTATCTGGCCGACGTGCTGGACGGTGATGCCACCCGCCTGGCGGCCTTGTTTGCGCAGCCAGACGTTTTGCACAGCTGGCTGGCGCGCTGGCAAGCGCGGCTGGCGCACGGCGGCTCTATGGCGCTGGTGGCGGGCAAGATGCGTGCGGCCAACCCTTTGTACATTGCGCGTAACCATTTGGTAGAAGAGGCGCTGGCTGCGGCCAGCGAGTACGGTGATATGGCACTGGCGCAGCAATTGCTGTCCGTGCTGGCCCAGCCTTATGCGGAGCGCCCTGGGCTGGAACGCTACGCGCTGCCGGCCAGTGCCGAGCTGGCACGCGGCTACCGCACTTTTTGCGGCACCTGACGCAGCGGCCGGATCGCGGCCTCGGTAGGTTGGCCGCCGTGTGTCGGCTGGCAGCGTAGCGCTATCCTGCTCGCCGCTGTCAAGGCGCAAGCCCGGGGTGACAGGCAGCGGCATGTCATCAAGCGCCAGTGCCTGGCAAGCAAGAGGGCGCGCTAAAGCCAGCCAGCATCTTGGCACCGCTACCCGGCTGGTTTATAAGTGCTGTTCTTCCTTTGGCGCGCCATACCATGATCCTGCTCTACACCCCTAGCCCGAAAGAAACCCAGGCTTACATCGCACTTTTCCGTGCCGCCATGCCGCAGCAAACGTTTATCACGCTGGATGAGCTGGACGACCCGAGCCAAGTGGCTTACGTGGTGACCTGGGGGCCGCCCGCCGGGCTATTTGCCGGTTTACCGGCCTTGCGAGGCGTCTTTGCCCTGGGCGCTGGGGTGGATAAGCTGCTGGCGCGCGATGACCTGGACCCGGCGCTACCGATCTATCGCCTGCTGGATGGGGGCATGGCGGCGCAGATGCTGGAATACGTGCGTTTTGGCGTGTTGTCGTATCAGCGGCATATGGATATCTACCGTCGCCAGCAGGTTGCCGGCGTGTGGAAAATGCTGCCACCGCGTCTGTCCGCCGATGTGCGTGTCGGAGTGCTGGGGCTGGGCGAAATCGGCTTGGCCGTGGCGCGTGGCTTACAGGCCGACGGTTACCGCGTACAGGGCTGGAGCCGCACGCCGCGTAGCCTGCCGGGGCTTGTAAGCCACCATGGACAAGAGGGCTTGCACGCCTTGCTGGCGGAAAGTGACGTACTGGCCTGCGTGCTACCTTCCACACCCGAGACGGCAGGGTTGCTGGATGCCGCCAGGCTGGCACGGTTGCCTGCCGGTGCCATGCTGATCAACGCCGGCCGTGGCGACCTGCTGGACGAAGCGGCACTGCTGGCAGCGCTGGACGATGGGCTGCTGCGTTGTGCCCAGCTGGATGTTTTCTCCCGCGAGCCGCTGCCGCCAGATAGCCGCTTGTGGCAGCACCCGGCGGTGACGCTGACGCCGCATATTGCCGCCATTACCTTGCGCCAGCAGGCGGTGGCGCAGATTACCGACCGGCTGCAGCGTCTGGCACAGGGTGAGGCGGTAGCTGGGCAGGTAGAGCGGCAGCGTGGCTACTAGTTACGAAGTCGAGGGTTTTACCTGCGCATAGCTGACGATGCTGCGCGTGGCTGAGCGCGGGGTGTGGCTGACACAGTTGCGACCCTGCTGCTTGGCCTGGTACATGGCTCGGTCGGCGGCATTCAGTACATGCTCCAGCGTTTGCAGGCCGGTACTGCCTTCTGCAACGCCCAGGCTGGCCGTAAAGCAGATGACATGGTTATCCTGGATCACAGGGCTCTGGGCGATGTGATGTCGTAGTGTCTCGGCCTGCACCAGTGCTTTTTCCAGCGATACGCCTTGCAGCACCAGGGCAAACTCTTCCCCTCCCAGCCGAAAGGCTTGGCAGTGCTCGTCGGTGTACTGCTTCAGGATGCGGCCAACCTTGGCCAGTACCGCATCGCCGATACTATGGCCGTAGCCATCGTTGATGGGTTTGAAATGATCTATATCGATCATGATGATGCTATAGCAGGGAAACTGCTGCTGCTGCTGTGCCTCCGTTAGCCGGGTATGCAAGGCGCGCCGGTTGAGCAGGCCGGTCAGCGGGTCGTGTTGTGATAGCTGGTGCAGCTGCTTGGCCATGCGTGCTGCAATCCTTACCGCTGCGGTCAGGTTGAAAATGGCTGCCATCACCATGAACGCCACGGCTACCAGCAAGTTATTGTCGCTAGGCTGGTACAGCTCGGGTATCACGCTTTCCCCCAGCCACAGGCGTAGTACGGCACGCCCCACGAAAAATAGGCCAAACAGGCTTGCCGCCAGCTGAAACAGCCATGAGCCCGGGCCTGGAAACTCGCGCAGCATCGCCGAGTGGGTTATCCAGGTGACGGACAGGATAAGCAGTGCGATTTCTATCGACATGACAATCAGACGCCAATCACTCAGCCCCAGGTAACCTAGTATCAACAGCGGGAGTGTGGCGGCAAGGCTACCCAGCAGTATTGTCCGCTGTGAACAAGCCGGCAGACGCATGAAAAGCAAGTTGCCATTGACCGCGTAAGCCAAGCCGGCCAATAGCCACCAGGACATCAACGCATAAGGCAGAGGTTGAGACAAAGTATCGGCCGGCATCAGCATACATAGCAGTATGCCGTTAGCCAGACAAAGTGCTGACAGACTGTATTGCCATAACAAACGACGTTGATGACGTATCAGCAGAATGGCCAGCAGCCAGCCGGCCCCGTACAGGTAAAATTGAACAATCAGCAGCAGCCACTGGCTTGGACGCATGGCCTTCCATTCTGTTACATGACGCAGCAAAGCTGCATGGAGGCTCATTCTTGCCGCAGCGACTCATGACGACAACCTATCTATAAGACAATCCTTTTGGCATTGTTGCGTGCTTTCTTCACTCTTGGTGCTGGAAAAAATACCGCTGCCGCACGGCATCGTATAACCAGTTGAAAACATAGGTATACGGCAAGAAGAACAACAGAATGCCGATATCCAGCAGCAGCGCCTGCCAGTAGCTTATTGCCATCCACCAGGCCACTACCGGCACGCAGATAAACACCAGGCCACCTTCAAACAGGGTGGCATGCAGGCAGCGTACCGCTACCGTACGTTGCCATTGTCGGGCGCGCTCCAGGCGTTCGAACAGGGCGCCGAATACCACGTTCCAGCTCATGGCAATGGTGGATAGCATGATGGCCAGCACCCCCATCTGCGCCGGGCTGTGCCCCAGCAGCCAGCTGCCCAGTGGTACCAGTATCAGCATGGCGCAAACTTCATACAGGACGGCATGCAAGGCGCGCTCGGGCAGGGTTTTCTCGTGCGGGTTCATGGGGGACCTAAGCTGGCGGTGGGAATCATGCCGGCAGTGTGATAGGTTTTTCAGGTGTATAAAAGTTAGCTTCTATCGGAAAGGCCGATATGTCTGTCAGCAATGAAGCATTGCTTACCCTGGTGATGGTGGCCGAGCACGGCTCGTTTTCGGCGGCGGCGCGCGCGTTGGGCAAGCGCCAGTCCACCGTGAGTGAGTGCGTGGCAAATCTGGAAATTGATCTGGGCGTCAGCCTGTTCGAGCGCAGTGGCCGCCAGCCGCAGTTGACGGAGGCCGGCGAGCGCCTGCTACCCATGGCACGCCAGGCGCTGGCGGCGCAAGACCAGCTTTGCTTGCAGGCCCGGGCCCTGGCGGAAGGTACCGAGCCAAGGCTGAGCCTGGTGCTCTCCGATACCTTTCATACCGGTAGCCTGGAGGCAGCGCTGCAGGCGTTTGCCACGCAGTTTCCCCATACCGAGCTGGAGTGTCTGGTGGGCGAGCAGGACGACGTGTTGGCGCTGGTGCGGCAGGGGCGGGCGCAGCTGGGGCTGCTGTGCGGCCTGGCCATCCAGGATGGCTTGCTGGCCAGCCAGCCGCTGCCGCAGCCGGCCAGCACCTCGCTCTACGTGGCACCGCAGCACGCGCTGGCCCGCCAGTGGCCGCAAGACGAGTCACAGCTGCAGTCCCATCGCCAGCTGCGCCTGAACACCTATGGCGATACGGCACCGGCTGGTGGCGCAGGGCAGCGCTGGTACGCGCCCAGCTATCTGTTGCTGCTGGAGATGACCCAGCTGGGTTTTGGCTGGGCCGAGTTGCCAGACTGGCTGGTCGCACGGTACGCGCCCGAACTGGTGCCTTTACCGCTGCCAGGTTGGCCGCAGCGGCGCAGCCTGCACGCCGTGTGGCGGCGTGCACAGCCACCCGGGCCGGCAGCCGCCTGGATGCTGCAACACTTCTTGCAGCCACCCGCAGCAGGCTAGCCGGCCCGGCTAGGCTACGCTACCTGTGTGCCGCCATGCTGCGGCCAACCTTGCGGTATGGCCGAGAGCAGCTGGCGGGTGTAGGGGTGCTGCGGGTTGGCGTACATGGTATCGGCGTTGGCTTGCTCTACCACCTGGCCGTGCTGCATCACCATGACCTGGTCGGAGATATGCTTCACTACCGACAGATCGTGAGAAATGAACAGGTAGGACAGCCCGCATTCATCCTGCAGGTCTTGTAGCAGGTTCAGTACCTGCGCCTGTACCGACACATCCAGCGCAGACACCGACTCATCGCAGATCAGCACGTCCGGCTTCATGGTCAGGCAGCGTGCAATGGCAATGCGCTGGCGCTGGCCGCCGGAAAACTCGTGCGGGTATTTCTGCAAGGCACGCCTTGGCAGGCCTACGCGTTCCAGCAGCGCGGCAGCCAGCTGTTTGCGCTCGGCGTGATCGCGGCCGATGGCGTGCAGTGTCATCGGCTCCAGCAGGATTTCCTCTACGGTAAAACGCGGGTTCAGCGAGGCGTAGGGGTTCTGGAAGATAATCTGGATACGGCGTTTGCAGGCGTGAAATTCGCCGGGCGACATAGCCAGGATATCTTGGCCATTAAAGAGGGCTCGTCCGGCGCTGGCCTGGTGCAGGCGCATCAGCGTGAGCCCCACCGTGGTTTTGCCGGAGCCGGATTCGCCCACAATACCCAGCGTTTTACCGCGCGCCAGCTGGAACGACACGTCTTTCACGGCATGGAACACATGCTTGCCGAACAGCCCTTCGCGGCTTTCAAAGCTTTTGCACAGGCCCTGCACGTCCAGCACGATATCGTCGCCCGGGGCGTAGCCGCGTTCGCGCTGCGGTGGTACCTGGTAGGGCTGGTCTTGCAGAAAATCGTCGATTACCGCCAGCCGTGCCGGGCGGCTATCCAGCTGCGGACGGCAGTTCAGCAGCGCTTTGGTATACGCGTCCTGCGGTTGGGTGAACACTTGCTGCAGCGGGCCGTGCTCGCGGATTTCACCATGGCGCATCACGATGACTTCATCGGCAAACTCGCCCACCAGGCCCAGATCGTGGGTGATGAACAGCACTGCCATGCCGTGTTTTTTCTGTAGCTGGGCCAGCAGCTGCAGGATTTGCTGCTGGATGGTGACATCCAGTGCCGTAGTAGGCTCGTCGGCAATCAGCAGTTTGGGTTCGCAGGCAATGGCCATGGCGATCATCACGCGCTGTTGCTGGCCGCCGGACAGCTGGTGCGGGTAGGCGTCTACCTTGCGGTCTGGCTCGGGCAGGCCGACTTCTTTCAGCAGGGCGACGGCGCGCTGGCGGGCCGCCTTGCGCCGCATGCCGGTATGCAGCATCAGGGTTTCGATAATCTGGTCGCCCACGGTGAATACCGGGTTCAGCGAGCTCATCGGGTCCTGGAAGATCATGGCAATATCGCGGCCGCGTAGCGCCCGCAGGGCGCGGCGGTCTGCTTGCAGCAGGTTGCGGCCTTCAAACAGGATTTCGCTGTCAGCGGCGATCTCGGTGTTGTTCTCCGGCAGCAGCCGCATGATGGCCATGGAGGTGACCGACTTGCCGGAGCCGGATTCGCCCACCAGGGCCACTGTACGGTTGGCCGCAATATCGAAGCTGATGCCTTTGAGCGCCTGGAAGTGTTCGCCGCTTTCCATGCGGAAACTCACGCCCAGGTTGCGTACGCTCAGCAGGGGGGATGCTTGGGTCATCGGGAATCCTTATTTCACTTTCGGGTCCAGCGCGTCGCGCAGGCTGTCGGTGAGCATGCTGAAGGCGGTGACCAGCAGCGACATGAAGAGGGTTACGGCAGCCATTTGCCACCAGTAGCCTTGCAGCAGCTCGGCAGGCGCTTCCGCCAGCATGGCACCCCAGCTGGTCTGGCTGACGCCTACCCCGAAGCCCAGGAAAGACAGGATGGCTTCGTACTTGATCAGCGCTACGGTCAGGATGGAAAACTGCACCAGCAGCAGGTGGGTTACGTTGGGCAGAATGTGGCGGAACATGCGGCTGCGGTGGCTGGCACCAATGGCATCGGCGGCCTGTACGTACTCGCGGCCTTTGTGTTTCATGAATTCGGCCCGCATCAGCCGGTAGGTGCCTGTCCAGCTGGTGAGAGCCATGACCATGATCACGGTGTCGATACCGCGGCTCATCACCGCGGAAAAGGCCAGCAACAGCAGCATGTCGGGTACTGAGGTAAACACGCTGTAGAACCACATCAGCAGGTCATCGACACGGCGGCCGAAATAGCCGGACAGCGCGCCCAGCAGCGTACCGATCAGAATGGCCAGCAGCGCGCCAGACAAGCCCACCAACAGAGAGGTGGCGGTGCCTTGTATGACCTTTTGCAATACATCGCGGCCACGGCTGTCGCTGCCTAGTGGCAGCACGCTGTCGTTTGCCGGTGCTACGCTAAGTGGTGCGGCTTTGGCAGCCTGGGTCTGGGCTGCGGCCATGTCGGCGGCTAGCGGGTCGTCTTCGGCACTCATGCCGGTGGCGGCGCTGGCATCGGCAGCGCTGGTGTTGTGTTGCTGTGCGGCATCGATATCGGCCGCGGTCAGCTCTACGGTTGCGGGGCCATAGCCCTTGAACAGGGCGGGCGGCATATTCGGTTTGGCAACCTCATCGCGCCAGTGGCTGCCGGCCAGGCCTAGCCAGCCAGCCAGTGCCAGCAGGACGAAAGCAAGCACCACCCACAGGGCGGTGAGGCCGATACGGTCGCGGCGCAGGCGCTGCCAGCCCAGCTGCCACAGGCTGCGGGACGCCGGGCAGCTGGCATCGTCGGCCGCTAGGGTTGTTTGACTTGTCATGGGGAGTCCTTATTTCAGCTGCACGCGCGGGTCGATCAGCTTGTAAACAATGTCGGCCAGCAGGTTGAACACCATGGTGGCCAGGGCGACATAAATGGTGATGGCTTTGATCACCGGGAAGTCGCTGCGGTCTACCGCATTGAGCACCTCGTTACCCATGCCGGGGATGCCGAAAAAGCGCTCCAGCAGCAGCGCGCCCAGAAACAGGTAGGGCAGCGACATCATCAGCGAGGTGACGACCGGAATCAGCGCGTTACGCATCACGTGTTTGAGCATGATGGCCTGCTCGGACAGCCCTTTGGCGCGGGCGGTACGCACGTAGTCGTGGTTCATCTCTTCGACAAAGCAGCTACGGTAAAACCGGATATCCGGTGCCAGGCTGACGACCAGGCCCAGCAGCAATGGCAGCGGTACATACAGCCACAGATTGGTGGCCAGGCTGTCGCTCCAGCCCAGGATGGGGAACCAGCCCAGCTTGTGGGCGAGCCAGTACTGGCCGGCAATGATGTACACCAGGGCGCTGACCGACATGGCCAGCGTGCAGATCAGGGTAACGATGCGGTCGGTGAGGCTGCCGCGGACATAGGCCACGATGGCAGCGATGATGACCGACAGCAGCAGGCTGACCAGCAGCATGGGCAAAGCCAGGGTCAGCGAGGGGCCAATGCGGTTACCCAGGATTTCGGCTACCGGCTGCTGGGTAGACCACGAGATACCGAAGTCCAGGGTCAGTACCTGCTGTACAAAGATCAGGAACTGTTCGGGCAGGGATTTATCCAGCCCCAGCTGGTGGCGAATATTGGCCAGCGTTTCGGCAGAAAAGCTCTTGCCGGCCAGGATGTAGGATGGGTCTCCCCCCACCCAGTTGAATAGTACGAACAGCAGCAGCATCACCCCGAACAGGGTCGGGACCATCTGCCACAGGCGGCGCAGGATATAAGCAAGCATGATTCAAGTCTCCAGACAAACGCGGGCAGCCAGCCCCCTGCGGGGCCGGCTGCGGGTACAGAAAGCAGGGTTTACTTCTGGAGGTCGATATAACGCCAGGTGGTGTTCAGCAGCGGGTGCAGCTTGAAGTTTTTCACGTAGCGGTGTGCCAGCTGGCTGCGCACGCGGGTATCGCCAAAAATCCATGGCTGCTGCGCTACCACGATCTTGTTCATGGCGTCGTATAGCTTGTTGCGCTCGGCACCGTGCGGCAGTTTCAGCGAGGCTTCGAACAGGCGGTCGTATTCGGCATTCTTGAAGTTGGCACTATTGGCGTCGCCAGCGTTCTTGCCGTACAGCAGCTGCATGAAGTTTTCGCCGTCCGGGTAGTCGGCGCCCCAGGCCAGGCCCCACATTTGCAGCTTGTTCTGGCGGTTGGCTTTATTCAGCTCGTTCCATTTGCCGTACTTGAAGGTGAGCTTGATTTTCAGGCTGTCGAAGGCCTTTTGCCAGTATTCGTTCCACTGCTTGTCTATGCCGCTGGTGCCGGTGGCCATTTCAATGGACAGCGGCTTGCCGTCCGGCAGGGTGCGCAGGCCGTCGGCGCCCACTTTGTAGCCAAAACGGTCCAGCAGGGCGTTGGCCGCAGCCGGGTCGTATTTCACCGCGCCTTTGAACGCCGGGTTGTAGCCGGCTACGCCTTCCGGAATAACGTAGTTCACCGGTACAGCCTGGCCGCGGCGGATGGCGGCGATGGTTTCACTGCGTGGAAAGGCCATGGCAATGGCGCGGCGCAGGGCGATTTTCTCTTTGGCGTCGCCGCCGACTACCGGGTCTTGCATATTGAAGAACTGGTAGGTGATTTCCAGGTCTTTCTTGCGCTCCAGCTGGATGCCCTGCTTGGCGTATTTATCCTGCAGTTTCACATTCAGCGGGTTTTTCGGGTCGATGAGCAGGGCTTCTTGCAGGGCAGCTTGCGGAATACCGGAGATGTCCAGCTGCTTGTTGACGAAGGCCAGCCACAGCGGCTGTTCTTCTTCGATGATGGAAACTTCCACGCGGCCAACCTTGGGCAGCGTCTGGCCATTGATCACCAGCTTGCGGAAGTTCGGGTTGGCTTCCAGGATGATTTTGTTGCCCGGCTTCCATTCTTTCAGGGTATACGGGCCGGTACCTACCGGTTTGGCATTGGTGTTGCTGGCGTAGGCTTCGATGGCCTCACGCGCGACTGCGCCAAAGGCCGGCATGGCCAGAATCTGCAGGAAGTTGTAGTTGCCTTCGTTCAACGTGAGCTGCAGTGTGTACTTGTCCAGCACCTTGATGCCCTCTACCGGGGCGTCGTAGTTCAGGGCACCCTTGCCGGCGGCCTTTACCAGCGCATCGGCGCCGGCAAAGCGGCCATCTACCAGAAAGCTCCATGGCGAATTAATGGTCGGGTCGAGGTGGCGCTTGATGGAGTAGGCGTAGTCGGCAGCGGTCAGCTCGCGTTTTTGGCCTTTGAAGGCTACGTCAGGGGAAAAGTAAATGCCGGGTTTCAGTTTAAAGGTATACACCTTGCCATCGGCCGAAACGGTCGGCATGACAACGGTGGTATTGGGAATGACCTTGGCCGGGCGCGCCAGATAGTCATAGGTAACCAGCGGGTCGAACACGTTTTCCAGGATGGAGCCAGAGTAGGTGTCTGATACCTTGGCCGGGTCGAAACCGGTTTCCGGCACGTTGAAGGCAACGTGCAGCACCTTGTTCATGTCGGCCGCCTGGGCGCCAACGGCAGCAAGGGCGGCGATTGTGGCGACGAGAATGCGTTTCTTCATCATTGTTTCTCCTTTTATATCTTGGAATGGCTCTTACAGGGCAGTCCATGCCAGTTTTTTACTGTGGCTGCAGAGTAAACCACTGTGCAGCCGGATGGAATATCTACCAATACTGGCCTTTGGGCTAGTAGCACGGGTTGCTGCATCTTCTCACGGCGGAGGCTGCAGCATGGCTTGCAGTAGCGACAGGGTCAGTTGCACCTTTTGGGGCAGGTAGCGCCGCGCCGGGTATACCGCGTACACCTGTGCCGCGAGCGGGCTGACATCCAGCGCAATACGCTGCAGGCGGCCATCTTGCAGAGCGTCTGCCAGCACGAACTCAGGTTGATAAGCAATACCCATACCGGCGATGGCGGCACTGGCCAGCACATCACCGTTATTGGCCAGCAAGGGGCCGTCTACCGCCTGCTGGCGCAGTGTCTGGCCGTGACCAAACTGCCAGAATTGTTGTGTCTGCTGCAGGCTGTAGCGCAGGCAGGCATGGTTAGCCAGCTCATCCAGCGTGCGCGGCGTCCCGTGGCGTGCCAGGTAGGCGGGGGCTGCGCACAGCACCATGGCAATTTCACCTAGTGGCCGTGCCACCAGTTGGCCGGGCAGGGGCTGTGTGCTGATGCGCAGTGCCAGGTCGAAGCCGGCTTCCACCAGGTCTACCTGCTCGTCGGACAGCATCAGCTCGATTTCCAGCTGCGGGTGGCTGGCGTGTAGCGTGGCCATCCATCCCCCGAGAAAGCGCATGCCAAAAGACAGCGGCGCCGACATGCGCAGTTTGCCGTGTACGCTGACACTTTGCTGCTGTGCCAGTGCATCGGCTTCTGCCAGCTGCGCCAGGATAGGGCCGATGCGCCGGCTGTAATCCTGGCCCGCTTCGGTCAGCGTCATGCGGCGTGTGGTGCGCTGGATCAGGCGGCAGCCCAGGTGCTTTTCCAGTGCGGCCAACTGTTTGCTGACCATGGCGCCAGACATGCCCAGCCGCTGCGCGGCGCCGACAAAGCTGCCGGCCTCCACAATGGCCTGGAAGACCTGTAGTGCGGTGAGTCTGTCCATTGATTATTTCTTTATGGTAATGAATCAACTTCCTGATTGTATCTTTATCAATTCATTGCGGTGAATTGTAATGTCAGCATGACTGAATCAATGGAGCCTGCCATGAGCCTTCTCGCCCCCCTTTTCATTTCGCACGGTGGCCCGGACGTACTAATCAACGCCTCGCCAGCCCGCCACATCTGGCAGCAGTACGCCGCCGCCCAACCGCGGCCGCGGGCGATTCTCATCATGTCCGCGCACCATCTGGCGAGCGAGCCGCTGGTGGGCTGGTCGCCACGCTGGCAGGCGGTGCACGATTTTGGCGGTTTCCCGCGCGAGTTATATACGCTGAACTACCCGGCGGTATCAGACGAGCAGCTCGCCCGGCAAGTACAGGCCAAGTTGGCCGCAGCGGGTGTAGCAGCACACCTGCAGCAGGCGAATGGTCTGGATCATGGTGCCTGGGTACCGCTACTGATGATGTACCCGCAAGGTGATATCCCGGTGATTACCCTGGCAACCCTGCCACGCCAGGATGCCCGCACGCACTATTTGCTGGGTAAAGCGTTGGCTGATCTGGCCGCAGATGGCGTGCAGATTATTGGCTCGGGCAGCGTTACCCATAATCTGTATGCGTTGGGCGCACCGGATGCACCGGCACAACCCTGGGCGCTGGCCTTTGCCGATTGGGTAGCCACCCGGCTGGAGCAGGGCGATAGCGAAGCGCTGCTGGCCTGGCAAACACAGGCGCCTTTTGCACGTGAGAATCACCCCACCGACGAACACTTGCTGCCACTGTTCTTTGCCATGGGTGCCGCGCAGGGCCGGCCCGGGCGCAGCCTGCATCGTGGTATCGAATATGCGGCGGTCACCATGGATGCCTGGGTATTTGAGTAGCCTGCCAGATAGTTACCCTACTCAGCCCCATCCGCGACTCCGGTCGCTGATGGGGTTTTTTTGTGCCTGTGGCGGTGGAGTTTTAATGATATTGGTATTGCATTTTGATTTGATTTTGGAATATTTTGCTTTTTTTATACTGTTTTTGCTTTTTTCATCAATCAGAATTACTGCTTGTTGGTGTGGGTGTTAATAAATGTTAAGCAGTTGAACTTTTACTAATGACAGTAAGTCAATGATATTCATCGAAAATTAGTAGTTCAAAAAATTAAAATGCTTTGTTCGAAACCTTCTTCTATGGCTTTGTTGCACAAATCAGCCGTAGGTCGAACTACCCCAATCCCCAGACGGATTTATCCCATACGGACCGTTTGCGGCGTGCCCAGTGCTGTGAAGCGATTCAGAATCGCTGCACAGATTTGAAGCTCCGCTACTTGCCGGTCAAAGTCCCGTGACTTAACCCGATCTGCCAGCAATTTGAAACAGTGCATCTTCGTTTCGACCAAGCTGCGGCGATGGTAGCCACTCCACTTTTTCCAGAGCGCGCGCCCCAGATACTTCACCGCTCGTAGCGACTCATTGCGAGCCTGATTGCCCCGTAAATTCCCTTTCCAGAATTGGCCATTTCGACGTGGGGGAATGATGGCTGCCGCCCCACGCTCTGCAATCGCTGCGTAACATAGGCGTGTGTCGTACGCCCCATCCGTGGTGACGGTTACCAGTCCCTCTCCCGCCGGAATTTGCGATAGCAGCTCTGGCAGCATCGTGGCATCTCCAGTGCGATTGTCGGTCACTTCCATTGCCCGGATTTCCAGCGTTTGCGCATCTATGCCCAGATGCAGCTTGCGCCATTGGCGGCGGTAATCAGCGCCATGCTTTTTCACCTTCCACTCGCCTTCACCCATCATCTTGATGCCGGTGCTATCCACCAAGAGATGCAGACAACCTTGCTTTTTCTGTACCGGGATGCGGACTTGCAGGTCTTTCTGGCGGCGGGAAAGCGTGCTGAAGTCGGGGACGGCCCAGTCAAGGCCAGCCAGGCGCAACATACTTTCGACCATACCTGTGGCTTGCCGTAGCGCCAGGCCAAAGAGGCATTTGATGGTGAGACAGAACTGGATGGCAGCATCAGAAAAAGTTAGCTGCCGTCCCCGCCTGCCGGTAGCCGGTGCCAACCAGTTCATGCCTTTGTCGAGCCAGAGAAGGAGCTGCCCTCGTTGCTTGAGGGACTGGTTGTATGACTGCCAGTTGATGGTTTGGTACTTGGGAGGAAGGGGCTTGCTCATGCGGTCATTCTACCGGACGGACGCAAGCACTGATTTGTGCAACAAAGCCTTCTTCTATCTACTAATGAAGATAATCACTATAGTGACCACATCGCAAGGACGTACAAACAAGACACAAGGTCTGCTGGAGTATGAATGGTTTGAGTCCTTGTCTTGTTCAGGTGGCACGCCCCACCCATTACACTTTTAAAGGAATGACTACCATGAAAAAACTGACCCTGATCGCTACTGCCATTGCCCTGTTTGCCGGTGCAGCCCAAGCCCAAGACGTTGCCAAGATCGGCGACCTGCAAGAACCGACTGTTTTCGCCAAGATCGGTGATCTGGAACAGCCAACCAACTTCGCCAAGATCGGTGACCTGGAACAGCCAACCAACTTCGCCAAGATCGGCGATCTGGAACAGCCAACCAACTTCGCCAAGATCGGCGATCTGGAGCAGCCAACCAACTTCGCCAAAATCGGTGACCTGGAACAGCCGACCAACTTCGCCAAAATCGGCGACCTGGAACAGCCAACCAACTTCGCCAAGATCGGTGATCTGGAGCAGCCAACCAACTTCGCCAAGATCGGTGATCTGGAGCAGCCAACCAACTTCGCCAAGATCGGTGATCTGGAGCAGCCAACCAACTTCGCCAAGATCGGTGACCTGGAGCAGCCAACCAACTTCGCCAAGATCGGTGATCTGGAGCAGCCAACCAACTTCGCCAAGATCGGTGATCTGGAACAGCCAACCAACTTCGCCAAAATCGGTGACCTGGAGCAGCCAACCAACTTCGCCAAGATCGGTGATCTGGAACAGCCAACCAACTTCGCCAAGATCGGTGATCTGGAACAGCCGACCAACTTCGCCAAAATCGGTGACCTGCAAGAGCCCACTATCTTTGCCTGATCGTTGGTGTAGCCAAGAAAAAAGCCCGCAATTGCGGGCTTTTTTGTTTTGCGGCCAACGTTGGCCGCACAGTTTGCTTAGCGAATGACCGGCTTGTAGCGGATACGCTTGGGCTTGGCACCTTCTTCGCCCAGACGGCGTTTCTTGTCGGCTTCGTACTCTTGGTAGTTACCGTCAAAGAACGTCCATTGCGATTCGCCTTCCGCCGCCAGGATATGGGTGGCGATACGGTCCAGGAACCAGCGGTCGTGGCTGATCACGAACACGGTGCCGGCGAATTCCAGCAGGGCGTCTTCCAGCGCGCGCAGGGTTTCCACGTCCAGGTCGTTGGACGGTTCATCCAGCAGCAGCACGTTGCCGCCTTTCAGCAGCGTCTTGGCCAGGTGCAGGCGGCCGCGTTCGCCACCGGACAGCATGCCCACTTTTTTCTGCTGGTCGGCGCCTTTGAAGTTGAAACGGCCCAGGTAGGCCCGGCTGGACATCTCGAAGCGGCCAACGTTGATCATGTCCAGGCCGCCGGAGACGTCGTCGAAGACGGTCTTGTCGGCTTCCAGGCTGTCGCGGTGCTGCTCGACAAAGGCCATTTGTACGGTCTGGCCGATTTTCACGGTGCCGGTATCGGGCTGTTCTTTGCCGGCAATCATCTTGAACAGCGTGGATTTACCCGCGCCGTTCGGGCCGATGATGCCGACGATGGCACCGGCAGGGGCCTTGAAGCTCAGGTTGTCGATCAGCAGGCGGTCGCCAAAGCCTTTGCTGACGTTTTCGAACTCGATCACTTCATTACCCAGGCGCTCGGCGACCGGGATGAAGATTTCCTGGGTTTCGTTGCGCTTCTGGTATTCGTGGCTGGACAGCTCTTCGAACTTGGCCAGACGGGCTTTGGATTTGGCCTGGCGGCCTTTCGGGTTCTGGCGCACCCATTCCAGTTCCTGTTTCATGGCCTTCATGCGGGCGCCTTCCTGCTTGCTTTCCAGTTGCAGGCGGGCTTCCTTCTGTTCCAGCCAGCTGGAGTAGTTACCTTTCCACGGGATGCCTTCGCCGCGGTCCAGCTCCAGAATCCATTCGGCGGCGTTGTCCAGGAAGTAGCGGTCGTGGGTGACGGCCACCACGGTGCCAGGGAAGCGCACCAGGAACTGCTCCAGCCACTCTACCGATTCGGCGTCCAGGTGGTTGGTCGGTTCATCCAGCAGCAGCATGTCCGGCTGCGATAGCAGCAGCTTGCACAGCGCTACGCGGCGTTTTTCACCACCGGACAGCGGGCCGATCTTGGCGTCCCACGGTGGCAGGCGCAGCGCGTCGGCGGCCAGCTCCAGCTGCAGTTCGATGTTGTCACCGGCGCCGGCGGAAATGATGGCTTCCAGGCGGGCTTGTTCTTCGGCCAGGGCGTCAAAGTCGGCGTCCGGCTCGGCATACGCTGCATAGACTTCTTCCAGGCGCTTTTGCGCGCCCATCACGTCGCCCATACCGCTTTCCACTTCTTCGCGTACGGTCTTGTCGGCGTCCAGCTGCGGCTCTTGCGGCAGGTAGCCGATTTTCACGCCGGCCAGGTGCTGTACTTCGCCGTCGTACTCTTTGTCCACATTGGCCATGATGCGCAGCACGGTGGATTTACCGGCGCCGTTCAGGCCCAGCAGGCCGATTTTGGCGCCGGGGAAGAAGGACAGGGAAATGTCCTTGATGATCTGGCGCTTGGGGGGGACGATCTTGCTCACGCGGAGCATGGACATCACGTATTGAGCCATGGTTTACCTAGTTTCAGTATGAAAAGACAGAGCGCCACGGAGCCGAACGAAGCCCACGACAAGCCGCGATACGGGCCACTAGGCCCTGGGCTATTCCGTGTTTTTTGTGTGCTTCCGTGGCGAAAAAACAAAACATCAGTGTATCAAATCCGCTAGCGGCCAACCTTGTTACTGGCGCGCGGTGCGGATGTTGGCCGGCGGTACGGCGCTGGCATCGTTAGTGCGCCACGGGTTGATATCGAGGCCGCCGCGGCGCGTATAGCGTGCGTACACGGTCAGGCGCTGTGGCGCGCAAGCTTGCAGCACGTCGGTAAAGATGCGCTCTACGCACTGCTCGTGAAATTCGTTGTGCTGGCGGAAGCCGATCAGGTAGCGCAGCAGGGCTTCGCGGTCGATGCGCGGGCCGGTGTAGCTGATCTGCACGCTACCCCAGTCCGGCTGGCCGGTGACCAGGCAGTTGGATTTGAGCAGCTGCGAGCACAGCGTTTCGCTGACGATGTTGGCCGCATCGGCGCGTAGTGCCTGCGGGCAGGGCGCGTAGCTGTCTACGTCGATATCCAGCTCGTCGATGCTGCTGCCCGCCAGCTCCACGATCTGTTCGCGGGCAAAGTCGGCGGGCGACAGTAGGCTGACTTCTACCTTGCCGCCGGCGGCATTGCTCAGGTCCATGCTGAGCTGGGCTTGTACCTGATCCCAGCTGGCGATGCGGGTCTGGTTGTAGCTGTTCAGGTAGAGCTTGAACGATTTGGATTCGATCAGGTTGGGGCTGTCGGCCGGAATACGGAAAGTGGCAATGGCCACCTGCGGCTTGCCGCGTGCGTTCAGCCACGACAGCTCGAAGCCGGTCCACAAGTCTACGCCTGCAAAGGGCAGCGCGTTGGCGGCCACGCCGATTTCATCACGCTTTTGCTGGCGGGCGATGGGGAACAGCAGGCTGTTGTCGTATTGGTCCTGGTAGTCCACTTTTTTGCCAAGTGGCGAAAATTCCGGGGTGTAAGTCGGGGTCATGATGGTTCCTCGTGCTGCGGCGTATCCGGTGGGGCCGCCGCCAGCTTTATTGTAGGCAAGCCTGTCGGGCTTGCCGGGGCATCAGGTGGTACGGCGCATGAACTGGCGCGGGCGTACGCCCATGGCCAGCAAGGTGGCAAAGTAGGCCACGGCACCGGCGGCTACCAGCAAAGTCAGCCACATCACGCGTTGCCAGCTGTGGCCGTGCCAGTTGATAGGCAGCACCTGCTGTAGCGCCAGCAGGGTGCCCGCCATCACGGCGACGGCCAGCAGCAGCTTCAGCAAAAAGGCTGGCCAGCCGGCAGCGGGCTGGTAGATGGCGTGCTTGCGCAGCTGGTAGTACAGCAGGCCGGCGTTCAGGCAGGCGCCAAGGCCAATGGAGAGCGACAGACCCGCGTGTTTGAGCGTGCCGATAAACATGAGGTTCATCAGCTGGGTGGCGGCCAGGGTGACCAGGGCAATTTTTACCGGGGTCTTGATGTTCTGGCGCGCATAAAAGCCCGGTGCCAGCACCTTCACCAGAATCAGCCCCAGCAGGCCTACCGAGTAGGCAATCAGCGCCTGCTGCGTCATGGCCGCATCGTGCGCGGTGAACTTGCCGTACATGAACAAGGTGGCGATCAGCGGCTGCGACAGCACCGCCAGGCCCACCGTGGACGGTATGGCCAGCAGCAGCGACAGGCGCATGCCCCAGTCCAGCAGCTGGCTGAATTCGCCGGCACTGGCCGCGCCACGCGCCGCGTGCTTGGACAGCGACGGCAGCAGGATGGTACCTAGCGCCACGCCCAGCACACCGGTGGGAAACTCCATCAGGCGGTCGGCGTAATACATCCACGACACGCTGCCGGACACCAGAAACGACGCGAAGATGGTGTTGATGACCAGCGAGATCTGCGCAATGGATACGCCGAAAATGGCCGGCCCCATCTGGCGGATCACGCGCCATACGGCGGCATCGCGCAGGTTCAGCCGCGGCATGGGCAGCATGTCCAGCTTTTTCAGGTGCGGCAGCTGGTAGGCCAGCTGGGCGATGCCGCCAAAGAATACTGCCCACGCCAGCGTGAGGACTGGCGGGTCGAAGTAGGGCGTCAGCAGCAGTGAACACGCAATGAACGACACATTCAGCAGCGTGGGGGTGAAGGCCGGTACCGAAAAGCGGTTCCAGGTATTGAGCACGCTACTGGCCAGCGACGATAGCGAAATGAACAATATATAAGGGAAGGTGATGCGCAGCAGATCGCTGGTGAGCGCTACCTTGTCGGGATTGCTGGCAAAGCCGGGGGCGGTAAGCCAGATGATCCACGGTGCGGCCAACATGCCCAGCGCGGTGACGATCACCAGCACCACGGTCAGCGTGCCGGTAATGTGCGACAGGAATACGCGCGTTTCCGCCTCGCCGCGTTGTTCCTTAAACTCGGCCAGTACCGGTACAAAGGCCTGCGAGAAGGCGCCTTCGGCAAAGATGCGGCGCAGCAGGTTGGGTAGTTTGAAGGCCACGAAGAAGGCGTCGGTAGCGAGCCCCGCACCAAATACGCGGGCGATGATGGCGTCGCGTACAAAGCCCAGAACACGCGAAACCATGGTCATGCTGCTGACTTTTGCCAGCGCGTTAAGTAGGTTCATTCTTGGGTAAAATCAGACAGTAAATTGGAGTATTCAGCCCCACAGTTTACGCGGGGGGGATTGTTGTTGCAAAACCAGATGTTAAGGCTTAGAATCGCCGGTTTCAGATTCCGCTCATCAGGAGAAACACATGGCTAACAGCGCACAAGCTCGCAAGCGTGCACGCCAGGCTCTCAAGCAGCGCGCGCACAACGCCAGCCTGCGTACTGCATTCCGCACTGCAGTTAAGAAAGTTATCAAAGCCGTAGAAGCTGGCGATAAAGCCGCTGCTCAGGTTGTATACCAGGCTTCGACCAAGGTAATCGACCGTCTGGCTGACAAAGGCGTGTTCCACAAGAACAAGGCAGCTCGTCACAAGAGCCGTCTGTCCGCACAGATCAAGGCAATGGCTGCCTAATCTGCTGTAATGGCAAAGAATACGCAAGGGCCCCGCATTCGCGGGGCCTTTTGTGTTTCTGGGCTGGCACTTTGCTACCGCCAGGCGGTCTGCTACTTCTTTAAAGGCGTGCCAATCATATGATGCGAAAACTGCTTCCCCTGTTGCTATCGCCCTTGGCTTGGGCCGATCACAGCGCTTCTTTGCAGCAGTGTGCCGCGCTGGGCGAGCCCGGCGCACGGCTGGCCTGTTACGACGCGCTGGCTGCTGCGGCCAACCCTGTAGTGCCTGCGTCTGCCCCGACGCCGACGCCAGCGCCCGTGGCAGCCGTACCTGCCGAGACGGTGCAGGCCGGCCGCCACAGTACGCTGGCCAGCCAGTGGGACCTGGACGAAGACAACAAGCTGGGTACCTTTGTGCTGCGCGCCCACAAGCCGACCTATATGCTGCCAGCCTGGTACCAGGCGTCGCCCAATGCCCGCCCGGGTTCGCCCACGCAGGAGCCGGTGACCTTGTTTGGCCAGAAAATGAACGATGTCGAGGTCAAGTACCAGATATCGTTCAAGAGCAAGATGTGGGAAAACGTGCTGGGTACGCCGGCCGACCTGTGGTTTGGCTACACCCAGCAGTCGCACTGGCAGATGTATAACAAAAAGCAGTCGTCGCCCTTTCGTGAAACCGATTACGAGCCGGAGCTGATGCTGACTACCCCCTTGCCCAGGCACTTCAGGCTGGGTGACTGGCAGATGCGTATGGCCGGCGTAGGGATATTGCACCAGTCCAATGGCCAGACCGACCCGCTGTCGCGCAGCTGGAACCGTGTGTATGCCATGGCCGGGGCGGAAAACGGGAATCTGTCGCTGACCGGACGCTGGTGGTACCGCCTGCCGGAAAACAAGCAGGACGACGATAACCCCGATCTGGTGCGCTATATGGGGCACGGCGATGTGCAGGCGATCTACCGCTGGAACCGCCACACCCTGGGTGCTACCGCCCGCTATAACCCGCAAAGCGGCAAAGGTGCGCTGCAGCTGGACTGGACTTTCCCGGTGGCCGGCCGTTTGCGGGGCTATGTGCAGGCCTTTGACGGCTACGGTGAATCGCTACTGGATTACAACCATCACTCGCGCGGCGTCGGCTTTGGCCTGATGATGACCGACTGGCTCAGTAACTGAACACTCGCCACAAAATGACAGCCCCTGCGGCCAACTTGGCTGTCAGGGGCTGTGTTGTCTGGTGTGCTGCGGCTTATAGCTCGATATCGCCGCACAGCAGGGCCGCTGCTTCGCGTGCCATCTCGCCTTCTTCATCCGTGGCCATCACGTAGGCGTGCAGGCGGCTGGCCGCGCTGGTAATGCGGTAAGACTGCGCCAGGTTGGCCGCCAGGTCGGCTTCAAAGCCCAGCCAGGCCAGCTGTTTCAGAATGCGGCTGCGGATTTCCGGCGAGCGCTCGCCAATCCCAGCGGTAAACACGATGGCGTCCAGCCCCTTCATGGCGGTAGCCAGCGATGCTACCTCGCGTGCGGCGCGATAGCAGAACAGCACCACTGCCTCGCGTGCCTCGTCGGTCTTGGCTTGCAGCAGCTCGCGCATATCGCTGGACACGCCGCCGGATACACCGTACAGGCCGCATTGCTTGTACAGCTCCTGCCGGACTGCGGCGATATCCATGCCTTCGTGTTCCATCCAGTACAGCACCACCTCCGGGTCCAGCGTACCGGGGCGGGTGGACATCATCAGCCCGTCCAGCGCCGAGAAACCCATGCTGGAGGCCACGCTTTGCCCGGCCTGGATGGCGCAGGCGCTGGCGCCGCTACCCAGGTGCAATACCACCACCTTGCCGTCGCCCAGGCCCAGCTCGGGCAGGCGCCGCGTAATAGCCGCGTAGGACAGGCCGTGAAAGCCATAGCGGCGCAGGCCCTGCTCGTGCCAGTGGCGGGCAATACCGAAACGGGTGGCTACCACAGGCTGGCTGCAGTGAAAGGCGGTGTCGAAACAGGCGATCTGGGTCAGGTGCGGGTCGAGCTTGGCAAAAGCGTGCATCACCGACAGGCTCACCGGCTGGTGCAGCGGGGCCAGCGGGATCAGCGCCGACAGGTCGTCCACCACCTCGGGCGTCATCACCACCGGGCTACGATAATGTTGGCCGCCGTGTACGACGCGGTGTGCTACCGCCAGTGGCGTCAGGTCGTGGTCTGCCAGGGTGTTCAGCACCGCGGCCACGTTCTCGTCGCGGTTGCCGCTGCCTAGCGGCTGCTGGTAGCGCTTGCCGCTTTTTTCCAGCTCCAGGCAGGCATGGTCGCGGCCAAAGTGGTCCACCATGCCGCGCGCCAGCAGCGTCTTGCCGTCGCTGCTGTAGGCGCGGAATTTCAGCGTGGCCGAGCCCGCATTAATGGCGATCAGTGCTTTGCCCATGCTTTCCCCTTTTTTGTTTTATGGCGTGCTTTTCTGGCCTGCCGCGCGTTTGTGGGCAGCGTACAGGTTGGCCACGGCGGCCGAGGCCAGGCGCCCGGCGGCATCGTCGGCGCGGCTGGTCAGCACAATTGGCACCCGTGCGCCCATCACGATGCCGGCGCTGGCGGCGGCGGCCAGGTAGGTCAGCTGCTTGGCCAGCATATTGCCGGACTCCAGGTCTGGCACCAGCAGGATGTCCGGCTCGCCCGCTACATCCGACTCGATACCCTTAGTATCTGCTGCCGCGTGCGAAATGGCATTATCAAATGCCAGTGGGCCATCCAGCACGGCGCCTTTTATCTGGCCGCGGTCGGCCATCTTGCACAGCGCGGCGGCGTCCAGCGTAGAGCGGATCTTGGGGTTGATGGTTTCCACCGCAGACAAAATCGCCACCTTTGGCCGGGCAATACCCAGGGCGTGGCACAGGTCGATGGCGTTCTGGCAGATGTCACGCTTGGTGGTGAGATCGGGCTCGATATTGACGGCGGCGTCGGTAATGAACAGGTAGCGCGGGTAGCTTTCTACTTTCATTACGAAGACATGGCTGATGCGGCGGTCGGTACGGATGCCTTTGGCGCGGTCCAGCACGGCGCTCATGAATTCGTCGGTGTGCAGGCTGCCTTTCATCAGGCTGTCGGCAAAGCCTTCGCGTACCAGCTCTACCGCACGCTCGGCGGCGGCGTGGCTGTGCTCGGCGTCGATGGTTTCAAAGCGGCCCAGGTCGATATCCATGCTGCTGGCCAGTTTGGCCAGTTTGCCACGCGGGGCAATCAGGATAGGGGTGGCAATACCGTGCTCGGCGGCTTCTACGGCGCCCAGCAGGGCTTCCGGGCTGCACGGGTGGGCCACGGCCATGGGGCGGGGGCCGTTGCTCTGGGCTTGTTCGATGATATCGGTAAAGGCGTGGTCGTCGCGGGTCATGGCTGGGTTCCTTGGGCTATGGGTCGGTGCCGCCATTGCCAACCCCCGGCGCAGCAGGCGGCCTGCCACGCCGGGGCAGGGCTTACGCCATGATGTTGAAGCCGCCATCCACGTAGGTGACCTCGCCGGTCAGGGCGCGGGCAGCGTCGGATACCAGGAAGGCGGCGGTCTGGCCGATGTCTTCAATGCTGACCAGACGGTTTTGCGGCGCGCGCTCGATGGCGTCATCGATCAGCTTGTCGAAGTGGGCAATGCCGCTGGCGGCGCGGGTTTTCAGCGGGCCGGGCGAGATGGTGTGCACGCGGATGCCCTTGTTGCCCAGCTCGTGCGCCATGTAGCGTGTGGTGCTTTCCAGCGCGGCTTTCACCGGCCCCATGATGTTGTAGTTTTCTACCACCTTGTCGGCGCCGTAGTAGCTCATGGTCAGCAATGCGCCACCGTTTACCATCAGCGGCTCGGCCAGGCGCGCCATTTCGATGAAGGAATAGCAGGACACGCGCATGGCTTGCAGGAAGCCGTCCTTGCTGCAGTCTGTCACGCGGCCGTGCAGGTCGTCCATCGGGCAGAAGGCAATGGAATGCACCACGAAGTCCAGGCTGCCCCAGCTGTCGCGGATAGCATCGAATACGGTGTCCAGCTGGCCATCTTCCTGTACGTCCAGCGGCAGGATCAGCGAAGCGCCCAGACCTTCAGCCAGCGGGCGCACGAAGCGTTCTGCTTTATCGTTCAGGTAGGTAATGGCAATGTCGGCGCCCAGGTCGCGCATGACCTTGGCGCAGCCGTAGGCGATGCTGTGCTCGTTGGCCACGCCAACAATCAGGCCGCGTTTGCCGGCGAGCGGCAGGTGGGATGTAGTCATTACAAACTCCAGTTCGGGTGACGATGGAAGGTGGCCAGCCCCATGCTGCAGTGCGTATGTTGCGCTGCCATGAATCCGATTTTTGTATTGGCGTATCAGTCGGATATAATCACCCGTTTGTGCGGGTTCAGGCTTGCCGTTGTGTGCATCTGGCCCCATTATCATGAGCCTGTTTATTGCGATGCGGTTTGATGCACTGCAATATTTACCTGATTATGTCATCGTAGTTGCGGTTGGAGTGGTAAAACATGCCGATTTATGAATACCGTTGTGAAGCCTGTGGTGCACAAAAGGAACATCTGCAAAAAATGAGCGATGATCCGATTGCCCAATGCCCGGCCTGCGGTAGCAGCCAGTACAGCAAACAGCTGTCTGCAGCGGGGTTCCAGCTCAAAGGCAATGGCTGGTATGTCACCGATTTCAAAAATGGCAGCGGCCCGTCCTGTGGTGGCGGCGGTTGCGGCAGCGGCGGTTGCGCCTGAGGCCCTATGAAACATATCAAGATGACCCTGCGCGGCTACCTGGCTGCCGGCTTGCTGATCTGGCTGCCGGTAGCGATAACGCTATGGGTGCTGAACCTGATCATCGGTACGCTGGATCAGACCATCAACCTGCTGCCACGCATGTGGCGTCCGGAAAGCCTGTTCGGCTTTGATATCCCGGGGCTGGGTGTGGTGCTGGCTTTTGCCATTCTGCTGGGTACCGGTTTCATGGCGGCCAACGTGCTGGGCCAGAAGCTGCTGGACCTGTGGAACCTGATTCTCACCCGTACCCCGGTGGTCAGTACCATCTACAACAGCGTAAAACAAGTGTCAGACACGCTGCTGTCCGACTCTGGCCAGGCGTTTCGCAAGGCGCTGCTGGTACGTTTTCCGCACCAGGACGCCTGGACGGTAGCGTTCCAGACCGGCACCCCGGCCGGCCAGGTCAAACAGCAGCTGGGTGAAGAGGATTTTGTCAGCGTATACGTGCCGACAACCCCGAACCCCACCTCGGGCTACTTCATCATCGTGCACAAGCGCGACACGCGCGAACTCGATATGAGCGTGGATGAAGCCCTGAAATACGTGATTTCCATGGGCGTGGTTGCCCCGCCTGCGCCCGCCGACGTGCGCAAACAGGAAAGCGACGAACGAAATTGACAGGGTTGGCCGCATGCGGCCAACCCGGCTTCGCTCCCTGTCTGGAAATCCATCAACGAATTCAACACAAAGGCATTGCAATGCGTACCGATTATTGCGGACTTATCGACAAGAAATTTCTCGGCCAGACCGTTACCGTAAAAGGCTGGGCCCATCGTCGCCGTGACCACGGCGGTGTGATCTTCATCGACCTGCGCGACCGTGAAGGTCTGGTACAGGTGGTGATCGATCCGGACACCCCGGAAGCATTCAAGACCGCCGATAGCGCGCGTAACGAATTTGTGCTGTCCATTACCGGTATCGTGCGCGAGCGCCCGGCTGGCACCGCCAACAGCAAAATGATCTCCGGCGAGATCGAGATCCTGGCCAAGGACATCGAGATCCTGAACACCGCGGCCACCCCGCCGTTCCAGATCGACGACGAAAACCTGTCCGAGAACGTGCGTCTGACCAACCGTGTCATCGACCTGCGTCGCCCGGCCATGCAGAAAAACCTGCGCCTGCGCTACCGCGTGGCCATGGGTGTGCGTAACCACCTGGACAAGCAGGGCTTCATCGACATCGAAACCCCGATGCTGACCCGCTCCACCCCGGAAGGCGCCCGCGACTACCTGGTACCGTCCCGCGTGCATCCGGGCGAATTCTTCGCGCTGCCGCAATCGCCACAGCTGTTCAAACAGCTGCTGATGGTGGCCGGTTTCGACCGCTACTACCAGATCACCAAGTGCTTCCGTGACGAAGACCTGCGTGCCGACCGCCAGCCGGAATTCACCCAGATCGATATCGAGACTTCGTTCCTGAACGAAGACCAGATCATGGACATCACCGAAAACATGGCGCAGGAAATCTTCCGCGACGTGATGAACGTAGAGCTGGGCAAGTTCCCGCGCATGACCTACGGCGACGCCATGTTCTACTACGGCTCCGACAAGCCGGACCTGCGCGTAAGCCTGAAATTCACCGAACTGACCGACGTGATGAAGTCGGAAGAGTTCAAGGTATTCCGCGGCGCGGCCGACATGGCCAATGGCCGCGTGGTAGCCCTGCGCGTGCCGAACGGCGCCACCCTGTCGCGTAAAGAGATCGACGACTACACCCAGTTCGTCGGCATCTACGGCGCCAAGGGCCTGGCCTACATCAAGGTCAACGACGTCACCAAGCTGAACGAAGAAGGCCTGCAATCGCCTATCGTGAAGTTCCTGTCCGCTGCCGGCCTGCAAGCCATCATCGAGCGTACCGGTGCCCAGAACGGCGACATCATCTTCTTTGGCGCTGATAAAGCCAAAGTGGTGAACGAAGCCATCGGCGCGCTGCGTATCAAGATCGGCCACGAGCGTGGCGAAAAAGACGGCTACTTCGTGCGCGAATGGCGCCCGCTGTGGGTTGTCGACTTCCCGATGTTCGAGCACGACGAAGACGCCGACCGCTGGACCGCTTGCCACCACCCGTTCACCAGCCCGAAACCAGGCCACGAAGACCTGATGGACACCGACCCGGGCGCTTGCCTGGCCCGTGCCTACGACATGGTGCTGAACGGTTGGGAAATCGGCGGTGGTTCGGTACGTATCCACCGCGCCGAGGTACAGGAAAAAGTATTCGCCGCGCTGAAGATCAGCCCGGAAGAGCAGCAGAACAAGTTCGGCTTCCTGCTGGACAACCTGAAATTCGGTGCGCCGCCGCACGGTGGCCTGGCCTTCGGTCTGGACCGTCTGGTGACCCTGATGGCCGGTGCCGAGTCCATCCGCGACGTCATCGCCTTCCCGAAAACCCAGCGTGCGCAGTGTCTGCTGACCAACGCGCCGAACGCGGTAGACGAGAAGCAGCTGCGCGAACTGAACCTGCGCCTGCGCCAGAAAGCCGAGCCTGCCGCCTAAGGTTGGCCGCACACTGTCTGCACACCGCAACGGGCCCCATATGGGGCCCGTTTTTTATGCGCCTAGGGCTTGATAAAGGGTCACGCTGGCGTCATTTAACTGCAGTAGCGTAGCGGTGATTGCCATCTGCTATGGCTGGAATTGTCAATTTCAATTTGAGCCTGGCCATGGCCTGCTTTATAACCGCCGCAGCAGCCGGGCAAACCGGCCTTATCACGATAAATGTTTTCCCAAGGAGATCTTCATGGCCGTACTCGTAGGCAAACAAGCCCCGTTTTTTGCTGGTGAAAAAACCTTCTCCGCCGTACTGGGCGATGGTCAGATCGTAGACAACTACTCCTTCCAGGAAGCTACCGCCGGCAAATACGCTGTGGTGTTTTTCTACCCGCTGGACTTCACCTTCGTGTGCCCGTCCGAGCTGATCGCCTTTGACCACCGTCTGGCCGAATTCAAAGCCCGCAACGTTGAAGTGATCGGCGTGTCCATCGACAGCCAGTTCAGCCACGCTGCATGGCGTAACACCCCGGTAGAAAAAGGCGGTATCGGCCAAGTGGGTTACACCCTGGTTGCCGACATCCAGCACGAACTGTGCAAAGCCTTCGACGTAGAAGCTGACGGCGGCGTGGCCTTCCGTGGCTCCTTCCTGATTGACAAAGCCGGTGTGGTACAACACCAGGTAGTGAACAACCTGCCGCTGGGCCGCAACGTGGACGAAATGATCCGCATGGTTGACGCCCTGCAGTTCACCGAAGAGCACGGCGAAGTGTGCCCGGCTGGCTGGAACAAAGGCAAAAAAGGCATGACCGCCAGCGCCGAAGGCGTAGCGTCCTACCTGGCTGAAAACGCCAAAGACCTGTAATCCCGCTGCGCCAGCCCTAAGGTTGGCCGCAGGATGCCAAAAGCCCCGCGCAAGCGGGGCTTTTGTGTTTTCAGGCGTGGCTCAGCGTGCCAGCAGGCGCTGCAGCGGGCGGTGCTGGATCAGCACGGTGAGCAGTGCGATGGCGGCGCAGGCCCACCACAGCCAGGCGCCGCCGTACTGGCCGTAAAACCAGGTGCCGGCGGCTGGCGCGTACAGCGTGCGCCCGCCCCAGCCGGCGCTGTAGATACCCAGATAGCGGCCGCGCTGGCGGCCTTCCGAGCACTGCATCGCTACGGTAGACCAGGTGGGCGACAGCAACACCTCGCCCAGCGTCAGCACCACCATGGCCAGGATAGGCCACACGATATGGGTACCCAGATTCAGCAGCAGGTAGCTGCCACCCAGCAGCAGCACCGCTGCATGCGAACAGCGCACAATGCCCCAGTGGCTAATGCGCCGCGCCACCCACACCTGCAGCCCCACCACCAGCAGGCCGTTGAGGGTAAACAGGTAGCCGATCCACTGCGGGCCCAGCTGGTAATGCTCGCGCAGGTACAGGCCCATGGTGCCGTACATCTGGTCGAATACCGCCACGATCAGCAGCAAGCCCAGCATGAAACGCAAAAAGTCGGCGTCGCGCCACGGCGAAGCCTGGCCTTCATCGGCCTGCCGGCTGGTGAGGTGCAGCGGGGGCGCTCCACCCAGGCGGCGATAGGCGGCCCATACCCACAGCCCGGCCAGCAGGCTGGCGCAGCCCTGTGCCACAAATACCCAGTGGTAGCCGTAGGCCGCCAGCAGGCCACCGGTAATGCCGGCCAGCGACGTGCCCAGGTTGAACGACATGCGGTACAAGCCCTGCGCGGTGGGGCGTTGCGCCGGCGAGCACGGCTCCAGCACCAGCCGCATATTGCAGGGGCGGAAGCTGCCGTCGGCCAGGCCGCATACCACCAGCAGCGGCACATAGGCCCACACCGGTAGCGACAGCGCCAGGCTCAGGGTGAGTACGCCGCTGGCCAGCAGCAGCGCGGTGGCCAGATGGCGGCTGTCGAAGCGGTCGGACAGCACGCCGCCCAGGTAGGAGCCGGCAAACATGCCCAGGCCGTAGCAGCTCATCAGCAGCCCGATCTGCGTGTACGGCAGCTGGTAGCGCTCCAGAAAGAACAGCGGCAGGAACAGCTTGGCAATGCCACCCATGGTGTTGATCAGGGTGGCGGCGATCTGGATATAGACGGAAGCGGGCAAGCCGCGAAAAGGGGAAAGCAGTTTGCGCCCGAGGGTAGGGGCGAGTGCGGCCAACATGACGGTTTCCTTGTGGGAGGGGAGGTGTGCCGGCACGAAAGCCGGGTGGACAGTAGCGCCCACCCCAGCGTAACCGCGATGTCATGAAGCTGGCAAAGCTTGCCCGAAAACGCTGCGTTCCGGGCAGAAAACAGTTGCTCGTGTCAGGATTTGGGCAGCAAAGGCAATAGCGTTGGCAGTATGTTGTCCAGCATCTGGCCCTGCGCGCCGGCTGCCGGGTGAATGCCGTCTGGCTGGAATTTGCCGAGGTCGCGCTCGAAGCCTTTTACTAGCAGCGGTACCAGCGCGGCCTTGCGCGCACTGGCCACGTCGCGGAACACCGCCTGGAACTTGTTGCCGTACTCTGGGCCATAGTTCGGTGGCAGCGCCATGCCTACCAGCAGCACGCGGGTTTTTTGTGATTGCGCCAGGCGCACCATCTGGTTCAGGTTATCCTGCATGGCCGGTAGTGGCAGGCCGCGCAGGCCGTCGTTCCCGCCCAGCTCCAGCACCAGCACGTCCGGTTTGTGTTGCTGTAGTACGGCAGGCAGGCGCGACAGGCCGCCGGCAGTGGTTTCCCCGCTCAGGCTGGCGTTGACTACCTGGTGTTTTGCCCCCAGTTTCTTTTGCAGCAAGCTTACCCAGCCTTGCGCCGGGTTAAGCCCGTAGGCGGCAGAAATACTGTCGCCGAACACCACAATCTTGCCGGCCTGAGCCAGCGGTGCGGCCAACAGGCAGGCCAACAACACACAGCGCTTGATCATCAACATGACATCCTCTTCGGTAAACAGCGCGATTCTGCGCGCCCAGGCCGTTACCCGGCAAGTGAACTACCACGGCCAGCAGCTGGCCATCCTGCACGACGCCAGCTTGGCGGTGAACGCCGGCGAGAGCGTGGCCATTGTCGGTGCCAGCGGCAGCGGCAAGTCCACGCTGCTGGCTATTCTGGCAGGGCTGGACGCGGCGAGTTCCGGCGAGGTGTGGCTGGCGGGCCAGCCGCTGTCCGGCCTGGACGAAGACGGCCGCGCGCTGCTGCGCCGCGAACAGGTGGGCTTCGTGTTCCAGAACTTCCAGCTGATGCCGCAGTTCACCGCGCTGGAAAACGTGATGCTGCCGCTGGAGCTGGCCGGCCGCGCCGACGCCCGCTCTGCCGCCGCCGCCATGCTGCAGCGCGTGGGCCTGGGCCACCGGCTGGATCACTACCCGCGCCACCTGTCTGGCGGCGAGCAGCAACGCGTGGCGCTGGCGCGCGCCTTTGTGCTGCGCCCGGCGCTGCTGTTTGCCGACGAACCCACCGGCAACCTGGACCCTGCCACCGGCCAGCAGATCATCGAGCTGCTGTTCGAGCTGAACGCCGAAGCCGGCACCGCGCTGGTGCTGGTCACGCACGACACCACCTTGGCCGCACGCTGCGCCGCCGTCTACCGCCTCACTGCCGGCGTGCTGGCTCGGGGTGAGGCATGAAAGCGCTGGCCTGGCTGATGGGCTGGCGCCTGCTGCGGCGCGAGCTGAAATCCGGCGAGCTCACCGTACTGGCGCTGGCCTTGCTGGTGGCGGTGGCGGCGATGAGCAGCGTGGCGTTTTTTGCCGACCGTATCGACAGCGCGCTGACACGGCAGGCCAGCCAGCTGCTGGCGGCCGACTTGGTGGTGAACGGCCGCGCCCCGGCCGAGCCCGCCTGGCAGCAGCGCGCGCAGGCGCAGGGGCTGCGCCAGGTGCCCACTGCCATTTTCCCGTCCATGGTGTTTGCCCGCGAGCAAGCGGTGCTGGCCAACCTGAAAGCCGTGGCCAGCGGCTACCCGCTGCGTGGCGAGGTGCAGATCCGCACCCGCCAGGGTGTGAAGCAGGGCGTGTATAGCCCGGCGCCGGGCGAGGTGTGGGCCGACGCACGCCTGCTGCAAAAGATGGGCTTGCAGCTGGGCGACAGCGTGCGTCTGGGTAGCCGCAGCTTGGTATTGGCCGCCGAAGTGTTGCGCGAGCCGGACGGCGCGGTGGACGTGTTCAACTTTATCCCCCGTGTGCTGCTGAACCACGCCGACCTGGCCGCCACCGGCCTGGTGCAGGACGGCAGCCGCATCCGCTACCGCCTGCTGCTGGCCGGTGAGGCGGCGCAGGTCAAAAGCTACCGCGACTGGCTGGCGCCACAACTGAAAGCTGGCACGCGGCTGGAAGACATCGAAGAAGCCCGCCCCGAAGTGCGTAGCGCGCTGGAGCGGGCGCGGCGCTTTCTCGGCCTGACGGCCATCCTGTCGGTAACGCTGTCGGCAGCGGCGGTGGCGCTGGCGGTGCGCCGCTACCTGGCGCGGCACTGGCAAAGCGTAGCCGTGCTACGTGCGCTGGGGCAAACCGCGCCCGAGGTCGCCACGGTGTGGGGCAGCCTGTTCCTGTGGCTGGGCCTGCTGGCCGGCGTGCTGGGCGCGCTGGCCGGTTATGGCGTGCAGGCGCTGCTGGTGTACCTGGCCAGGCAATGGCTGGGCGACGGCTTGCCTCCACCGGGCTGGCTGGCGTGGCTCACCGGGCCGCTGTCAGCGCTGATCCTGCTGGCCGGCTTTGCCTTGCCGCCGCTGCTGGCGCTGCGCCGCGTGCCGGCCATGGCGGTGCTGCGCGCCGACGTGCCGGCGGGCAGCCGTTCGCTGCTGGCGCCGCTACTGGCGCTGGTGGCCTTGCTGGGCCTCACCGCCTGGCAGATCGGCGACGGCCCGCTGGCGCTGTGGCTGCTGTCCGGCCTGGGCGGTTTTCTGGCTGCCGTGGGGCTGCTGGCCTGGGGCATTGTGGTGCTGCTGCGCCGCGTGCCGCTGTCTGGTGCGGTGGGCTGGCGCCATGGTGCGGCTAACCTGGCGCGCCGGCCATGGCTGGCGGTGATCCAGATCGCCGCCTTGTCGGTGAGCCTGCTGGCGCTGTTGACGCTGACCGTGGTGCGCGACGACCTGATCGGCGCCTGGCAGCGCTCGCTACCGCCGGACGCGCCGGACAGCTTCCTGATCAACCTGCAGCCGCCGCAGCGCGCCGAGCTGGCGCAGGCTTTTGCCAAGGTTGGCCGCAGCGCGCCCGAGGCGCTGCCGATGACCCGGGCGCGGCTCACCGAGATTAACGGCAAACCGGTTAAAGCTGCCGATTACACCGACGAGCGCGCACAGCGGCTGGTGGAGCGCGAGTTCAACCTGTCGTGGCGCGACGCGGCCAACCCGCGCAACCAGATCGTGGCCGGGCAGTGGTGGCAGCCTGGCAGCAACACGCCGCAGTTTTCGCTGGAACAAGGCCTGGCGGACACCCTGCGTCTGAAGCAGGGCGATACGCTGACCTTCGATATCGCCGGCACCCGTTGGCAGGCGCCGGTCACCAGCCTGCGCAAGGTGGCGTGGGACAGCTTCCAGCCCAACTTCTTCGTGATTGCGCCTGCCGGCTGGATGGGCGACCAGGCCGCCAGCTACATCGCCAGCTACCGCGCGCCGGACGCCGGCTTCAATAACCGGCTGGTGGCGGCGCTGCCTAATATCACCGTGGTGGACATCAGCACCATCGTGCGCGAGGTCCGCGCTGTGATCGACCGCCTTGCGCTGGCCATCGAAGCCATGTTCGCGTTAACGTTGGCCGCAGGGGTACTGGTGCTGTGGGCGGCGATGGCGGCTACCCGCGACGAGCGCCTGTACGACGTGGCGCTGCTGCGGGCGCTGGGCGCCTCGCGCCGCCAGGTGCGCAGCGTGCTGCTGGCCGAGCTGGCGTGGCTGGGGGGCGTGGCCGGGCTGATGGCCGGTGGCGGCGCCATGGCGCTGGGCGCGCTGGTGGCGGTGCAGCTGTTCAACCTGCCGCTGGCGCTGAATCTGTGGCTGTTGCCGCTGGGCATGCTGGCCGGTGGCAGCGTGGTGGCGCTGGCGGCGTGGCCGCTGCTGCGCCGCGTGACGCACACGCCGCCCAGCGAAGTGCTGCGCGCAAACTAGGAAAGCGATATGGATGCACTGGTACTGGCGGCCATGGATAAATGGCCGAATGTGCCCGCCGTGTACGGCTGGCTGCGGCTGGATGCCCGCGGGCAATGGTGGCTGCGCGACAGCCTGCTGAAACAAGCGGCGATAGTGGATTTCTTCCGCCGCAACTACGCCCGTGATGGCGAGGGCCGCTACTACGTGCAAAACGGGCCGCAAAAAGTGTTCGTGGCGCTGGAGGCGGCGCCCTATGTGGCGCGCCGCCACGGCGGCGCCTGGGCGCTGATGCCGGACATGGCCACCGACCGCGCCCGCATGGCGTGGCTGGACGAAGAAGGCCGCCTGTTTGTAGAGCTGGGCGGCGAGCTGGCCATTGTGGACGACCGCGACCTGCTGGCCTTGTGCGAGCTGATCTGCCGCCCGGATGGCCGCCAGCCGGCTGATGCCGACTGGCAAGCCTGGGAGCAGGGCGTGCTGCCGCTACAGCTGATGTTGCCGGAGGGCAGCATACCGTTGCGCCGCAGTGCGTTTGCCGAGCTGGAAGCGGCTTACCATCTGGTACGGGTGCCACAGCCCTGATGGCCGCATGGTATGATCTGGCGGTTTTGGCAGATGCCAGCTGATAGCCTGTTTCCTACCGATGATACGACCTGCCCTTAGGCTGTTTTCCCTGTTGGCCGCACTGTTCGCGCTGTGGCTGGCCTGGGTGATTGTGGTGCCCGTCACCCCCGACCGCCAGCCCTACACCGTGACCGTGGGCCTTAACCGCACCATGACCCAGCTGGCGCGCACGCTGGAAGACGACGGCGCGGTGCGTAACCGCTACGTGATGGTGGCGCTGTCGCGCGTGATGGGCGTGGATCGCAAGCTCAAGCCCGGCCTGTACCAGTTTGGTGGCGCCACCGCCATGTGGCAGTACCTGAACCGCTTTGCCGATGGCCACCCGGACCAGTCCAGCGTCACCATCATCGAAGGCTGGCGCTTTGCCCAGTTCCGCAACGCCCTGCGCAAGGAAGACGACCTGCGCCAGGATACGGCCGGCTGGAGCGACAGCCGCCTGCTGGCCGAGCTGGGTGTCGCTAGCGACAGCGCCGAAGGGCTGTTCTTCCCCAGCACCTATTTCTACACGCCCGGCAGCAGCGACCTGGACGTCTACCGCCGGGCCTACCAGAGCATGCAGCAGCAGCTGCAAACCGTGTGGGAAGCCCGCGCGGCCGACCTGCCGTACACCACACCGTACGAGCTGCTGACCATGGCCAGCCTGATCGAAAAAGAAACCGCGCACGAAGCCGACCGCCCCATGGTGGCCAGCGTGTTTGTGAACCGCCTCAAGATCGGCATGCGCCTGCAAACCGACCCGTCCGTCATCTACGGCATGGGCGCACGCTACAACGGCAATATCGCCAAGGCCGACCTGCGCCGCGATACACCGTACAACACCTATACCCGTGCCGGCCTCACGCCCACGCCCATCGCCCTGCCAGGCCGCGCCGCGCTGGATGCTGCGGCCAACCCTGCCCAGAGCCGCGCGCTGTACTTCGTGGCCAAAGGCGATAGCAGCGGTACCTCACAGTTTTCCGAGACGCTGGACGAGCACAATGCTGCCGTCCGCGACTACATCCTGAAGAAAGGCAAGTAATGTCCAAGGCGCGCTTCATTACGCTGGAAGGCCTGGATGGTGCCGGCAAGAGCACCCATCTGGCCTTTATCCGACGCTACCTGGAACAAGCCGGTATCGATACCGAGTTCACCCGCGAGCCAGGCGGCACCCCGCTGGGCGAAAAGCTGCGCGAGATCCTGCTGGATATCGACACCGAAGCCACGCTGGATACCGAAACCCTGTTGATGTTCGCCAGCCGCCAGGAACTGGTATCGTCGCTGATCCGCCCCAGCCTGGCCGCCGGCCGCTGGGTGGTGAGCGACCGCTTTACCGATGCCACCTTCGCCTACCAGGGCGGTGGCCGTGGTGTGCCCGCCGAGCGCATTGCCATTCTGGAGCAGTGGGTACAGCAAGGCCTGCAGCCCGATCTCACCATTTTGCTGGACGTGCCGCTGGAAGTGTCGCAGGCGCGCCTGGCGCAAAGCCGGCTGCCGGACCGTTTCGAGCGCGAGCGTGAAGACTTCCACCAGCGCGTGCGCCAGATGTACCTGGCCCGCGCCCAGGCCAATCCGGGCCGCTTTGTGGTGATCGACGCGCGTGGCGACATCGACGCCATCCAGCAGCAGATTGCCGCTGCGCTGGCGCGCCTGCAGGAGGCCTGATGCACTACCCGTGGCAGCACGATGACTGGCAAAGGTTGGCCGCAGAGTTTGCCCGCCTGCCCAACGCCTGGCTGTTTACCGGCCCGGCCGGTATCGGCAAGAGCGAGTTTGCCCATCAGGTCGCCCAGGCATTGCTATGCGAAGCGCCCGGCGCCGGCCACCACGCCTGCGGCCAGTGTCAGGCTTGCCACTGGTTTGCTACCGGCAACCACCCGGATTACCGCCTGCTGGCCCCGGCGCAAGACGAAGAAGACGACGAGGGCAAGGAAGGCAAGGCCACCAAGCGCAAGCTGCCGGTGATCAAGATCGACGGCGTGCGCGCCGTGATCGAGTTTGCCCATTTGAGCTCGCACCGTGGTGGCCGTCGCGTGGTAGTGGTGGAACCGGCCGAAAGCCTGAACCCGGCAGCGGCCAACGCCTTGCTGAAAGTGCTGGAAGAGCCGCCGGCCGACGTGGTGTTCCTGCTGGTAAGCGGCGCGCCGCAGCGCCTGCTGCCCACCATCAAGAGCCGCTGCCGCCAGTTTCCGCTTACCGCACCGCAGCCTGCCGTGGCATTGGCCTGGCTGCAGCAGCAGGGCGTGGACAGCGCCGAGGCCGAGCTGGCGTTTCACGGTGGCATGCCGATATTCGAACACGACGCCGAGCTGGCCACGCTGCGCCGCGATTTCGTGCAAGCGCTGACACAGCCGGCGCTGGCCAGCCTGCTGGCGGCGGTAGAAAAGCTGGACCGCCACAAGCTGCCGCTGGCGTTGCCACTGCAATGGCTGGGAAAATGGCTGCATGACCTGGCCAGTTTGAAACTGGCCGGCAGCCTTCGCTATTATCCAGCCATGCAGGACGCGCAGCAGCGCCTGTTGCCACGGCTGGACATACACAAGCTGATGGTCTGCCAGCGCGAGCTCAATGCGCTGGTGCCCTTTGGCCAGCACACACTGGTAACGCGGCTGCAGCTGGAAGCCCTGCTGATGCACTACATCAAGGCCTTCAGTAACAAGGCCGCCTGACCCAACCCTAACCGGATACCTGCATATGGATAACGCAGCCAACAAGCAAGACAAGCACGACGCCGGCCGCCCGGGCGTGCTATCGCTGTCCATCAAGGAGCGTAGCGCCCTGTACGCTGCCTATATGCCGTTTCTGCGCAACGGCGGCATTTTTGTGCCCACCGCCCGCGACTACAACCTGGGTGACGAGGTATTCCTGCTGCTGACCCTGCTGGACGACCCGCAAAAGGTGGCGGTGCAGGGCAAGGTGGCGTGGATTACCCCGGCCGGCGCCAACAACAACCGCAACCAGGGCGTGGGCATCGAGTTTGCCACCGGCGACGCCGGCAAGCAGGCGCGCGACCGTATCGAAACCCTGCTGGGCGGCGCGCTGAACTCCACCCGCCCCACCCACACCATGTAATACCGGGCTGCCTGCGCCGCGCTGTGCGGCCAAGGCGGGTGGCCACAAGATTGGAACACCATGCTGGTTGATTCACACTGTCATATCAATTTCCCCGACCTGGCGGCACGCATGCCCGAGGTGCTGACCAATATGGCCACCCACGGCGTGGGCCACGCCATGGTCATCGGCGTGAGCCGCCCCAAATACCCCGAGGTAATCGGCCTGGCCGAAGCGCACGCCAACCTGTTTGCCACCGTGGGCATCCACCCGGATGACCCCGACGCCGAAGAATTCAGCGAAGACGAACTGGTGGCGCACGCCGCACACCCCAAAGTCGTCGGCATCGGCGAAACCGGCCTTGACTACCACTGGTGCCAGGGTGACCTGGCCTGGCAGCACGAACGCTTTGCCACCCACATCCGCGCCGCGCGCCGCGTGAGCCTGCCGCTGGTGGTGCATACCCGCAGCTCGGCGGAAGACACCGTGCGCATGATGCGCGAACACGGCGCCGACGCCGTGGGCGGCGTGATGCACTGCTTCACCGAAACCTGGGACATCGCCCGCGCCGCGCTGGATCTGGGCTTTTACATCTCGCTGTCCGGCATCGTCACCTTCAAGAACGCCGCCGTGGTCAAAGAGGTGGCGCAAAAGGTGCCGCTGGACCGCCTGCTGGTAGAAACCGACTCGCCCTACCTGGCGCCGGTGCCGTACCGCGGCAAGACCAACGAGCCGGCCTTCGTCAAACACGTGGCCGAGCACATTGCCGAGCTGCGCGGCCTGCGTTTCGAGCAGGTGGCCGAGGCCACTACCGATAATTACTTCCGCCTGTTTGCCAAGGCGCAGCGCACCGGCGCATAAGGGGACCGCATGACGCAGCTGACGTGGACAGTGCTGGGCTGCGGCTCCAGCGGCGGTGCCCCCGCCATCGGCTGCAGCTGCCCCACGTGTACGTCTACCGACCCGCGCAACACCCGCACCCGCTGCAGCGCCTACGTGCGCATCGGCGACACCGGCGTGCTGATCGACACCGGGCCGGACCTGCGCCAGCAGGCGCTGCGCGAGGGCATTACCCGCGTCGATGCGGTGCTGTACACCCACCCGCACGCCGACCACCTGAACGGTATCGACGACCTGCGCGCCTTCTGTTACGTGAAAAAAGGGCCGATTACGCTGTACGGCAACGACTTCACACTGGACAACATCAGCCGCCGTTTCGACTACGCGTTGGCACCGCCGTCGCCGGTGTGGGACAAACCCGTGTTGCGCACTGAGCGTGTGCACGCGCCGTTCGAGCTGGCTGGCGTTACCATCACGCCGATACCGCTACAGCACGGCCCCAGCTGGCCGTGCCTGGGCTGGCGCATCGGCAACACCGCGTGGCTTACCGACTTGTCTACCATCCCCGACAGCAGCCTGCCACTGCTGCAAGGCCTGGATACGCTGTTTCTGGACTGCCTGCGGCCGGAACCCTACCCGTCGCACCTGCACGTGGCCGCCGCGCTTGACTGGGCGCAAAGCTTGGCCGCAAAACAGACCTGGCTTATCCACATGACGCACCAGCTGGAATACCATGCGCTGCAAGCGCAGTGCCCGCCCGGCGTCAGCGTGGCGTGGGACGGCCTGCAGCTAGCCGGCTAGCGCCGCCACGGCGGCCAACCTTAACCCGAACCGAAAGCAAAAATGGAAACCCTGATTACCCTGTTTGTCGCCGCTATTGGCCTGATCTTTGCCGGCAGCGTTGCCGTGTTCTACCTGGGCTGCCTGGGCGTGACCATGGCTGCGCTCAACAATGGCCGCATCGTGTGGGGTAGCCTGACTTTCTTCATTCCACCGCTGTCGCTGCTGTTTGCGCTGAAAAACCGCCAGCTGGTGGGCTGGGCTTACGGTTTCATCATCAAGGGCGGCGCCATGACCGCGCTGCTGCTGGGCCTGGGCTGGGCCAGCCTGCACCTGATGCCGATGCCGCAGCACAACACCGGCCAGCTGATGGAACGCCTGCTGCCCAAACCGGCAGACCAGGCCAGCGCCCCGGCGCAGGCTGGCCCGGTACAGCAGTAAGCTGTTCTACCCCGTTCAGCACGTAAAAAGCCGCCCGTGAAAACGGGCGGCTTTTTCGTTGCTGCAAGTGCGCATGGTGGCGGGTAACTATTTGGCCCGGCAAGCCGGCACCGCGTCGTGGCCTTGCAGCGCGCGCAGCTGCCGCCAGCTGACGCGCGGGCAGGCCTTCGGTTTTTTGGACGGCTGGCACCAGCTGCGGTAGCTGCCTTCGTTTTGTTCGGCCAGGCATTGCTTGAAGTCGGGCACCGCCAGGTAGGCCGGCGGCAGCGCGGCGTAAACGGGCAGCGCGATGGCGGCCAGGGTGGCGGCGAGGGCGAGGTGGCGTAGCGGGGGCATGGTGGTGGCTTTCAAATCTGGATAGCGCAATGGTAGCAGCATGGCATGTGCGGGTGCGAACAGGCTTGGCCGCATTCAAGCCAAGGTTGGCCGCAACACCACCCGCGCCGCCTCTATCAGTACGTCGCTCAGGCGCGCCAGCCGGGGCGATTGCACCTGCCAGTGGTGCCAGTACAGCGCCACGTCTACCGGCTTGTCGGGCTGTAGCGGCAGCAGGGTGCCAGCCAGGCCGCATGCGGCCAACTGTACGTCGGGCAGCATGCCCCAGCCCAGCCCCAGCTTTACCGCCTGCAGATAGGGGTCGGACGCGGGCAGGAAGTGGCAGGGGTAGCTATCGTCCGGCAGGCCGAAGTGTTGCAGCAGCCAGTCGGCTTGCAGCCGGTCTTTGTGGTTGTAGATCATCACCGGTGCACGGCGCAGTGCGTCGCGGCTGACGCCGCTGCCAAACCAGCGGGCGTGGTAGTCGGCGCTGGCCAGCGCCTGGTAGCGCATCACGCCCAGCGGGCTGGCGCTGCAGCCGCGCATGGCTTGCGGCTCGGTGGAGATGCAGCCCAGCGCCATGCCGGCTTGCAGCAGGGTGTAGGTGTGGTCCTGGTCGTCCACGATCACGTCCAGCAGCACGCGTTCGCGGATCAGGAACGGCGTCAGCGCCGGCAGAAACCAGCTGGCCACGCTGTCGGCGTTTACCGCCAGCGACACGCTGAGCATGGCGCTGTCGTCTCCGGCAAAGGTGGCGGCCAGGTCGGCTTCCAGCAGTGCAGCGCGTTGCAGGTGCTGGCGCAGCAGCTGGCCTTCGCGGGTGGCCCGGCAGGGGCGGCTGCGCACCAGCAGCGGCTTGCCCAGTACTTCTTCCAGCGCGCGTATGCGCTGCGAGATGGCCGACGGCGTCAGGTGCAGGTCTTGTGCGGCTTGTTCGAAGCTGCCGCTGTCCAGCGCGGCCAGAAAGGCTTCGCAGTGTTTGGGGTCGAGTTTCATCGCGAGCCTGATGGTGTAAGTGAAGCCAGATTAATGATAGCCAAGATAATTTAATCTTGCTGTTCTGGCTGGCAGAGCTGCCCGATACTGGCGGCCAACTTACACCACGGAGACCACCATGCTGACAGCCAGCTACTTCAAGGGCCTGGGCCTGGGCGCCAGCCTGATCATGGCCATCGGTTCACAAAACGCGCACGTACTGAAAATGGGTCTGTTGCGCCAGCACATCGGCCCCACGGTGCTGGTGTGCATGCTGTGTGACGCAGTGCTGATTGTGGCCGGCGTGGCCGGTATGGGCAGCCTGATCCAGCATAGCCCGCTGCTGCTGGAGGCGGCGCGCTGGGGTGGGGCGGCGTTCCTGTTCTGGTACGGGCTACGCGCGTGGCGTGCGGTGTTGGCCAATGACAGCCTGCAGATTGCCGCCGGGGCTAGCGCGATATCACTGAAGGTGGCGTTGATGACGGTACTGGCGCTAACGCTGCTGAACCCGCACGTGTACCTGGATACCGTGGTGCTGCTGGGCAGTATCGGCGGGCAGGAGGCGGGCGACGGCAAGCTGTGGTTTGCGCTGGGGGCGTGTACGGCGTCGGTGCTGTGGTTTACCGCGCTGGGCTACGGCGCGCGGCTGCTGGCGCCGCTGTTTGCGCGGCCGCTGTCGTGGCGGGTGCTGGATGGCGTGGTGGGCACGGTGATGTGGACGCTGGCCGGCGCGCTGGCGCTGTCCTGAGCAGGCGGTGAGCATGAAAAAAGGCGGCACCGTGTGGGTGTCGCCTTTTTTGTTTGGGTGCGGTGGTATGCCACCGCACCGTGGAAAAACCGGAGCCGTCGTCGTTCATGCGCGCACCTCCGCCGTGCCGACCAGGCGCAGCCGTTCTTCGCGTTCGCTTTCGATGAAGTGGGCGATCATGGTACGGTAGATCTTGGCGGTAAGGGCGGCGTCGGCGCCCAGCTCGCCGGCCAGGCGGGTGACGCGGCGCATCACCTGGTCCACGCGCTTGCCGTCTTCCACTTCGGCATCGCTGTGTTTGAAGGCGGCGGCTTGCTGCACGTACAGGCCGCGGTGGGCGATCATGCTGACGATGGCGCGATCCAGGCTATCGATCTGGGTGCGGACTTCGTCCAGGTTGCGGCATTGGTAAACCCATTCCATTTTCTGCTCCTTGTGGTGGTGTCGTCGTGGCTGCGGCCAACTCAGGGTTGGCCGCAGTAGCTGTTCAGTAGTAGTTAAGGCCCATGGCGGCCTTGACCTCGGCCAGTGTCTGCGCGGCCACGGCACGGGCTTTCAGGGTGCCTTCTTTCAGCATGGCCAGCACGGCGCCTGGGTCTTGCGCGTATTCTTGGCGGCGGGCGCGGATGGGAGCCAGCAGCGTTTGCAGGATGTCTTCCAGTTCGCGTTTGATCACGGCGTCGCCCAGGCCGCCGCGCTGGTAATGCGCTTTCAGCTCGGCCACACGGTGGGCGTCGGGGTGGAATACGTCCAGGTAGGTGAACACCACATTGCCGTCTACCTGGCCGGGGTCGGCCACGCGCAGGTGATTGGGGTCGGTGTACATCATTTTCACGGCCTGGCTGATGTCGTCGGCGCTGGCGCCCAGTGTCAGCGCATTGCCCAGCGATTTGGACATCTTGGCCTTGCCGTCCACGCCTGGCAGGCGGGCGCCGGCGTCCGGCACCACGGCGCGGGCTTCCACCAGCACCGGCTCGGCCACGCTGCCGTTAAAGCGGCGCACGATTTCGTTGGTCTGCTCGATCATCGGGATCTGGTCGGCGCCTACCGGCACGATGGTGGCCTTGAAGGCGGTGATGTCGGCGGCCTGGGCGGCGGGGTAGGTGAGGAAACCGGCCGGGATGTCGCGCTCGTAGCCGCGTAGCTTGATCTCGTCCTTGATGGTGGGGTTGCGCTCCAGCCGCGACACGGTCACCAGGTTCAGGTAGTACGACGCCAGCTCGGTGAGCTCCGGTACCAGGCTCTGGATGAAGATGGTGCTCTTGGCCGGGTCAATGCCCACGGCCAGGTAGTCCAGCGCCACTTCCAGCACGTTTTCACGCACTTTCAGGTAGTTGCCCATATTGTCGGTCAGCGCCTGGGCGTCGGCCAGCAGCAGGAACTGCGGGCAGCGCTCTTGCAGGATGACGCGGTTGCGCAGCGAGCCCACGTAGTGGCCCAGGTGCAGCGGGCCGGTGGTGCGGTCACCGGTAAGAATGATGTCTTGCGGGGAAACTGTGTCCAGTAAGCTCATGCCGATCTCCGTTATATCGGGGAGGCCGACTGGGCGCTGGGTGGGGTACTGCTGGAAGTGATAAACCCGGGCGCCTTGTCAGCTGCTCCCGGGTTTGCTTTACGTACGCAACCGCGGTGCCGCCGTTAGAGGCGCCACCAGGAAAAAAACACGAATGCGGATGCGGGTTTGGTATTCATGGGGTTTATAAAAACACGGCAGTCAGCCTGGCGTCAAGCGCCGTTGTGTTGCCCTGTTGCGGGGCAGCATCGATAAACAAAACGCCGCGACAGGCGCGGCGTTGAGTGGGGGAGTACCTGCTTAGCTTGCCGGTGGCACGGTATCGGCAAAGCTGGCTTGGGCCGACAGCTTGTCGTATAGCCTTTCCAGGTTGGGGTACAGGTCGCGCCACGGCAGGTCGGCAAAGCGGAAGTCCAGATAGCCCAGCATGCAGCCGGTGGCAATGTCGGCCAGGCTGTAGCCTTCGCCGTTGCACCAGTGGCGCTCGCCCAGCATGGCCGACAGCGCGGCCAGGCCGCGGGTGACCTTGCCGTGCTGGCGGTCTACCCATTCCTGGCTCTGCTGCACCGCCGGGCGGCGGCCTTCCATCACGATATTGGCGGCCGCGTCGCAAATGCCGTCGGCCAGTGCTTCGAAACGCCGTGTTTCGATGAGCTGGCGCTTGTCTTGCGGCAGCAGGCGCGATACCGGCGAGATGGTGTCCAGGTATTCCACAATCACGCGCGAATCGTACAGGCTGCTGCCATCGTCCATCAGCAACACGGGTACCTTGCCTAGCGGGTTGAAGTCGGCCACGGTGGACGTGCTTTCCCACGGAATATCCAGCTGTAGCGGACAGTCGATCTTTTTCTCTGCCAGGACAATGCGCACCTTACGGGCGTAGGGGCTGGTTAGCGAGGCGATCAGTTTCATGGGTAGCCATCAAAAGTGTGAGTGGAATGAGTGCGTTATAGCGCATAGCCTAGGCAGCAACATAGCACAATATTTATGTATACTGTGTAAAGTGTTATCGAATTTCCACTTTGCCATTAATGTTTAGTTGAATCACGCTCTGGCCCGGCTGAAAGTTTACCGGTGCGACATCGGCGGCAGGCGCTGCGGCCATTTCGGCCTTGGCTCGCATCATCACCGGGTAGTGCGGCTGCGCACTGCCGATACTCAGCTCGGTTACCTGCTGCTGGTGTTTGCCCAGTGCTTTGCCGGCGGCGGTGGCTTGGGCTTGTAGCGCGGCAATGGCTTGCGGGATCAGCTGCGCTTCGGCCTGGCTGCGGCTACGGTCGGAGACGCCAAACTGTACGCCTTCCAGTGCCATGTATTTTTGCAGGCGGGCAATCAGCTCGGCGGTGTCGGCAAACTCGCTGCTGCGCAGTTTGACCTCGGCTCGTGCTTGCCAGCCGATGATCTTGCCGTTCTTGTCGTAGTCTGGCCAGGTGTTGTAGCTACCGCTGCTGAAGGTGACCTTGCGGTAGGGTTCGGCGTCCTGGCGCGCGCGGTTCAGCGCCTTGTTGATACGGTCGGCCAGCGTGTTTGCCTGCGGCTGCCGGTCTTGCACGTACAGGCTGGCATTGATTTCGTCGTTGGCCAGCTCCTGGCTGGCGTTGGCGGACAGGTTCAGCACGGTGACGCCAGCGTCGGCGGCCATGGTGGCAGCGGGCAGGGTGCACAACAGGGTCAGGGCGGGGAGAGTCAGGCGCATGGTGAGTTTCCTTGTCAAAAAACATCAGACTGTGCGGCACGCTGCCGGTTCTCTACCCTAACGCATTCTGCTATCTGTCGTGCATAAAATTGCCAATAATCGTGTTATTTCATGTGCTTGCTGTTACGCCAGACAAACACGGCCTGGCGCCGTGTCTGTCTGGTGTGGTTGGCGATCAGCCTAGCAGCAGGGCATCGTCGTCGATGGCTTCGCCGCGGGTCTTCTCGAACATGGCCAGCAGGTCGGTGACCTGCATGCGGCCGCGCTCCTCGCCGGCGACGTCCAGCACCACGCGCCCTTGGTGCAGCATCACGGTACGGTGGCCGTGGTCCAGCGCTTGGCGCATGGAGTGCGTCACCATCAGCGCGGTGAGCTGGTTCTCGTGCACGATGCGGTCGGTCAGCTCCAGCACGAAGGCAGCGGTTTTCGGGTCCAGCGCGGCGGTGTGTTCGTCCAGCAGCAGGATGCGCGACGGCTGCAGGCTGGCCATCAGCAGGCTCACCGCCTGACGTTGGCCGCCGGACAGCAGGCCCATGCGGTCTGGCAGGCGGTTTTCCAGCCCCAGCTTCAGCGTGGCCAGCTTGTCGCGGAACAGCTCGCGCAGGCCACGGTTCAGCGCCGGGCCAAAGCCGCGCTTGCGGCCGCGGTAGTAGGCCAGCGCCATGTTTTCTTCGATGCTGAGGTTTTCGCAGGTACCGGCCATCGGGTCCTGGAACACGCGTGCCACCAGAGCGGCGCGCTGCCAGCCCGGCGTGCGGGTGACGTCTTTGCCGTCGATGTGCAGGCTGCCGCTATCCACGATTACGTCGCCAGCCAGCGCGTTCAGGAAGGTGGATTTGCCGGCGCCGTTGCTGCCGATCACGGTGACAAACTGGCCGCTGTCGATTTGCAGCGACAGGCCGCGCAGCACCGGGTTTTCGATCGGCGTGCCGGGGTTGAAGGTCTTGAACAGATTATCGGCGCGCAGCATCAGCGGGCTCCTCCGGGTTTGCGGGCCAGCTTGGCCTTCAGCTTGGGCAGCACCAGGGCGAAGCCCACCAGTAGTGCGGTGATCAGGTTGAGGTCTTGTGCCTGCAGGCCGATGAAGTCGGCGTTCAGCGCCAGCGCGATCAGCAGGCGGTACAGCAAGGCGCCCAGCACGGTGGCCAGCGTGATGACCCACAGCGTGCGCGACGGCAGCAGCGTTTCACCGATGATGACCGCGGCCAGGCCCACCACGATGGTGCCCACGCCCATCGACACATCCGCGCCGCCCTGGGTTTGCACGTATAGCGCACCGGCGGTGGCGATCAGCGCATTGGACAGCGCCATGCCGGCCAGCACCATGCGTTCGGTAGCAATGCCCTGGGCACGCGCCATGCGGGCGTTGGCGCCAGTGGCGCGCATGGCCAGGCCGGCCTGCGAGGCAAAGAACACGTCCAGCCCCAGCTTGGCGACCACGATCAGTGCGGCCAACATGGCGGGTTGTACCTGCCAGGCAATATCGAAGTTCTCGCCGATGAAGGGGCTGAAAATGGTAGGGCTGCCGATCAGCGGCATATTGGGTGCACCCATGATGCGCAGGTTGATCGAGTACAGCGCGATCATCACCAGAATGGACGCCAGCAGCTGCAGGATGCCCAGGCGCACATTGAGCCAGGCGGTCAGCCAGCCGGAAGCCGCGCCGGCCAGCGCGGCCACGCCGCAGGCCAGCCACGGGTCGTGGCCGCCGGCAATCAGGGTAGCGGCCACGGCGCCGCCCAGCGGGAAGCTGCCATCGGCCGTGAGGTCGGGGAAGTCGAGGATGCGGAAGGAAATCAGCACACCCAGCGCCACCAGGGCGAAGATCAGGCCGATTTCCATGGCACCCATCAGGGCGATCAGGGTCATGATGCGGGTCTTTCAATAGCAACGCGCAGCTCGTGGCTGCGCGGTGGAGTGACAGGTTGGCCGCAAGGTGTGCGGCCAACCTGACGGCTTTACTTCACGGTATCGCTGGCTTCTTTCAGCAGCGCCGGGCTCAGGGTGACGCCCTGTTTCTGGGCGGCAGCCGGGTTCAGCGTCAGCGACAGCTTGTCGCCTACCTGCGGGGCGATGGCGCCGGCTTTTTCGCCCTTCAGGATGCGCACCACCAGCTTGCCGGTCTGGCGGCCGATGTCGTAGTAGTTCTGGCCCAGGGCGGCGATGGCGCCACGTTTCACCGAGTCGGTATCGGACGCCACCAGCGGCAGCTTGCCTTGCTGGGCCACGGCGGCCAGCGATTCGTAGGTGGACACCACGTTGTTGTCGGTGCTGGTGTACAGCACGTCCACTTTACCGATCAGGTTCTTGGCGGCCGGGGCCACGTCCACGGTACGCGGTGCAGGGGCTTCTACCAGGCTCATGCCGCGCTTGGCCAGCTCGGTTTTCAGCTCTTTGGCCACCACTACCGAGTTCACTTCACCCGGGCTGTACACCATGCCCACGCGCTTGGCACCCGGCTTGATCTTGGCGATCAGGTCCAGCTGCGGTGCCAGCGCCAGTTTGTCGGATACACCGGTCACGTTGGTTTTGGACGGCTGCCAGCTCGGTACCAGCTTGGCGGCAACCGGGTCGGTAACGGCGGTGAACACCACCGGAATGCTGCGGGTAGCGGCTACGGCGGCCTGGGCGCTAGGGGTGGCGATGGCCACGATCACGTCCGGCGCATCACCCACGAATTTCTTGGCGATCTGCGCGGCGGTGGCCGGGTTGCCCTGTGCGCTCTGGTACTGGTACTTGATCTGCTTGCCCGGCTCGAAACCGGCGGCTTTCAGTTCGTCCTCGATGCCTTTGCGTGCGGCGTCCAGTGCCGGGTGGTCCACGATGGCGGTAACGGCGACCGACTTTTGCTCGGCGGCGTGGGCAAACAGGGGCAGGCTGGCAGCCAGTGCTGCAGCCAGGAGGGTACGGCGGACAATCGTGCTCATCTTGCTAGCTCCGGGGCGTGACAGGTTGTTGTGCAATGCGATATTTGCGCAATGATATGTCAAAGCTTCAGGGCTTTCAGATTGTGCAAAGCAATAATATTCCAAATATTGTATTCAAAAAGTAGAATGTGCCAACATGGTGCGTGTGCAAAAAGAATGCGGCCAACAAGGTTGGCCGCAGGGGGTGAATGCTGGCGAATTGTGTAGTCGCTTTATTTCAGACTGGGCCTAATCCAGATACTCGGCCCCGGGCAGGGTAAAGAAATCGATAAATTCCTCGCTGCTGACCAGCAAGTCGAACAGCAGGGCCGCATCGTCAAAATGCCGGCTCCAGCGGCTGCCGTACTCGGCGTGCAGCCGGTTGATTTCGTCTGCGGCCAGGCTGCGCACCAGGGCTAGGCTGATCTTGCGGCCATCGTCCAGATAGCCTTTGGGGCTGTGTACCCACTGCCATAGCTGCGCCCGGGCAATTTCGGCGGTGGAGGCTTCTTCCAGCTGCTGGTGAATCAGTACGCAGCCGCGCCCGCTCATCCAGGCGCCCAGGTACTGTATGCCCACGCTGATATTGTTGCGGATGCCTTGCTCGGTAATCGGCGCTTCAGGCTGAAAGTTCAGCAAGTCAGCCGCGCTGATGTGCACGTCGTCGCGCTGGCGTGCCAGCTGGTTGGCCGCATCGCCCAGCACGCTGCGGTAGGCGTCCAGCGCCAGCGGTACCAGCGCCGGGTGGGCTACCCAGCTACCATCGTAGCCATCGCGCGCTTCGCGCTGTTTTTCCTGGAAGATCGCCGCCATTGCCTGGTCGTTGGCTGCCGGGTCGTGCTTGTTGGGTGCCAGTGACGACATGCCGCCTATGGCCGGTGCGCCGCGCTGGTGGCAGGTTTTCAGCAATAGCAGGGCGTAGGAGCGCATGAAGGGCACGGTCATGCTGATGCGTTCGCGGTCTGCCAGGCAGAAATGCCTGGCTTGGCAAAATGCGCGGATGCAGCTGAACAGGTAGTCCCAGCGCCCGGCGTTCAGGCCGGCGCTGTGCTCGCGCAGGGCGTACAGGATTTCGTGCATTTCGAACGCCGCCAGGATGTGTTCGATCATCACGGTGGCGCGTATGGTGCCGGTGGGTAGGCTCTGCGCAGCCTGTGCCGCCACAAACACGTCATTCCACAGCACGGCTTCGTGGTGGTTTTCCAGCTTGGGCAGGTAGTAGTAGATGCCTTTGCCGGCGGCGTGCAGGGGGCTGGCGTGGTGGAAAAAGCTCAGCCCAAAGTCGAACAGGGCGGCGCTGACGGGCTGGCCATCCACCCGCAGGTGTTTTTCGGCCAGGTGCCAGCCGCGTGGCCTCACCATCAGCGTGGCGTGGGCAGGGTTCAGCTGGTAATGCTTGCCTTCCGGGCTGTGGTAGCTCAGGGTACCGCGCCAGGCGTCGCTTACGTTCTGGTGGCCGCTAACGATATTGTCCCAGCCGGGGCTGGTCGCGTCTTCGAAGTCGGCCATGAAGCAGCTGGCGCCGGCATTCATGGCATTGATCATGGTGCGGCGCTCTACCGGGCCGGTGATCTCTACTCGGCGGTCTTGCAGCTCGGCGGGCAGAGGGGCGATTTGCCAGTCGCCCTCGCGGATGGCGCGTGTCTCCGGCAGAAAGTCGGGCAGGTGGCCTGCATCCAGTTGTGCCTGGCGTTGCTGACGCTGCAATAAAAGATGACGCCGCCGTGTATCGAACTGCCGGTGCAGGCTGGCAATAAAGTCCAGCGCAGCCGTGCTGAACAGCGCTTCATGAGCCGGTTTGACCGGGGCCAGTATCTCTACGCCTTGCGGCAGTTGCAACGCCATGCACTCTCTCCGTATTGATGTTGTCATGGCCGCTTGGTATGCGGGCTCTGCATTTTTTTGCCAGTGTACCGCCAAGTTATGTCAGGAAACAGGCGCAAAAACCCATAACATTTTTTACTTTAATAGTGATAAATGGCACGGGTTGGCGTAGGGCTGCCAAGTCTTTTCTGCCATGTATATTGCATTGTCCTGATTTGTAATGGGCGTTGCCAGCATTCAGCCCTACTTATTGAAACAAAATAGCCAACCCTGTCCAAACAGACAGGGTTGTGCTGCATTCATACTGGATCAGGGTGAAATCCTGCCTGCCTTGCCGATGACTTGGCATAGATCGCGTGACTTGTTGTGTATTGGAGTCTGTATCCAATGTGGCGTGCATCGCTGACTGCTTGAAAGTGCCGATGGCCCTGCGGCATAGTCGCGCCCTTGCGCGCTAGCCTGAACGCAGGCGGGTGCCATGTTCACTACAACAACACTGACAAAGCCGGCGGTTTTCGCGCCCCACGAGGGCGCGTTTTCATTGGCCGGGCAGGGACAAGAGAATGAGTTTGTTACGCAAGAAAGACGTTCATCAGATGATGGCCGCATCGCAAGGCGCGGGGGTGCTGCGCAAGGAGCTGTCCGCTTTCGACCTGACCATGCTGGGTATTGGCGCCATCATCGGCACCGGTATTTTCGTGCTGACCGGCACCGGTGCGACAGTGGCTGGCCCCGGGCTGGTGCTGTCTTTCATCATTGGTGCCATCGCCTGCGGCTTCGCTGCGCTGTGCTACGCGGAGTTTGCCGCCATGCTGCCGGTGTCCGGTTCTACCTATACCTATGCCTACGCCACGTTGGGCGAGTTGGTGGCGTGGATTATCGGCTGGGATTTGATGCTGGAGTACCTGCTGGCGTCTTCGGCGGTATCGGTGGGCTGGTCTGGCTATTTCCAGAGCTTGCTGGCGGGCTTTGGTGTGCATCTGCCTGATGCGTTGACCGCAGCGGCGGGTGCCCGCCCGGGGGTAGATACCGTTTTCAACCTGCCGGCGTTTGTTATTGCCATGCTGGTGACCGCACTGCTGGCGTTTGGTATCAAAGAATCCAAACGCGTGAACAACGTGGTAGTGCTGATCAAGGTGGCGGTGGTGCTGGTGTTTATCGGCGTGGCGGTTTGGCATGTGAAACCGGCCAACTGGAGCCCGGCGTTGCCCTACGGCATGGATGGCGTGTTCCATGGCGCGGCGATCGTGTTTTTCAGCTTTCTGGGGTTTGATGCGGTGACCTGCGCCGCCGAAGAAGTCAAAAACCCGGACAAGGATATTCCGCGTGGCGTGCTGTGGTCGCTGGGTATCTGCTCGCTGTTGTACGTGGTGGTATCGGCCATCATGACCGGTATCGTGCCTTATATGCAGTTCAAGGGTATTGACCACCCGGTATCGCTGGCGCTGCAAGTGGCCAAGCTGGACTGGTTCGCCGGCTTTGTCGACCTGGGCGCGATCCTGGGCATGCTGACGGTGATTCTGGTGATGACCTACGGCCAGACCCGCATCCTGTTTGCCATGTCGCGTGATGGCCTGCTGCCGAAAATCTTCAGCGATGTACACCCGAAATACGGTACCCCTTACAAGGCCACCTGGCTGATCGGTAGCATCATCGCGCTGATCGCCGGCTTTGTGCCGCTGGGTACGCTGGCCGAGCTGGTGAATATCGGCACGCTGGCGGCGTTCTCGCTGATTGCTGCGGCCATTATCGTGCTGCGCAAGCGCGAGCCGAATCTGCCGCGCAAATTCCATTGCCCCGGCGTGCCCTACGTACCGGCGCTGGCCATTGTGTTCTGCGTGTTCCTGATGAGCCAGCTGTCCTGGCTGACCTGGGTATGCTTTGCCGTATGGTTGCTGATTGGCCTGGTGGTGTACTTTGGCTATTCGCGCCAGCGTTCGCTGCTGCACAAAGCTTGATGCATAAGCAAGCGTTGTAAGCTGCTTAGGTAAAACCCCCGTCAGCGAACGGGGGTTTTGTTTGGCTTGTGCCAGCACCGCTTTACCGTTGCCGATAGCGCAAGTTGGCCGCAGGCTTGAAAAGAAAAACCCCCGTCACAGGACGGGGGTTTTTGACGCAGACGGCGGGGTCGAGTCGCCGTTTGATGTCGTAAAGCTTAGTGGAACTGCTCTTCTTCGGTAGAGCCGGTCAGCGCGGTAACCGAGGACTTGCCACCCTGGATCACGGTGGTGATGTCGTCGAAGTAACCGGTGCCCACTTCCTGCTGGTGCGATACGAAGGTGTAGCCACGGTCGCGTGCAGCGAATTCCGGCTCCTGTACCTTCTCCACGTAGGCGGACATGCCGCGCGCCACGTAGTCTTGTGCCAGATCGAACATGTTGTACCACATGTTGTGGATGCCAGCTAGGGTGATGAACTGGTACTTGTAGCCCATGGCGCCCAGCTCGCGCTGGAACTTGGCGATGGTGGCATCGTCCAGGTTTTTCTTCCAGTTGAAGGAAGGCGAGCAGTTGTAAGCCAGCATCTTGCCCGGGTGTTTGGCGTGTACGGCTTCGGCGAAGCGGCGGGCGAATTCCAGATCCGGGGTACCGGTTTCGCACCATACCAGGTCAGCGTACTCGGCGTAGGCTACGGCACGGCTGATGGCTTGCTCCAGACCTTTCTTGGTCTTGTAGAAGCCTTCGGCAGTACGTTCGCCGGTCAGGAATGGCTTGTCGTTTTCATCGTAGTCGCTGGTCAGCAGGTCGGCAGCTTCCGCGTCAGTACGGGCGATCACCAGGGTAGGCACGCCGTATACGTCGGCAGCCATACGGGCGGCGATCAGTTTCTGTACGGCTTCCTGGGTCGGTACCAGTACCTTGCCGCCCATGTGGCCGCATTTTTTCACGGAAGCCAGCTGATCTTCAAAGTGCACGCCGGAAGCGCCTGCACGGATCATGGCTTTCATCAGTTCGTAGGCGTTCAGTACGCCACCGAAACCGGCTTCGGCATCGGCTACGATCGGAGCGTAGTAGTCTACGTAACCGGCATCGCCTTTTTCCAGGCCTTTGGAATGCTGGATTTCGTCAGCACGGGTGAAGGCGTTGTTGATGCGCTCTACCACTTTCGGTACCGAGTCAACCGGGTACAGCGACTGGTCCGGGTACATGGCAGCGTATTCGTTGTTGTCAGCGGCAACTTGCCAGCCGGACAGGTAGATGGCCTTGATGCCCGCTTTTACTTGTTGCATGGCCTGGCCGCCGGTGAGTGCGCCCAGACAGTTGATGTACGGCTCGTTGTTCACCAGATTCCACAGCTTCTCGGCGCCGGCACGGGCAATGGTGTGCTCGACTTGCAGCGAGCCGCGCAGACGCTCTACATCAGCAGCGGTGTAACCGCGTTTGATGCCTTTCCAGCGCGGATTGGTATCCCAGTCGTGTTGAATGGCGGCGATGCGTTGTTCGCGAGTAGTCATGGTAAACCCTTCACTTTGATAGTTTCGTTTTGCCGGTAAGCCGGCACTCCCAGTTTCTGTTGATGCGGGCCGGTGTTCCGGCCTTTATGCGTCTTGTCGCCACCTGGTTTGGGGGTGGCTTTGGCTGCCGGAAACCGCCCCGGATAAGGGGCTGGCGGGCCGTGCAGTAGCGCTGTTGTGGAAACATTTAAGCATAAAAAAATCGGAAAGTGTGCAGTGCAGCAAAAAAAAATCCTTTGTTTTCAATTGGTAACAAACGTGCACGCAAACGAACCGATTCGAACGCTTGTTTTTGTGCACTTGCGAAAAGAATGGCAAACAAGCGCACATGGAAAAGCCTGTTTCCGGGGGCTTGAAATTCCACACGATGCCCCTATCTGGAAAAGGTCTTTTTGACTTCAGCCAAATGGAAGCGTCATGCAGGAAAATCAGAATAGCCAAGCAGAAGAAGTGCTTGATCAGGGGCAGACCCCGAATGAAAACGCGGCGGATACCGCAGAAACCCGCGTCGCTGCACTGGAAGCCGAAGTTGCAGAACTGAAAGAACAGTATCTGCGTGCACGGGCCGAAACCGAAAACGTTCGCCGCCGTGCCGCGGATGATGTCGTGAACGCCCAGAAGTTTGCCGCGCAGAAGTTCGCCTCCGAACTGCTGGCGGTAAAAGACAGCCTGGAAATGGCACTTTTGGATCAGTCCGGCCAGTTTGAAACACTCAAATTTGGTGTGGACCTGACCCTGAAGCAGCTGAGCGCCGCTTTCGAGAAAGGCCAGATCACCGAGATCAGCCCGCTGGGTGAAAAGCTGGACCCGCACAAACACCAGGCCATCAGCACCGAAGAATCGGAAGCCGAAGCCAACACCGTGGTGCGTGTCATGCAAAAAGGCTACCTGATTGCCGACCGCGTACTGCGCCCGGCCATGGTGGTGGTAGCCAAGCCCAAAGCCTGAAGGCCAGCGTGGTTTGAGTCCCTCTTGAAATTGTGGCGATAGCCAATATCTGACAGAACAACAGGCCGCTGCGGCCAACACTGCGGCGGTTTAAGAGACAAAGTTTGACGAAAGGAATAGCCAGTCATGGGCAAAATTATCGGTATTGACCTGGGTACAACCAACTCCTGCGTGGCCGTAATCGAAGGCGGCAACCCGAAAGTAATCGAGAACGCCGAAGGCGCACGTACCACCCCTTCCATCATTGCTTACATGGAAGACGGCGAGATCCTGGTAGGTGCACCGGCCAAGCGTCAGGCCGTGACCAACCCGAAAAACACCCTGTACGCGGTGAAGCGCCTGATTGGCCATCGTTTTGAAGACAAAGAAGTACAGAAAGACATCGATATGATGCCTTTCGAGATCATGCGCGCCAAAAACGGCGATGCCTGGGTGAAAGTACGCGACCAGGAACTGGCCCCGCCGCAGATCTCCGCAGAAGTGCTGCGCAAGATGAAAAAGGCCGCCGAAGACTACCTGGGCGAAGAAGTCACCGAAGCCGTGATTACCGTACCGGCTTACTTCAACGACAGCCAGCGTCAGGCCACCAAAGATGCAGGCCGTATTGCCGGCCTGGACGTAAAGCGCATCATCAACGAACCGACTGCTGCAGCCCTGGCTTTTGGCCTGGCCAAGCAAGAAGGTGACCGCAAGATCGCCGTATACGATCTGGGCGGTGGTACCTTCGATATTTCCATCATTGAAATCGCCGACGTAGACGGCGAGCACCAGTTCGAAGTGCTGGCTACCAACGGTGACACCTTCCTGGGCGGCGAAGACTTCGACCAGCGCGTGATCGACTACATCGTTACCGAGTTCAAGAAAGAGCAAGGCGTTGACCTGAAGAACGACGTGATGGCCCTGCAGCGCCTGAAAGAAGCCGCTGAAAAAGCCAAGATCGAACTGTCGTCCGCCACCCAGACCGAAGTGAACCTGCCGTATATCACCATGGACGCTACCGGCCCGAAACACCTGGCGATGAAAATCACCCGCGCCAAGTTCGAAAGCCTGGTAGAAGACCTGGTACAGCGCTCCATCGAGCCGTGCAAGGTAGCGCTGAAAGACGCTGGCGTGTCGCTGGCTGACATCACCGACGTGATTCTGGTGGGCGGTCAGACCCGTATGCCGAAAGTACAGGAAGCCGTAAAAGCCTTCTTCGGTAAAGAGCCACGCCGTGACGTGAACCCGGACGAAGCCGTCGCTGTAGGCGCCGCCATTCAGGGTTCCGTCCTGTCGGGCGACCGCAAAGACGTACTGCTGCTGGACGTGACCCCGCTGTCGCTGGGTATCGAAACCATGGGCGGCATCCTGACCAAGCTGATCCAGAAGAACACCACCATCCCGACCAAAGCGTCGCAAGTGTTCTCCACTGCAGCCGACAACCAGACCGCGGTAACCATCCACGTGCTGCAAGGCGAGCGTGAAAAAGCTGCGGCCAACAAGTCGCTGGGCCAGTTCAACCTGGGTGATATCCCGCCGGCACCGCGTGGCGTACCGCAGATCGAAGTGGAATTCAACATCGACGCCAACGGTATCCTGCACGTGTCTGCCAAAGACAAGGCTACCGGCAAGCAAGCCAACATCACCATCCAGGCTTCGTCCGGCCTGTCCGAAGACGAAATCCAGCAAATGGTGCGTGACGCCGAGCTGAACGCCGAAGAAGACAAGAAACTGTCCGAACTGGTACAAGCCCGCAACCAGGGTGAAGGCCTGATTCACAGCGTGAAAAAATCGCTGACCGAGTACGGCGACAAGATCTCTGCTGACGAAAAAGCCGCGATCGAAGCCGCGCTGAAAGAAGCCGAAGAAGTGATCGGTGGTGACGACAAAGAAGCCATCGACGCCAAGGTTCAGGCGCTGATGACTGCCTCGCACAAACTGGCCGAGCACATGTACGCCGACAAGGGTGCCGAAGGCGCCACTGCCGAGCCACAGGCTGACGGCAAGAAAGACGACGGCAACGTGGTTGACGCCGAATTCGAAGAAGTGAAGAAGTAAGCTTCTGCGATAACGGCAAGGCACAGGCCCTTTCGGGGGCGCTGTGCCTTTTCCATGATATGCGGCCAACCCTGATGGTTGGCGCGAGGTGAGACAGCATGGCGAAAAAGGATTTCTACGAGGTACTGGGCGTCAATCGCGATGCGTCGGACGACGACATCAAGAAGGCCTATCGCAAGCTGGCGATGAAGTACCACCCGGACCGTAACCCGGACAGCAAGGAAGCAGAAGACAAGTTCAAGGAAGGCAAGGAAGCCTACGAGATCTTGTCCGACCCGCAAAAGCGTGCCGCCTACGACCAGTACGGCCACGCCGGCGTGGACCCGCAAGCCGGTATGGGCGGTGGCGGCCAGGGCTTTGGCGGCTTTGATTTCGGCGATATTTTCAGCGATATCTTTGGTGGCGGCGGTGGTGGCCGTGGCGGGCGCAGCAATGTGTACCGTGGCTCCGACCTGCGTTACAACATGGAAATCACGCTGGAAGAAGCCGCGCGCGGCTGCGAAAAGCAGATCCGCATCCCGTCGCATGAAAGCTGCGACGTGTGCCACGGCAGCGGCGCCAAACCAGGCACCCAACCGAAAACGTGTACCACCTGCGGTGGCCACGGCCAGGTACGCATGAGCCAGGGCTTCTTCTCCATCCAGCAAACCTGCCCTACCTGCCATGGCAGCGGCAAGCAGATTACCGACCCGTGCCACAAGTGCCACGGTGCCGGCCAGGTGAAGACGCACAAGACGCTGAACGTGAAGATTCCTGCTGGTGTGGATGAGGGTGACCGCATCCGCCTGTCCGGCGAGGGTGAGCCGGGCCAGAACGGCGGCCCGTCCGGCGATTTGTTCGTGGTCGTGCACGTCAAGAAGCACAGCGTGTTCGAGCGCGATGGCAAAGACCTGCACTGCGAAATGCCGATCAGCTTTACCGTAGCCGCGCTGGGTGGCGAGGTGGAAATCCCGACGCTGGACGGCATGGTGAAGGTGAAGATCGCTGCCGAAACGCAGAGCGGCCGCGTTTACCGCGTGCGTGGCAAGGGCGTGAAATCGGTGCGTGGCGCCGACATTGGCGACCTGATGTGCCACGTGGTGGTGGAAACCCCGGTGAACCTGACCGAGCGCCAGCGCGAGCTGCTGCGCGAATTCGAGGCGATCAGCCAGGGTGATGTGGCTACCCACACCCCGCGTGCCAAGTCGTTTGTCGACAAGCTGAAGGATTTCTTCGGTTAAGCTTATCGAAATATTGTTGTAGCCAGGACGCACCGCCAGGGTTTACCCGCGGTGCGTTTTTTTATTTTCCGGCAATCATCGTGCGCGTGGCGGCGATTGTCTGACAAATAATGGTTAATGTATCCAGGCGTCTAGCTCTACAGGTTTTGTTTCAGTATGGTTGCGGCTTCGCAAAGCGGGCGACAACGACCTGCGCGATGCGGTAGCCCCGACCAGGCTACCGGCTTTGTGGGAAAGCAAATACCTGACATCAAAGGAGCAAACATGCAGGAGTTAGTCGATTTTCTGAACGGCTGGATCTGGAGCAAAGGGCTGATTTTCCTTTGCCTTGGCGTTGGCCTGTATTTCTCTATCCGTAGCCGTTTCGCGCAAGTACGCCATTTTGGCGAAATGATCCGCCTGATGTTTGACGGCAAAAGCGATAGCAGCGGCGTATCGTCGTTCCAGGCGCTGGCCATGACCCTGGCTGGCCGTGTGGGTACCGGCAACATTGCCGGTGTGGCCACAGCCATCACCTTTGGTGGCCCCGGCGCCATCTTCTGGATGTGGATGGTAGCCTTCCTGGGCGCCAGCTCGGCGTTTGTCGAATCCACCCTCGGCCAGATCTACAAAGAGAAGATCAATGGCGAGTACCGTGGCGGCCCGGCTTTCTACATTGAAAAAGGCCTGGGTATGAAGCCGTTTGCCATCGTGTTTGCGATTGCAACCATCTTTGCCTGCGGCGTGCTGCTGCCGGGTACCCAGTCCAACTCCATTGGTGCCGGTCTGGAAAAAGCCTTGGGCATTGATCCTAATGTCACCGCAGCCATCCTGGCGCTGATGTTGGGCTTCATCATCTTTGGCGGCGTGAAGCGTATCGCCAAGTTTGCCGAGATCGTGGTGCCGTTCATGGCACTGGCCTACATCATTGTGGCCTGCGTGATTGTGGCCTTGCATATTGATCAGCTGCCACACGTGCTGAGCCTGATCTTCAAGAGTGCCTTCGGTATGGATGCCGGCTTTGGCGCCATCCTGGGTCTGGCGATCCAGTGGGGCGTGAAGCGTGGTGTGTATTCCAACGAAGCTGGCCAGGGTACCGGCCCGCACGCTTCGTCTGCCGCTGCGGTATCCCACCCTGCCAAGCAAGGCCTGGTGCAGGCGTTCTCGGTCTACATCGATACCCTGTTCGTATGCTCGGCTACCGCCTTCATGCTGCTGATTACCGGCCAGTACAACGTACAAGGCCCGGATGGTCAGGCCATGTTCACCGGTATTGCCGGTGTGGCAGCAGGCCCTGGGTATGTGCAGACCGCCATGGAAAACATCATGCCGGGCTTTGGTAGCGTGTTTGTGGCGGTGGCACTGTTCTTCTTTGCCTTCACCACCATCATCGCTTACTACTACATTGCCGAAACCAACATCGCCTACCTGAGCCGCAAGGTAAACCGCCCATGGCTGACCCTGGTACTGAAAGTAGGCATCATGGCTACCGTGGTATACGGCACCGTGAAAACGGCTGACCTGGCCTGGGGCCTGGGCGATATCGGTGTGGGCATGATGGCGTGGATGAACATTGCCGCCATCCTGTTGCTGCAGAAACCGGCCTTTATTGCGCTGCGCGATTACGAAGCGCAAAAAGCGCAGGGTCTGGACCCGGTGTTCCATCCAGAGAAGCTGGGCATCAAGAATGCCGACTACTGGACCGGCCACCAGGCAGAAGACAATCTGGAAGCCGAGCGTCAGCATGGCGGCCAACCGGTATACGACAAGGTCTGATATCCTTCGACTTACCAATCAAACTTGACACGCCGGGGCTACCCCGGCGTTTTTCATTGCGGACACACCATGAATCTGCTGCACGAAACCTGGTTCTGGGTACTGATCATCGTTGCCCCGGTGGGCACCGTTATCGCCACGCTGGCGCGCATGTCGAAAAAAAGTGGCGACGGCAAGCTGCCGCCTGGCGTCATCCCCGGTACCTACGCGCCTTCCAGCAAGGATGGTAGCGCCTACCGCTGCCCAGGTGACACCGCCCCCAGCGCAGAAGAGACGCCGCCAGAACAGCGCTAGGCGCAGGGTTGGCCGCATGGCGGCTAACTTGTTTTGCCGCAAATCTTATTGAACTAGTGCTGTCTGCGCGGTCTGAGCTTTGCTATCTTCATGCCCGTTCTCACTACACCTGCCGAGAGATACCCATGTTTGCCAACCGTTACTTTCCTGCTACCCGCCTGCGCCGCATGCGCCGTGATGATTTTTCCCGCCGCCTGATGCGTGAAAATGTGCTGACCACCAATGACCTGATCTACCCGGTATTCGTGCTGGAAGGCGAGGGCCGCGAGGAAGAAGTAGCGTCCATGCCAGGCGTGAAGCGCCAGAGCCTGGACAAACTGCTGGACACGGCTGCCGAAGCGGTGGCGCTGGGTATTCCGATGCTGTCCATCTTCCCGGTGATCGAAACCGGCAAGGACAACTCCGGCGAGGAAGCTTACAACCCGGATGGCTTGGTCCCTACCGTGGTGCGGGCGCTGAAAGCACGCTTCCCGCAGCTGGGCATCATGACCGACCTGGCGCTGGACCCGTACACCGTGCACGGCCAGGATGGCTTGCTGGACGATAGTGGCTACGTGCTGAACGATGAGACCACCGAAATCCTGGTGCAGCAGGCGCTATGCCACGCTGCCGCCGGTGCCGACGTACTGGGCCCGTCCGACATGATGGACGGCCGCATCGGCGCGATCCGCAGCGCGCTGGAAGACGAAGGCTTTATCCACACCAAGATTCTGGCTTACAGCGCCAAATACGCGTCGGCTTTCTATGGCCCGTTCCGCGATGCGGTAGGCTCGGCGGCCAACCTGGGCAGCGCCGACAAGTACACCTATCAGATGGACCCGGCCAACCTGGACGAGGCGCTGTACGAAGTGGCGATGGATCTGGAAGAAGGCGCGGACATGGTGATGATCAAACCGGGCATGCCTTACCTGGACGTGATCCGCCGTATCAAGGACACCTTCAAGGTACCTACCTACGCCTATCAGGTGTCCGGCGAGTACGCCATGCTGAAGGCGGCAGTGCAAAACGGCTGGCTGAATGAAGAAAAATGCATGATGGAAAGCCTGCTGGCGTTCAAGCGCGCGGGGGCTGACGGTATCCTGACCTATTACGCACTGGACGCGGCACGGGTAATCCGCCGCGGCTAAACCCCCGCCCTGATTTCTTTGCAATGCGGCCAACCTTGGCCGCATTTTTTATGGCTGGCGCGCCGGCTTGGCCACAAACATCACGCACTGGCGGCCGGTCGCTTCCTGTACATCCAGTACCGGCGAGCGCTTGCTCTTGATCTGCATGGCACGGCAGCCGTAAGGAAAGCGCGCATCGTGCGTAATGTAATAGTGCTGGCAGTGGCGGCATTGTGGGGGAGTGGCAGGCTGGCTCACGGCAGAACGGGCAGGGTAGTCAGGGGCTGGCTATTGTCGCACGGCACGGTAACACTCACCCCCGGAAAATCGCGCGAAACTGTCCCTGATAATGTGGCGGGCAGGGGTCTAGAATGGTGACAGAAACATTGCAGCCGTGCCGCAGTACGGCACCTGCCACACCACAGGGATAGCCCATGAACCATACCTACCTCGCCCATCTGCAAGCCACGCTGGCGCATATCCGTGCTGACGGTTTTGAAAAACCGGAGCGCGTGATTGCTACCCCGCAACGCGCCGGCATCACCCTGAGCGGTGGCCGTGATGTGCTGAACTTCTGCGCCAACAACTACCTGGGCCTGGCCGACGACGCGCGCCTGATTGCCGCGGCCAAGCAGGGCCTGGACGACTACGGTTACGGCTGTGCCTCGGTACGCTTTATCTGCGGTACCCAGCAGGTGCACAAAGACCTGGAAGCGGCGATTTCCGGCTTTCTGGGCACCGACGACACCATCCTGTACTCCAGCTGCTTCGACGCTAACGGTGGTGTATTCGAAACCCTGCTCACCGAAGAAGACGCGGTGATCTCGGACGAGCTGAACCACGCCTCCATCATTGATGGCGTGCGCCTGTGCAAAGCCAAGCGCTTCCGTTACAAGAATAACGATATGGCCGACCTGGAAGCCCAGCTGCAAGCTGCCGACGCCGCTGGCGCGCGCTTCAAGCTGGTGGTGACCGACGGCGTGTTCTCCATGGACGGCATCATCGCCGACCTGAAAACCCTGTGCGACGTGGCCGAGCGCTACGGTGCCATCGTGATGGTGGACGACTCGCACGCGGTAGGTTTTATCGGTGACAGCGGTGCCGGTACCCCCGAGCTGTGCGGCGTGGCCGACCGTGTGGATATCTACACCGGTACGCTGGGCAAGGCGCTGGGCGGGGCATCGGGCGGTTATGTATCGGCGCGCCAGCCTATCGTAGACCTGCTGCGCCAGCGCTCGCGCCCTTATCTGTTTTCCAACACCCTGGCGCCAGCCATTACCGCCGCCAGCCTGAAAGTGCTGCAGATTCTGCAAACCGAAGAGGGCGACACGCTGCGTGCCAACCTCAAACGTAATGCCGATTACTTCCGCAGCGCCATGAGCGACGCCGGCTTTACCCTGGTGCCGGGGCAGCACCCCATCATTCCGGTGATGCTGGGCGATGCCAAACTGGCGGGCGATATGGCTGCGGCCCTGCTGGACGAAGGCGTGTTTGTCACCGGCTTCTCCTACCCGGTAGTGCCCAAGGGCAAGGCGCGCATCCGTACCCAGATGTCCGCCGGCCACACGCTGGAGCAGGTGCAGCACACCGTAGCCGCCTTCATCAAGGTTGGCCGCAAACTGGGCGTGATTTGACCAAATGATTCTTTGCCACGAAAGACACGAAAACACACCGGACACTGCCTTGCCGCTACCCCATTACGCTGCGGCTGGCGGGCTAGCTTGTCCGTGTGGTTCCGTGTGGTTCCGTGGCAAAACACAGGAGTAATTGCATGAAAGCACTCGCCAAACTGCAGGCCGCACCCGGCCTGAGCATGACCGATGTACCAATGCCGGAAGTGGGCCATAACGACCTGCTGATCAAGATCACCAAAACCGCCATTTGCGGTACCGACATCCATATCTGGAACTGGGACGACTGGGCACAGAAAACCATCCCGGTGCCGATGCACGTAGGCCACGAGTACGTGGGCGTGGTGGCCGGCATGGGCTCGGAAGTGCAGGGCTTTACCATTGGCCAGCGCGTATCCGGCGAAGGCCACATCACCTGCGGTTACTGCCGTAACTGCCGCGCCGGCCGCCGCCACCTGTGCCGCAATACCACCGGTGTGGGCGTGAACCGCGAAGGCGCGTTTGCCGAATACCTGGTGATTCCGGCGTTCAACGCCTTCCCGATTCCGGATGACATTTCCGACGACCTGGCCTCCATCTTCGACCCGTTCGGCAATGCCGTGCACACCGCACTGAGCTTCAATTTGGTGGGCGAGGACGTACTGATTACCGGCGCAGGCCCGATCGGCATCATGGCGGTGGCTATCGCCAAGCACGTGGGCGCCCGCCATGTGGTGATTACCGACGTCAACGACTACCGCCTGGACCTGGCGCGCCAGATGGGCGCCACCCGCGCCGTGAACGTTGGCCGCGAAGACCTGAAAGCCGTGATGCAGGAGCTGCACATGACTGAAGGCTTCGACGTGGGCCTGGAAATGTCCGGCAACCCGCACGCCTTCCGCCAGATGCTGGATGTGATGAACCACGGCGGCAAAGTTGCCTTGCTGGGTATTCCGCCTGCTAACACTTCCATCGACTGGAACCAGGTCATCTTCAAAGGGCTGGAGATCAAGGGCATCTACGGCCGCGAAATGTTCGAAACCTGGTACAAGATGGTGGCGCTGATCCAGTCCGGGCTGGATATCACCCCGATTGTGACCCACCATTTCAAGGTGGACGACTTCGAGGCCGGCTTTGCCGCCATGCTGTCCGGCCAGAGCGGCAAGGTGATTCTGGACTGGCAGTAAGCACGGGCACGATACCTCGTGCATGGCTTATCGAACCCGGCTGCGGCCGGGTTTTGTTTTGCCGGTATGCTGCGGCCAACCTTCTGCCTGCCAGCGGCAGGGCGGGCGCTCGAACGCTAGCCAGCCATGCTAGAATCGCGTGAGATCACACAAGAATTCAGGGATAAAGCGATGTCTGGCAATAGCATGGGTTTGCTGTTTACTGTTACCTCTTTTGGCGAGAGCCACGGCCCGGGAATCGGCTGCATTGTGGATGGCTGCCCGCCGGGGCTGGCCCTGACCGAAGCGGATATCCAGCTTGAGCTGGACCGCCGCAAACCAGGCACCAGCCGCCACGTGACCCAGCGCCGCGAGCCGGACGCTGTCGAGATACTGTCCGGCGTATACGAAGGCAAAACCACCGGTACACCCATCGCCCTGCTGATTCGCAACACAGACCAGCGCAGCAAGGACTACGGCAATATCGCCGACACCTTCCGCCCCGGCCACGCCGACTACACCTACTGGCACAAGTACGGCATTCGCGACCCGCGTGGCGGTGGCCGCTCTTCCGCCCGTGAAACCGCGGTGCGCGTGGCCGCCGGTGCCATCGCCAAGAAGTGGCTGAAAGAGCAGTTCGGCATCGTTATCCGTGGCCATATGACGCAGATCGGCGACGTCGCCATCCCGTTCAAAAGCTGGGATCTGGTCGATAGCAACCCGTTCTTTGCCGCGGATGACAGCGTGGTGCCGCAGCTGGAAGCGTATATGGACAGCATCCGCAAGAGCCTGGACTCGGTCGGCGCCCGCCTGCGCGTGGTGGCCGATAATGTGCCGGTAGGCTGGGGCGAGCCGGTATACGACCGCCTGGACGCCGACATCGCCTACGCCATGATGAACATCAACGCTGTGAAAGGCGTAGAAATCGGCGCCGGTTTTGGCTGCGTTACCCAGCGCGGCAGCGAGCACGGCGACGAGCTTACCCCCGAAGGCTTTGCCAGTAACCACGCGGGCGGCATTCTGGGGGGCATCTCTACCGGCCAGCAGATCGAAGTCTCCATGGCGATCAAGCCGACTTCGTCCATTGCCCAGCCGCGCCGCAGCATCAACAAGGCCGGTGAAGCCATCACGGTAGAAACCCATGGCCGCCACGATCCGTGTGTAGGCATTCGCGCCACGCCTATTGCCGAGGCAATGCTGGCGCTGGTGCTGATTGACCATGCGCTACGCCATCGTGCGCAGTGTGGTGACGTGCGGGTGGATACACCGCGCATCCCCGGCAGCATCGGCTAAATTGACATTAACCTATCGCACCATGATGGACGCCTGACCATGTTCAAAAACCTGTTTGACAAGCTGTCCCGCAAAGAAGACACACCGCTTGCGGCCAACGAGCCCGGCGCCGTGCCGGGGGCAGGCAAGGCGACCCCGGCCGGCCAGGCGGCGGCAGAGCCGGCACCGGTGCTGCCGCATACCCTGGGCTTTGTCACGCACCAGCCGCTGCACGATATGCAGCTGCGCGTGGTGGCCTACGAGTTCATGGTGCGTGATGCGGTGAAGCGCCGCGAATCCAGCGCTAGCCAGTGGTCGCAGTTCGACCGGCTGATGATCAGCACGCTCATCAATATGGACGTGTTCCGCCTGCTGGCTTTCCGCCGTGCGCTGGTGCATATCTCTACCATTTCTCTGGGCGACCCGGCACTGGAAGGCTTTCCTGCCGAGCGGGTGATTTTTGTGCTGAACCCGGCCATGGACGAACCGGTTACTGTCGATACCATCAGCAAGATCGACGCGCATCGCGCGGCCGGCCGCCGTTTTGCTATCGAGCCGGCACTATTTGGCCATAGCGTGCTGCCGCCGCCGCTGCAGGACGATATGCTGTCGCGCATGGATGTGCTGATCATGGACTTTGCCGCCCCGGCCGACGAAGTGCTGGCCCCCTTTATGGACCAGCTGCCAGGCAAGTACCCGGCGGCGCGTTGGTACGCACGCAATATCGGCTCGGCAGAAGAGTTTGACGTGTGCGTGAAAACGCCGGGCGCGGCCAAGCGCTTTGCGCTGTACCAGGGCAGCTTCCTTACCAACTTCCACCCGGTGCCCAACGCCAAGGCCGACGCCAGCCAGATGCGCGTGCTGGAAATCATGCGCCTCTTGCGCGCCGGTGCCGAAAGCCGCGAGATCGACGCACAGTTCAAGCTGGACTCGGTGCTGCTATTCAAGCTGCTGCGCTTTATCAACTCGCCGATGAATGGCCTGTCGCGCAAGGTCATGACCATCGAAGAGTCGCTCATGCTGCTGGGGCGCGAGTCTTTGTTCAAATGGCTGACCATGCTGCTGTTTACCTCGCGCAAGAGCGAGGATGGCCGCTCGCTGGCACTGCTGGAGCGCTCGCTGTTCCGCGCGCGCTTTATGGAAGCGTTGGGGCAAAAGGGCGGCAACCACAAGCTGGAGTGCGAGCACCTGTTCCTTACCGGCATGTTCTCGCTGCTGGATTCGCTGATGCAGGTCGAGCTGAACGATGCGCTGTCGCCGCTGGAGCTGCCGCCTACCGTGATCGATGCGCTGCTCAATCAACATGGCCTGTTTGCACCGTACCTGGCACTGGCGATTTCGGCCGAGCAAGACAACCACGAGCGCATGACCACGCTGGCGCGCATGCTCAAGCTGGATGCGGAGGACGTAAACCGCATTCATCTGGACGCCATGGTCTGGGCGCAGGAAATTCTGGGGCAAAACGCGGACTGAGTCTGCCGCGCCAGACAGTGACAGCAAACACCGCCATGTGCGGTGTTTTTTCATATTGGCCGCAGGTAGCTGGCTTGCTCGGAATATTTGAAAGGCCTCGGCAGTTTTTTAATCTTTTATCAGCATGGCCATGTTTGTATATTGTCGCTATCAGCAATCAAGCAAGGAGGCAGTGATGAGCAAGGTATTCCAATCCCGCCAGGTAGAGCGTCTGGTGCAAGGTAGCGATACGTCCGACGGCGCGGGTGTCAAGCTCAAGCGCGTGCTCACGCAAGACCTTCAGCGCCGGCTAGACCCGTTTCTGATGCTGGACGAGTTCCGCTCCGATAACCCGGGCGATTACATTGCCGGTTTCCCGCCGCACCCGCATCGCGGCTTCGAAACGGTTACCTATATGCTGGCAGGCCGTATGCGTCACCGCGACAGCGGCGGTAATGAAGGCCTGCTCGGGCCTGGTGGCGTGCAATGGATGACAGCCGGGCGCGGGGTGATCCATTCCGAAATGCCGGAACAGGAAGAAGGCCTGATGCACGGCTTTCAGCTGTGGATCAACCTGCCTGGCGCACGCAAGATGATTCCAGCCGCTTATCAGGACATTCCTGCGGCCAACATTCCGCTGCTGCAGCTCGAGAATGATATTAGCGTCAAGGTCATCGCC